>JBAUVQ010000196.1:0-2578 GCA_049583305.1 Methylocystis sp.
ATGCTGGACGGCGCGTCGCGGTTTGAGGTCGAGATTCTGGCGCTATGGCTGAGCGATCTGATGCTGGCGCAAAAGCTTGGTTGGGCCGCGCCGCTGCCGCTGCTGGCGACGACGCTGGCCCATCCGGCGCTGCGGTCGGCAGCTTTTGGCGGCGCTTCCAACAGTCGCGCCGCGCCGGGACGTCAGCCGCGCCCCGGTGACGCCGATTGGCCGCTCCATTGCGCCAGGGCCTATGCGCTGGCCGCACAAGACGCCTATGCGCTTGCCGCCGATTTCTCACGCCGCTCGGCAAAGCTGCTCGCGGTCTTGCCCAAACTGCGGGCGAAGGGGGCAGGGCGGGTGATCAAACTGCTGCTCGACGACGACGCGGTGGCGCCGGCCTGCGCGGCAAAATTGGCGGGGCTTTCGGATCGCGCCAGCCGCCGGCTGTTCGACCGGCTGGTCGAGCTTGGCGCCGTGCGCGAATTGTCGGGTCGGCCGAGTTTTCGGCTCTATGGCTTGTAGGGATCAGCAATGAGCCGTCCCAAAAGACGTGAACAACAACCGCTGTTCGATCCAGAGCTGGCCGACCTTCCCGACGGAGCGCGCTGGCGCGAATGGCTGGGGCGGGTGGAAGCGGCGATTTTTGCTTCGCCCGCGCCGGCGCCACGCGAGGCGCTGGCGAGACTGGTTGGGAAGAACTGCAATCTCGACGACCTGCTGTCCGACATTCGCGACGAATTGCGCGCGAGGCCATATGAACTCGTTCAGGTCGCCGGAGGCTGGCAATTGCGTACCAAGCCGCGCTACGCCGACGCCATCCGCGCGCTGGACAACGGCGCTAGGGACGCCAGCCCGCCAGAACTGACGCCGACCGAATTGCTCGCTGTCACCACTATCGCCTATCTGCAGCCCGCCACCCGCGGAGAACTGTCGCGGCTAGTTGGCAAGGAAGTCAGCCGCGATATCATTGGCCGCCTCAAGAGCCTCGCGCTCATCGCTGCCGGTCCGCGCGCCCCGGAACCCGGCGCCCCTTACGCCTATGTCACGACGCGGAAGTTTTTGGAGGTGTTTGGTTTGGCCAGTCTGCGCGAACTGCCCGACATCGAAAAGTTGGAGGACGCCGGCTTGCTGGAGAGGCCCGCTAACGCAACTGATCTCGATGGCGTTTTGGGCCTCGGCGACGAACACGCCGAGCTCGTAGACGAAATGGAAGGGGAGGATTGAAAAGCTCTCCTCTCTCGAGCAGGGCTGCAAATTCTGTGGTGGATTAAACAGGGCCAAAAGCCAAATCATTCGCGTCACATGATATTCTTTTGGCGGAAAGATTCTTTGCCGGGCAGACTCATGACTGCAGTTCACAATCGGAAACCCACTGATACGAGCGCTTTGGCGCGGCCGCTGCGCCTGCAAGAGACGATCGCCGAATTGATTCTCGAGGCGATGACATTCTGCGTCGAAGGTAAAGTCGAAGAGACGGTTCGCAAGTGGCTCACCCACGCGGATATCGCGCCTGACGATCCGCAGTCCGAAGAACGGGCCGCGGAGGCGATGATTTTTGCGCTCGAACTCTCCATTTTCACGCCGTCGATGAGCGGAGTGCGGCCGATCGACCGAATGGCGCGGCAATTTAAAGCCAAGACTTTCGACGAGGCCGCCGCGTTGGAGGCGCTCAAAAAGGCGCGCTTCACGCTGTTTCGGATTTTGTCGGCAACGCAGAGCCATGTTTTCGAAGCCGAGGATTTGGCGACAGGAGAGACGTTCCTGTTCCTGGAGCAATCGCTTCAGCCATCCGCCCTGGGACGAGATATCGCCGCGCGCGTTTGCCGACTGGACGAGGGTTTTTATATTGCGACGGGCCCTAAGATTCCGCTTGATGAAACCGCTCTCGCCGTGGCGAAAGAGTTCGTCCGGCCGGGCAAGGGTCTGATCAACGATCAGAGGTGCGCCGCCGCGGTATATCGCCATCTTGTGCGTCATGGCGTGGATGTCGGCTTAGGTCTCGGCGTTCCGCTGGAGCCCGAGGAGGTCTTGGCGCTTTCCCACCCCGACGATGAACTCGATGCGATCGCCTGGGACTGGATTGAACGTGATGAAGGAGCCGAGCCATCCAAGGACGACCTCGAAATTGCGCGGGCGTTGACCGCGGGACCGAGGCTGGCTGCGGCTTTGGCGTCCAGCGTCGAATTGCGACGCTTAGGGAAAAGCCGCCATGCCGATGTGTATCGCCAGCTGGCGCTCATTCAAATGGAGACATTCCAGCGGCGCGCGCGCGTGGGGAGCGGTGAAATCAATCCGCTCGATAGTTTCGCCGCGCAATTCGAAGAGCAAGCGGCGAAAAAGCGGTTTTCCCAAGAGGCCGCGGCGCTGTTTCGCGAGCTGAGCCAGCAGATTGCCCTCGAGACCCCGAGACCAAATAGCCGCGATGATGATCTAAGCCGCGTCATCGAGCGGATCCGGGGATTGCGCGCCAAGACGACCGAACAGGGCTGCACCGAACAGGAGGCGTTGGCGGCGGCCGATAAAGTCGCCGAACTGCTCGAACGCTACGGCGTGTCGCTGAGCGAAGTGGATCTTCGGCAACAGCCATGCGAAGGCT
>JBAUVQ010000197.1:0-1509 GCA_049583305.1 Methylocystis sp.
CCGCAAAAAGGCGCGCGTCACGACGCCCCCGTTTTTGTTCCGCCCCGTCATGCTCAACTCCGCCGCAACCTCGGCAGGATAGATCACCATCCTTCGAGTTCGCAATTCCGCGGACCGCGCTTCCAGCCTGCACAGTTTCATGCATGCCGCCGCTTACCCGGCTCGCTTTCTCTCTCGCGCAGCCTTCGCGGCCTTGCCGCGCAGCAGCGCCATCAGCACGGGCCCCAGCGAGAACTCCCCTGCCCTCGCCTTGGCGGTCAAAACGCGCAGATAGCCGCCGGCGCTCTTGATTTCCTCCCCGCGCTGCAGGATCGCGGCGATGACGATCGACGTGTCGTGCTCGCCCAAAACTTCGAGTGCTTGCGCCCAGGCGTCGGGCGAAACGCCGATCGCCTTTCGAACCACCGCGGCCGTTGTCGCGAGATCGCGCCACGAGGAAATTCGGCCCGAAGCAAAATCCAGGATATCGGGACAGGCCTCCAGCACCATCCCGAGCGGATAGGTCCGCGGCGTCCCAGGCTTTTGCTCAGGTTTTGGCGCTCCTGCTCCCGAGATTTCTGGTTCGGGCGCCGATGGAGCCCTCGGTTTTTGGTCGTCGAGCCCGGACGGTTCGCTCCTGCCTTCTGGAGGGCCAGGTTCAAGCTCAGATATATTTGTAGTTTGATTCTGTATGTGGCGCTCACTTTGGGACTCATTGCCGCTCATATTTTGGGGGTTTACATGATTCTCCAGCAACTTACGGGTTTCGGCGGCAAGCCCGGTAAGCTCGCCCGCCAAAGCCTCCAGATCGGAGCGCAAAAGATTGCGCGCGTAGCGGCCGGAGAGGGTCGCATAGCGCAGGTGAAAGCCTTCCCAGTCGCCCGGAACGCCCTCCTCTATGCCGGTCGCGATCATCTTGGCGATGTCGCGCCGCGTCAGTGTGATTTTTTCGCGCAACAGCGCCATCGCCCGGTTCTCGGCGCGCACCTCCTCGGCGAGGTTCTCGATCTCCTCGGCGCGCGCGACGAGCGGCGCGAGGTCGAAGCCGAAGGCGTCCTCGATCGCGCCCCCCTGCCCCCTTCTGGCGAAGCGTTTGCCGTTCGGAGAGTCGCGGCGGATGATCAGCCCGGCGTCGACGAGACAGGCCAAATGGCGTCGCAGCGTCGCCGGCGCCATGCCGTGGGCGCGGATTGAGAGCTCCTTGTTCGAAGGGAACACGACGATGCCAGGGCCGGACCAATCTTTTTCGGCCGACTTGGAGTCGGTGGCTGGCAAAGTCAGCGCCGTCTCCTGATGGAAAGAGAGCAGCGCGTGCAGCACCGACAGCGCGCGGTCGCTGACGCCGAGCGGCTCCTTGGCCTCGGTCAGCGCGCGATACAGCCGCCATTTGTGCACGACGGTTTCTGTCGCGTTGCAGGAAATCATGCGACGGCATTTCAATATTTTCAATTGGTTACGCCTGCACAAAACTTGAGAATTTGTGTGAAACGTGAGAATGGCGTGACAGATTTGCACGAAATGTGCGAATGA
>JBAUVQ010000198.1:0-2006 GCA_049583305.1 Methylocystis sp.
TTGGTCGTCGTCCCTCGGCGGCAGCTTGCCGCCGCTGGTGTTTTGCGCGACGGGGCGTCCCTGTAGCGCGGCCTGGCCGGGGGCGCGGCCCCCGTCCTTCTGATAGATGTCGTCGCGGAACTGGGTCACGCCGTCGGGCGCGCCCCAGGCCGTGACATAGACCCAATAGACCGGCACCGGCGGCGTCAGCTTCACGTCGACGCGCTCGGCGGAGCTGATCACCTGATCGATATGGTCGCGGTCCCAGCCAGGCGTCTCCTTGAGCAGCCAGGCCACATAGTCGCGCACGTTCTGCAAGCGGATGCAGCCCGAGGAGACGAAGCGGAAATCGTCGCCGAAAATGCCCTTGGTCGGCGTGTCGTGCATATAGACGCCGTAAGGATTGGCGATGTCGATGCGCACGACGCCAAGCGAGTTGAAGTCGCCGCCGGTGTCCTGGCGGAAACGGTAGTTCATCGCGTCGAGCGAGCGCCAGTTGATCTGCTCGGGCCGCAGCTCCTGGTTTTCCTTGTTGTAGACGCGGATATGGTGGTCCGCGAGATAGCTCGGCTCTTCCTGCATCTTCGGAATCAGATCCTTGCGGATGACCGAGGCCGGCACCGTCCAGAACGGGTTGAAATTGATCTCGATCGCCTTGGTCTGCATGACCGGCGACTGGCGGTCGATCTTGCCGACGCCGGCGATGTGATGCGTGACGACCTCGCCGTTCTCGACCGTCTCGACCAGCGCCGCCGGAATATTGGCGGTCACGTAGCGATTGCCGAGATCGCGCGAGAAGCTGCGCAGCCGCACCAGATTGGTCTCCAGCTGGCGCAGCCGCGACTCGGCCGAGACATTGAGCGCCGCGATGGTCTGCTCGTTGACGAAGCCGGTCTCGTTGATGCCGTGGCGCGCCTGAAAGCGGCGCACGGCCGCCTCGACATAAGAGTCGAACACGGGGCTGACGCCGGTCTCGGCGGCGATGTCGCCGGAAACGATCAGCCGCTTGCGCAGCGCCGAAACCGCGGGGCCGTTGGAGCCAAGGCGTAGCGGAACCCCGGTTGGCACCGTGGGCCAGCCGCCGCGGCCGACGATATCCTGATACTGGCGGATCGCCTCCTCGGTCGCGGCGACGGTCTGGGTCGACAGAATCGGCGTCGTCGAACGCGACACGGTGAGTCGCTCGGCGGCGTCGTAACGCTGCGCCCATTCCGCCTGACCATCCGAAGAATCCGCGAGCGCGAATCCGCCGAGCGCGAGCGTGACGAACAAGCCCCCGGAAAGAATAGAGAATGTGACTTTCGCCAAGAGAAAACTCCAGATGCGATGAGGAAACGCCGACGCGCGGCGACGCTCTTTCGCCGAAACTAACGTTGCTAGGGTTAACAAGGCCAAAATAGTCCGGCGATTTTATGACGGGGCGGCGGGCGACGCCTCCGTCCGTTGCGTGTTCCGCCAACCTCGACGCGCCGCGACCCGATCCAACAAAAAGGCCGCCCGCGGGCGGCCTTTCGGTAAATCGTCGCGCCGCGGATCACTCCGCCGCGGGCAGTCTGGGCTGCGGGGCCTTCGGCTCCGCCGTTTCGGCGCGCTGTTCGATGATCAGATCGTCGCGGCCGTTGGCGATGCCGCGGAACTTCGACATGGCCGCGCCGGTGCCGGCGGGGATCAGTCGGCCAACGATCACGTTCTCCTTGAGGCCAACCAGCGGATCGACCTTGCCGTTGACGGCGGCCTCGGTGAGGACGCGCGTCGTCTCCTGGAACGAGGCGGCGGAGAAGAAGGACCGCGTTTGCAGCGACGCCTTGGTGATGCCGAGCAGCACCGGCGTTCCCGTCGCGATCTTCTTGCCCTCCTCGATGCACTTGGCGTTGGCTTCCTCGAGTTCGGTCTGGTCGACCTGCTCGCCGTCGAGGAACGGGGTGTCGCCCGAGTCCACGATGTCGACCTTCTGCAACATCTGCCGCACGATCACTTCGATGTGCTTGTCGTTGATGTTGACGCCTTGCAACCGGTAGACTTCCTGG
>JBAUVQ010000199.1:0-6997 GCA_049583305.1 Methylocystis sp.
CTTTTGGGTGAGGCCCATTTTGGCCAACGGCCGATACGCGGTGTTTTACCCGGTCCGCGTCGGGACGAACTCCGCGACGAAATCCGCGGTGGAATGGCGCGAGGCGCGGCTCGTTTCGGGCGCGCCGTGCCGCGAGCCGGACAATCTGCTATCGACGGTGGAATTCACCGCCAACGGCTACAAGGACACCTGCATCGCCGCGCTGCCGGCGAGCGAGCCCGCGCGGGCGCTGACGATCAAGATCGGCGTCGACGAGGTCGTGAAAGGGTTTCAGGGACTCTGGATCGAAGTCGGCGAGCGCTTGGATGGAAGCGAACGGCCGGTCGGGCGCCGCGCCAAGGGGCTGGTCTCGACGCCCGTTCCGGTTTTCCTGGGGAATTTCGGCGCGCGCCCAATCGAGATCAACGGCTTCGAGACGATCGGCGATGTGGTTGGCGAGGCGCTCTCCATGCCGATTCCGAAGGAGCCCGCGCCGACGCATGGCGAGGTGACCGACGAACATGAAATCGCCGCCGCGCTGGAAGGATTTTTCACCGATCCCAACCCTTCGGTGCGTAGGGCCGCCGAGATCGAATACGGCAAGTCGAGCGTCAGCCAGTGTCCGGCCGCGGACAGCGGGGATCTAGCGGCGCGCGCGCGGTTCTTCGACAGCCCCTATCTCGACGTGAAGATGCTCGCGTACCAATGCGTGCGCGAGCTTCCGCCCGCCGCGCGCGAGCCGTTCCTGCCGCGAATCTGCGCGATGATCGCCGACGCGAAACAGTCGAGCCAATATAAGTGGCTCGTCGACTGGGAAACGAGATTGAAGACCGACTGCGGCTCGAAATAGCGAGCCTAAAGCTTCGTGAATTCGTCGAGTTCGCCTTCCGCGAAGGGCGTGTCGAAGACCGCGACGAAGCCGCCTTCAAGCGGACGCGCGACGGTCGCGGTCTTCGATCCGACGAGAATCCTCGCGCCGGTTATTGGCTTGACGTTCGACTCCAGGCCGACGCTGTCGAGCGAAAAATCGATGATTTTGACAATCGTCTCCTTGCCGTTGAACTGACGCAACGTCGTATGTCTCATCAGCGGCACGATGCGCTCGACGCGTCTGTTCTCCGGCAGATCCGGAAGTCCGCGGGCGCAGACGCATGTCAATTGCTCGGCGAGCTTGTCGCGTTTCCCTCTTGGCAAATCCATGCCGATCAAAATGCTCGAAGCGTTGCGCTCCACGAAGTTTCCCTCGAAGCGGCCAAGCTCGGCGACGTAAACGATGACCTTTTCGCCGGCCTGGGGTTCGACCGGAGTGACGAGCGACAGGCTGCTCGGCGAGATTTCGCTCAGCCGGGCGTCGTGCTCGGCGCGCGAGGACAACATGAAGCGCGCTGGCAAATCGATTTTCATCGCGGGGGACTGATAGGCGTTGGAGGCAATGAGGTTTTGCTCGAATTGCCTGGGCGGGAGGGTGTTCATGTCAAGCTCATCGTGAATACGCAAATTCCATCGTATTACGAGGCTGCGCGGAAAGTGTTGACATTGGATTAACTTGACGGTCGTGCGGCTTAACGCCGCGTTCGCATTGAGTTATCGCGCTATAGCCTGGTCTTGATCTAAATCATCGTCTCAAATATAAGAACGGCTTATGGCGTGCGAAAACGACCGGAAATCGCCCGCGCGCGCCCTCCGTCGCCCGCGGCCGTCGCGAATATGCTTAATGAATGGTGGCGTTCTCCCGCCTCGATCAGAAGCGGGAGGACTTGAGCGGCTCGCGCGCGTCGGAGGAGGCGGGAAAATCGGCGTTGAGCGGCGAACGCTCGAAAATTCACTAATTCCGCGGCGACGCGTCGGCTATAATCTGGTCAATTCGTTGAGTTCCCCTTCCGCGAAGGGCGTGTCGAACACGGCGACGAAGCCGCCTTCGAAGGTGCGCAGCACGGTCGCGGTTCGCGCGCCGAGAGTGACCTTCGCGCCCCGCGGCGGTTTGAAATTCGTCTCGATGCTGACGCCACCGACGGAGATGTCGTTGATCTTGACGATGACTTCCTTGCCATCTGCCAATTGCAACGAAGCGCGGCGCGTGAACGGCACGATCCGCTCATAGCGCCGGTTGTCCGGCAGATCCCACGCTTCGCGATTGCCATACCAGGTCAATTGCTCGGCGAGTTTGTTGTGCTTGATCTTCGGCAGGCTCATGCCGATGGCGAAGCCGGCGGGCTCCCGCCGGGTGACGCCGCCCTCGAAGCGACCGAGTTCGGCGATATAGATCACGATCTTCTCGCCGATCTCCGCCCCGACCGGAGCGGAGATGCGGATTTCACGGGTCGACATCTCGATGACGTCGCACTCATGCTCCGCGCGCGAAGGCAGCATGAAGCGACCGTGGAGTTCGACCTTGACCGAAGGATAGCGGTCCAATTCGGCGGTTTTTAGTTTCAATTGAGTTTGCGTGGACATGGCTGTTTCACCGGCCGTTCGTTGTGCGCGCGAGGATGAATTAAGTGTTTTCGCATGAGTAGTTTGCATTCAAATCATTGACGCGCGCTTAAATAATTACGCGACCCGGGAAGAGGTTAGCGCGATTCGATTAAAATGAAGACATGATCGTTAACGACGCGCCGGGACACGAGTTGGCGGCGTTCGAGCAAAGCCGATCGCGTCGTCGCCGGACTGAACGCGCGCCCCGCTCACCCGCTCTTGCGCGCGGCCAGCCCCTTCTCCCAGTCCAGCGCCTGGCGCACGATCGCGTCGAGATCGTCGTGACGCGGCTCCCAGCCCAGCACGGATTTCGCGCGCGCGTTGTCGGCGATGATCGCCGCCGAGTCGCCGGGGCGTCGGCCGGAAATCTCGACCGGGAAATCGACGCCGGCGATGCGCTTCACCGTCTCGATCAACTCCTTGACCGAGAAGCCGTGGCCGTAGCCGATATTGCAGACGAGGCTCGCGCCGCCGCCGCGCAGATAGCGCAGCGCGTCCATATGCGCGCGCGCGAGATCGGTCACCTGAATGTAATCGCGCAGGCAGGTGCCGTCGGGCGTCGGATAATCCGTGCCGAACAGCTGCATCTTTGGACGCAGGCCGAGCGCCGTTTGCGCCGCGACCTTGATTAGATGCGTGGCGTTCGGCGTCGACTGGCCCGAGCGGCCCTTGGGATCGCCGCCCGCGACATTGAAATAGCGCAGCGCGGCGTAGTTGAAATCATGCGCCTTGGAGACGTCTTCCAGCATCCACTCGACCATCAGTTTCGAGCGGCCATAGGGCGACAGCGGGTTTAGCGGCTCGTCCTCGGTCACCGGATTGCGGCTCGGGTCGCCATACACCGCCGCGGTCGAGGAAAAGATGAAGCGTTTTATATCGCAGCCGGTCGCGGTCTCCAGGAGATTGCGGGCCTTGGCGGTGTTGTTGAGATAATAGCCGAGCGGATCGGCGACCGACTCCGGCACGACGATCTTCGCGGCGAAATGCGCGATCTCCTCAACGTCATGGCGCGCGATCGTCTCGGTCACGAAATCTTCGTCGCCGAAGTCGCCGACGGCCAGCGGCACGCCCTCGGGCACGGCCCAGCGAAAGCCGGTCGAGAGATCGTCGAGCACCACCGGCTTCTCGCCGGCGTCGAGCAGTTCCAAAACCATGTGGGAGCCGATATAACCAGCGCCGCCCGTCACCAGAACCGTCATCGTCGTCACCTGTTCGCGCGATTTCGTCACCCGGGATTAACGGGCGGAAACTAACATTGCGTCAACCCCCGCGCTTCGCGCGGCGGCTTCTCCATCGAGCAACGGACCCTCCATGACCAAGCGCATTCGCAAGGCTGTTTTACCCGTCGCCGGATTGGGCACGCGCTTTCTGCCGGCCACCAAGGCCGTGCCGAAGGAAATGCTCACCGTCGTCGATCGTCCGGTGGTGCAGCATGTCGTGGACGAGGCGCGCGAGGCGGGCATCGAGCATTTCGTGTTCGTGACCGGACGGGGCAAGGCGGTGATCGAGGATCACTTCGATATGTCCTACGAACTGGAGGACACGCTCCGCCGTCGTAACAAAACGCGGGAATATGACGCGCTGATGGCGGACCTGCTCCCCGCCGGCGGCGCCAGCTTCACGCGCCAGCAGGCGCCGCTGGGGCTCGGCCACGCGGTGTGGTGCGCGCGCGACATTATCGGCGACGAGCCTTTCGCCGTGCTGCTGCCCGACATGATCACGCTCGCCAACGGCCCGCGCAAGAGCCGCTGCCTCGCGCAGGCGATCGAGGTTTATAACAAGCACGGCGGCAATATCATCGCGGTGGAGGAAGTTCCGCCAAGCGAGACGCACCAATATGGCGTCGTCGGCATCGGCGCCGATTACGGCCATAGTTTCGAGATCAACGGCATGGTCGAGAAGCCGCCGCGGGGGACCGCGCCGAGCAATTGGATGATCTCCGGCCGCTATATTCTGGAGCCGGAGATTTTCGAGTTGCTGGAGAAGGGCGAAAAGGGCGCGGGCGGCGAAATCCAGCTCACCGACGCGATGATCAAGCTCGCGGCGAAACAGGCCTTTTACGGCGTGCGCTTCGACGGCAAGACTTACGACACGGGATCGAAGCTCGGGTTTTTGGCGGCGAACATCGCGTTTGGGCTGGAGCGGCCGGATATAGCGGACGGGCTGCGCGCGGAGATCAAGCGACTGTTGGGGTGAAGGCGGCGTTTCTTCCTTCTCCCGCTCGCGGGAGAAGGTGGCCCCGCGAAGCGGGGCCGGATGAGGGATGTCGCGACTTGGCGGAATCCCTCCCAGCGACCCTCATCCGACCCTTGCTCCGCAAGGGCCACCTTCTCCCACTCCGTGGGAGAAGGAAGAGTCCCCGCGCTCAGCGCTTCTTCTTGCGCAGCCTGATGATCACGTCGCAGCCGACGATTTCCATGCCCTCGGGCGGGGCGGGAAGGCGGGCGAACTCCACCGAGCCGTCCACCGCGTCGAACATGCGGCCGCTGGCCTCGTCGAGGAAGTGGTGATGCGGCGCGGTGCGGGTGTGGAAATAGGTGCGCGGACCCTGCACGGCGATTTCCCGCAGCAGGCCGGCGCTCGCGAACTGGTTCAGCGCGTTGTAGACCGTCGACAGCGACATGCGCAGCCCGGCCTCGCGCGCCTCGGCGTGCAGCGCCTCGGCGCTCACATGGCGGTCGCCATTGCCGAACAGCAGCCCGCACAGCGACAGCCGCTGCACGGTCGGGCGCAGCCCCGCGTCGCGCAGCTTGGTCTTGAGATCGTTCTCGCTGGGACGGGGAACCCCTTCTCCTCGCGGCCGGATCGGCGCGACTTGGCCACTGGTCGAGGGAAGTTGCGTCATTTCCTGCTGCGCACGGAGATTCCGCGCTCCCTGTTTGTCCCGAATTGCTGTAGCCAGTAGAGGCCGGCGATCCGGACCTGTCAAACGAATTGCCGGAAAGTGTAATCTTTCCAAGGAAGGCTTGACCGCCCTTGGTCTACCCACGCGCCGGCGGAGACCGTCATGCAAATATCGCGCAACCTCGCCTCGCTCGACCGGCGCGCCCTGCTGCTCGGGGCCGCGTCGCTCGCCTGCGGCGCCCCCGTCGCCCTCGCGCAAGCCCAAGATTTTCAGTCCTTTGTGCAAAGCCTGTGGCCATCGGCGCAAGCCGCCGGCGTCTCGCGCGAGACCTTCGACGAGGCGGCGAACGGGCTGACGCCGGAGTCGGCCGTGGTGACAAAACCCGCCACGCAATCCGAATTCACCGTGTCGATTCCCGCCTATGTCGCGGGGGCCGCGACATCGAGTCGCGTGTCGCGCGGGCGCGCGCTGGCCGGCGAACTGACGCATATGCTGAAACAGATCGAACAGCGCAACGGCGTTCCCGGCGAGATTCTGATCGCCATTCTCGCCATCGAGAGCAATTTCGGGACGGCGACCGGCGGCGCCGACGTGTTGCGCGTGCTGGCGACGCTGGCCTGGAAGGGCCACATGACGCAAAAGCTGTCCGACGAATATGTCGCCGGCCTGCTGCTGCTGCAACAGGGGATTCCGCGCCATCGCCTGCGCGGCTCGTGGGCCGGCGCGATGGGCATGCCGCAGTTCATGCCCTCGGCCTATCTCAAATACGCGGCGAGTTTCGCCGGCGACGGCGCGCCCGACATCTGGACCTCGCAGCCCGACGCGCTCGCCTCCATCGCCAGCTTTCTGCAAAAATCGGGATGGAACCCGGCGCTGCCCTGGGGCGTCGAGGTCCGCCTGCCGCAAGGCTTCGACTTCGCCGCCTTCGACATGGATTTTTCGCGCTTTCGCGAGCTGGGCTTTACCGCCGCCGATGGCGGGGCGCCGCCCGCGAGCGGACCGGCGAGTCTTTACATGCCGGCGGGCGCGAGCGGCCCGGCCTTTCTCATCACCGACAATTTCGAGGTCATCCGCCAATACAACACCTCCGACGCCTATGCGCTGGCCGTGGCGATCCTCGCCGACCGGATCGGCGGCGCGGCGACGCCGATCACGCCTTGGCCAAAAGTGACGCCGCTGACGACCGCGCAATGCAAGGAGATGCAGCAGGCGCTGACGAGGCTCGGCTTCTACCACGGGACCATCGACGGCAAGCTCGGCCGCGTCGCCCGCAATGCCGTCCACGCCTGGCAACTCAGCGTCGGCATGCAGCCGGCGGACGGTCTGGCGACCAAGGCGGTGCTGGAGCGGTTGAAGCGGGGGTGAGCGTGGCCTCGAACGAAGACGCGGTGGCGCCGGCGCGCGGCTCGGCCGGCGAAGTCTTTCGCGTGTTCCTCAAGCTCGGCGTCACGTCCTTCGGCGGGCCGGTCGCGCATCTTGGCTATTTCCGCGACGAACTGATCGCGCGGCGGCGATGGATCGACGAGGCGAGCTATGGCGATCTCGTCGCGCTGTGTCAGTTTCTGCCGGGGCCGGCGTCGAGCCAAGTCGCCTTCGCGCTTGGCGTGCTGCGCGGCGGCGGCCTTTCCGGCGGCCTCGCGGCGTCGTTGGCCTTCACGCTGCCGTCGGCGCTGTTCCTGCTCGCCTGCGCGCTGGGGG
>JBAUVQ010000200.1:0-13425 GCA_049583305.1 Methylocystis sp.
ACCGAGACGCGCACCGTTTCCGTCGTCCGGGCGGTCGCATTGGCCACCAGGGCCGAACCGGTCGCCGCGCCGACGCCGGCCTCGGATTCGGGCGCGGGGGCCGTCCAGGCGGGGGCCAGCGGGGGCGGTTCCGGGGCGGTCTTCAGCAGTTTGGTCTGCGCTTCGAGCGTCCGCAAAATATCGGAATCATCGCCCTCCGGCTCCATCTCAAGCCGGCCGATTTCGCACAGCAGCGCCGAGAGGCGATCCACAACCGCGAGAATGAGGGAAATGTGCTCGCCGCTCGCCCGCGCGCCGTCGCGCAGCCGGCCGATCAGCGATTCGGCTCCGTGCGTGAGGCGTCCGACGCGCGGTAGGCTTAGGAAACCGGAACTGCCCTTGATTGTGTGGATATGTCGAAACAGGCTGGCGATGAGCGCCGAGTCGCCGGGGTCCTTCTCGATGCGCACGAGTTCCATCGACGCGGCGTCGATGTGTTCGGCCGACTCGGCCAGAAACTCGGTAAGCAAATCGTCCATGGCGACTTTCGCGCCGCGGGCGCGGCAAGGCGGCAAACAAGAGTCACTGTGGCGCGAAGGAGTTAAGAGACCAGAAATCGCCGCGTCATCGGGCGCTTATATTTATGGCGCGATGGTCGACGGGCTCGAAAAACCTCGCGGCGCCCCGCGCCGCGAGGCGTTCGATCAGCTTCAGGCGACGGCGCTAACTTGCTCAGGCTGCTCCTCGGTCGCCTCGACCGCGGTCCGTTTCGCCTCGATGGTGACAACGTCGCCGACCACCGCGAGCGAAACATCGAGGTCGCAGGAGCGCGCGACCAGTCCGGCGTAATAGGCCTGAACCGCGCGGGCGTCGACCGCGCCATCTTCCGGCTCTCCGGCCAGCAGGCTGGCGACTCCGGGCGCCACGCGCGCGTTGACGCCCTTGGCCTCGACGATGAAGCTCATCTCGTCGTCCTCGCCCTTGGCGGAGATGGAAATATCGCCGCCGCGCGGAATCGCCGCATCGGCGATCAGGCACAGATTGAGCAGCAGTTTCACCTTGTTCTTGGGCATCAACACGCGCGGCACGGTCCAGTGGAGGCGAGTGCGGTCGTCGGCGAATAATTGGCGCGCGACGTGCTCCGCGTCGCCGGTGTCGATCGACGATCCTTTCGAGCCGGCGGCTCCGAACGCGAGGCGGCAAAATTGCAGGCGCGCGGAGGCCTCCTCGGCGCTGGACTTGATCAGCGCGAGCGCGTGGCCGCGCATCTCGGCGTCCTTCTCCTCCTCGAGAACCTCGAGGCCATTGACGATCGCGCCGACGGGCGAGATCACGTCGTGACAGACGCGGGAAGAAAGCAGAGCCGCTAGGTCTAGGGAATCGAGCGCGAATTTCGTCATGGGGTCATCCAGCTAATGATGGGTTTGGTCAGAGACATCCACAACGACGCTCGGAAATGCGACGCGGGAAGGCGAGGCCGGGCCAGTTCGAACAAGAGCCTATTGGAGTACACGAATCACTCTAAGGAATTCGTTAAATGGTACAGCGATCGGGCGCGGGGGAAAAGCCTCCTGTCCTCGCGGCTTAGCTTCTGGTTAAGGCGCGCCGAAGAAAAGTGGTTTTCTCCGTTCGCCCGTTAACCTTCCGATTTGCTTGCCGTCGCCCCCGCGGGACGCGGGGATGGTGAGCGTCACATGGCGCCAAAATGACATGATTAAATATTAGTCGTCTGACGACGCTTTAGCGACGTTCAGCGAGAGGGCGGCCTCTTGGGGGCGATGGGTAGGACCGTGTGAACAAAGCCGTTTCGAACTTCCTCGCACTGGCCCGTTGGGTCGCCGCCGCCGCGGTTCTGATGGGCCACGCGGGACAGCTGATTCAGATTTCCGATATCATGGTCGCGCCGCACGGCCCAGGTGTTTACCTGTGGTGGTTCCTGGCCGCGTTTTCGCACCAGGCGGTTGTGGTTTTCTTCGTCATTTCGGGCTTTCTTGTCGGCGGCGGTGTGCTCGGCGCATTGAATAAGCGCGCTTTTTTGCTGGGGCGGTATCTGATCGATCGCTTCAGCCGTATTTACATCGTGATGGCGCCCGCGCTGGTCTATGGCTTCGTGGTCGATTTCATTGGTCGGCGGATATTTCCGCACTCCGGCATTTATGACGCGCCATTTTTCGATGGCATATTCAACCCGATCAACATTCTCTGGACGCTGTTGCAACAGCAGCACCTTTGGGCGTCGCAGGCGGGCACGAACGGCCCTTTGTGGTCATTGGCTTGCGAGATGTGGTATTACATTACCTTCCCGTTGTTGCTGCTTCCTTGGTGCGCCGCCTATTCCAAGGGCTTTCGGCTCGCGGCCTTCGTTTGCGGCGCGGCGGGGGTGGTCGCGATGTCCATTCCCGAAGGCTTTTTTCTTCTCGGCTACGGTGTTTGGGTGCTCGGCGCGCTAATCCGACTGGCGCCGCGCCCCCTTATAAAATCCGCTGGACTGTCACTTTGCGTCTTTCTAGCGACGAGCGCGGCGATGCGACTTGGCGCTCGGGGACCGCTCGTCGCGGCGCATCCCGTCGTGTCCACGCTCGCGGATATCGCCGTCGCCGGCACGTTCGCGAACCTTCTTTTGACCCTCCGTTTCGTGGCGGAGGGCGGGCTTTTCGATCGTCTTTCCCCCGTTCATTGGAAGCTGTCGGATTTTTCTTATTCGCTCTATGCGACTCATGCGCCGTTCGTTTTTTTCGTTTGGGCGGGCGCCGGCAGCTTGCTTGGCCGGGACTGGTACAAGCAACTCCCGACGCCGTTGCACTGGACCTTGGCTTTCGCGCTGATGCTATGCGCCATCGTCATCGCCTATGTGTTTTCGCGATTCACCGAAGCGCGCACGGGGAGGTTGAGGGATCTTTTGCGCCATGCGCTGCTCGCGCCTTCCGAGTCCAATGTGGGCGCCAACGCGGTGACGGAGCCGCCAATTGGTTAGCGCTCGCGCCGCAACGCGGCTTGGGCGGCCGCGAGACGGGCGATCGGCACGCGGAACGGCGAGCAGGAGACATAATCGACGCCCACTTCCTCGAAAAAGGCGATGGATTTCGGGTCGCCGCCATGCTCGCCGCAGACGCCCAGCGCCACATCGGGCCGCGCCTCGCGCGCCCTGGCGCAGCCGATGGCAATGAGTTCGCCAACGCCTTCCCGGTCGATGGTCACGAATGGGTCCGCCGGCAAAACGCCCTTGGCCACATAGGCGCCCAGAAACGCCCCGGCGTCGTCGCGGGAAATGCCGAGCGTCGTTTGCGTTAAATCGTTGGTGCCGAAGGAGAGGAACTCCGCCGTCAACGCGATGTCGCCGGCGCGCAGCGTCGCCCGCGGCAATTCGACCATCGCGCCGATGTGATAGCTGGAGCGCAGTCCCGTCTCCGCCTCGATCGCCCGCGCGGTCTCGTCCACGCGCTGCTTGATCAGGTCCAGTTCGGCTTTCGAAAACACCAGCGGCGCCATGATTTCGATCTTCGCGGGCTCGCCCGTCACGGTCGCCGCGGCGATCGCCGCCGCGAAAATGGCGCGCGCCTGCATGTCGACGATTTCGGGAAAGGCCACGCCGAGACGCACCCCGCGAAAGCCGAGCATGGGGTTGAATTCGGAAAGTTCTTGCGCGCGCTTGCGCAATTTCGACGGGTCCGCGCCCATCGCGCTGGCGACGCTCGCGATCTCCGCGTCGCTGTGCGGCAGGAATTCGTGCAGCGGCGGATCGAGCAAGCGGATCGTCACCGGTAGGCCGGCCATGATCTCGAACAACTCCTTGAAATCGTCGCGTTGCATCGGCAGCAGCTTGGCCAGCGCGGCCTTGCGGCCGTCTGCGCTGTCGGCGAGGATCATCTCGCGCACGGCGACGATGCGCTCGCCTTCGAAGAACATATGCTCGGTGCGGGCGAGGCCGATGCCTTGCGCGCCAAACTTGCGCGCGGCCTTGGCGTCCGATGGCGTCTCGGCGTTGGCGCGCACCTTCAGGCGGCGCGCCGCGTCCGCCCAGTCCATCAGCACGGCGAATTCGCCGGTCAACTCGGGACGCCGCATTTTGACCGCGCCGGCGATGACTTGGCCAGACGAACCGTCGACGGTGATCGTGTCGCCCTTGCGAAAGCGCCGACCAGCGACGGAAAAACTTTGATCTTCATAGTCGATGCGCAGGCCCACGGCGGCTGTGACGCAGGGTTTTCCCATGCCGCGGGCGACCACGGCGGCGTGCGAGGTCATGCCGCCTCGCGCGGTGAGAATGGCCTGCGCGGCGTGCATCCCGCCGATGTCCTCGGGGCTGGTTTCGACGCGCACCAGAATCAGTTTGCGCCCCTGCGCGGCGAGCGCCTCCGCCTCCTTGGTTTCAAAGACGATTTCGCCGCAGGCCGCGCCTGGCGAGGCAGGAAGGCCGCTGGCGAGAATGGTTCGCTTGGCGTCCGGGTCAATGGTCGGGTGCAGCAACTGATCGAGCGAGGCGGGGTCGATCCGCAACAGCGCTTCGTCTCGAGCGATCAGTCCCTCATTGGCCATGTCGACCGCGATTTTCAGCGCGGCGGGCCCGGTGCGCTTGCCGTTCCGCGTTTGCAGCATCCATAATTTTCCGCGCTCGACTGTAAACTCCATGTCCTGCATGTCGCGGTAGTGTGTTTCGAGTCTCTCCGCGTAGCCCTTGAATTCGGCGTAAATCGACGGCATCGCGGTCTCTAGGGAGACCTCGCCCGAGTCGCCGGCGGCGCTGATCGGCCGCGGCGTGCGCAGGCCGGCCACGACGTCCTCGCCTTGCGCGTTGATCAGGAATTCGCCGTAAAGCTCGCGCGCGCCGGTCGAGGGGTTGCGGGTGAAGGCGACGCCGGTCGCGGAACTATCGTCCATATTGCCAAACACCATCGCCTGCACGTTGACGGCGGTGCCCCAATCGGCCGGTATGTTGTTCAGTTCCCTATAGACGATGGCGCGATTGTTCATCCAGGAAGAGAGCACCGCCTTTATCGCGCCCAAAAGCTGCTGGTGCGGGTCTTGCGGAAAATCAACGCCCTTGTGGTTCGCGACGACGCCCTTGTAGAGCGCGACGACGGCGCGCCAGTCGTCGGCGGACAGTTGCGCGTCGAGCGCGATGTCGCGCTGTTCTTTATAGTGTTCGAGCGCCTCCTCGAATTCGTGATGCTCGACGCCGAGCACGACGGACGAATACATTTCGATGAAGCGGCGGTAGCAATCGAAGGCGAAGCGCTCATTCCCGCATTTTTTGGCGAGGGCGCCGACGGTATTGTCGTTGAGTCCGAGGTTTAGAACCGTGTCCATCATCCCGGGCATTGAAGCGCGGGCGCCCGAGCGCACCGAGACGAGCAACGGCCAGTCGGGGTCGTCGAAGGAATGCCCGGCGACGTCGCCGATCCGCGCCAGCGCCGTGTCGAGCTGCGCGCTCAAATCCATCGGCAACGTCTTGTCGTGCGTGTAGAAATAAGCGCAGACCTCGGTGGTCAGCGTGAAGCCGGGCGGGACAGGCAGACCCAACCGCGCCATTTCGGCGAGGCCCGCGCCCTTGCCGCCCAGCAGTTCCTTCATCGATGCCGCGCCGTCGGCTTCGCCTTGACGAAAATTATAGGCCCATTTGGTCATATGCTGCGAGTCCGGCGAGGAGGCGGCGCGACCACGTCGCGCGAATGCGGGAGGTTAGTGGGCGTGCGTCGCGCGAAGGCGCAAAAAAAGAGCGAAATTCAGCCAGCTCGCGCCATACATGATCATGTCGACGCCGAGAAAAACGCCGAGCACGTAACGGGAGTTTTCCGGCCAGCCGGCCACGATGAAAACTCCGAGCAGCACTGTCACGAGGCCGGCGGCGGCGACATACCACTTCGGGCCTTCGGGCAGGCGCGTCGCGAACACGATCCGCGCGACACCCGTCGCCGTGAGCGCCGCGCCGAGCATCAGCGTGAACCCAACCGCGCCGGTCAGCGGATTGGCCAGCGCGAACGAGCCCGCCACGATGTAGAGCAGGCCGACCAGCACGACGATGATGCGATTGCTCCATTTGTGCGCGTTGACGCCGATCGTGATCTCGATGCCGCCGATCAGGATCATGAAGAAGGCGATCATATAGACCGACACCAAGGTCGCCACGCCCGCGACGCCGAGCGAGACGATTCCGAGGAACAGGGTCAAGACGCCGAAGGCGGCGAACCAGCCCCAACGCTCGCGCAAGTGCCGAAGCAAATGGCCGATGTCGTGGGGCATTGGGGGAGTGGCGTCGCTATCGAGGGTCATGATGCGCTCCTCATAAAAACCATATCCCCACCCGGTCTTGGCGGTTGGGGCCGACCGGGTGCTGGGACGAGATGCCAACAGAGGCGGAACGGGTTCTCCGCCCCTACAACTTTATCACGAATTCACCGGCTGCGTCCGCGTTGAATCCTGGAGAATGCGATTTGGGCGGAGCGGCCGGCGGAGCGCCTCGCGCCGTCGATGTTTCGGCGCGCCTGTTTCATATCGTCGAAATTTCGTCGACTATTCTGTTTCATCGACTATTCTGTACTGGGACCGGAAGGTGATGGACGCATTCAGGGTGGCGGGTTTCGAAAGAATACGCTCCGAGGCGATCTCGCCCCGTAAGATGATGCGACGACGAGTTCCGTCACGGCACTGTAATTCCTGGCGATCATAGACTATCTCGTTTCGTCGCATATGTTGGCCGCTTCAAAATTTGGAGACTTTCCGCATGCTCACTCGTCGTGAATTGCTCGTTGGCGGCGTGGCCGCGGGACTTGCGCCCGTTTTGCCGGCGCGCGCCGATCAGGCGACGCCAGCGCCGGTTAGCGAGAGCGCAAAACTCCATGAATTATTCGACGGTTTCGTTCAGCGGCGCCTGCAACGCCATCCCGAACTCGCCACGAGTCTCGGGCTTGATAAAGGCGAGTTGGCGGGGCTGAAGAGCCGCTTGAGCGAGAATTCTCCGGCGGCCGTCGCCCGCCGCGCCGCCGAGACCGAGCGGCGGCTGGCGCAATTGCGGAGCATCGACCGCTCCGCGCTGCCCGCGGCCGACGCGGTCAGCTACGACACAGTATTGTTCACGACCGAGGTCCAGAACGAGGGCGATCGCAATTTCAACTATGGCGGAGGCGGATCGGGCGAGCCCTATGTTCTCAGCCAGTTGAGCGGCTCCTATCGGGAGGTTCCAGATTTCCTCGACACCAAGCACCGGATCGAGACCTCCGACGACGCCGAGGCCTATGTCGCGCGCCTTCACGAATTCGCGAGGCTCATGGACGAAGAGCTCGAACTCGCGCGGCACGACGTCGGCGTCGGCGTGACTCCTCCGGATTTCGCCATAGACAAGGCGCTGGCGCAAATGCGGGCGTTCCTTGGGACGCCGGCGGAAAAGGCCACGCTAGTGCAATCGCTGGCGCGTCGCGTCAAGGCGAAGAATTTATCGGGCGATTGGGCGGGGCGGGCCGAAGCGGCCTATACCCGCGAGATTCTCCCGGCGCTCGACCGGCAGGCGGCTTATCTCGCTGAATTGCGCAAGATCGCCGTCCACGTCGCCGGGGTTGGCCGACTGCCCAAGGGCGCGGACTATTATCGCGTATCGCTGAAGCACAGCACCACCTCGACGTTATCGCCCGACGAACTGCACGAACAGGGCCTCGCGCTTGTCGCGGAGCTTTCCGCGCAAATTGGCCGCTTGCTTGACAGTCAAGGCTTCCCCGGACCTGGCGTCGGACAGCGGCTGGCGGCGCTGGGCGCCGATCCAACATTTCTCTACGATAACACCGATGCCGCCAAGGCGACATTGATCGCCGATCTCAACGCGAAGGTCGCGGCGGTGCGCGAGAAACTGCCCGACTATTTCGACGCGCTACCCAAGGCGGAGGTTGAAATCAGGCGCATTCCCAAGGAAATCGAAGCGGGAGCACCGGGCGGCTACTACGAGGAAGGCTCCCTCGATGGCGCGAGACCCGGCGCTTACTACATAAATCTTCGCGACACGTCGGAACTGGCGCGTTGGAAGCTGCCGACCCTGACCTATCACGAATCCATCCCCGGGCACCATCTGCAGATCACGCTGGCGAACGAGATGCCGGCCCTGCCGCTGATCCGAAAGATCACCTGGTTCTCGAGCTACGGCGAAGGTTGGGCGCTCTACGCGGAGCAGCTGGCGGTCGAAATGGGCATGTACGACGACGATCCGCTCGGCCACGTCGGCCAATTGCAGGCGGCGCTGTTTCGCGCGGCGCGACTCGTCGTCGACACGGGTTTGCACGCCAGGGACTGGAGCCGCGAGCGGGCGGTCGCTTATTTCGTCGAAACTCTTGGCGAACCGGAAAGCGCCGCCGCGACCGAGATCGAGCGCTACTGCGTCTGGCCCGGACAGGCATGCAGCTACATGGTGGGCAAGCTGACCTGGCTGCGCCTGCGCGACGAGGCCAAGCGGGCGCTTGGCGCGAAGTTCGACCTGCGCGAGTTTCACAATGCCGGCCTGCTTTCGGGGGCGGTGCCGCTGGCCGTGCTTGAGCGGATCATTGCCGACTATGCGCGCGCCACGCCCTAAACCTTCGCCCGCCGCGAATTTCGCGGCGGGAATTTTCGTCTGCGACCCAAACCTTGAAACGGAGGTCGCGCCGAATCGAGCCTAGCCCTGACGCCGCGCGATTCCACATCGGAGGTCCTCGTCGGGCGGCGCCTTCGAGGCGAGGGCGTGAAAAAGAATCGATTCGCCAACCCTTGGCGCCGCGAAACCGGCTCTAGCGTCCATTGACCCGCGCCATCACGGCGCCGAGTTTTTCGAGCAACGCGGGGTCGCGCGCTTCGGGCGCCGTCAGAATCGCATTGTCGAGCGCGCGATCCGAGCCCTTGGGGCAGGGTTCATGCTCCGCCGGGAAATCCTTCAGCAATCGCGCCAATAATCGGTTGGCGGCCGCCGCGTTCTTTCGCACGACGTCAATCACCGCCGCGACGTCGACATCGTCGTGTTCGGGATGCCAACAGTCGAAATCGGTCACCATGGCGATGGTCGCGTAGGAAATTTCCGCCTCGCGCGCGAGCTTGGCTTCGGGCAGCGCGGTCATGCCGATTACGTCGTAGCGGGCGGCCTTATAGGTCAGCGACTCCGCGTAAGTGGAAAACTGCGGCCCTTCAATGCAAACGTAAGTTCCTCCATGGGCGCAAGGAATATTCTCGGCCTTGGCGGCGGCGGCCAAGCGTTCGGACAGCCGCGGCGCGATCGGATGCGCCATCGAAACGTGGGCCACGCATCCATTCCCGAAAAACGAAGACTCCCTTGAAAAAGTGCGGTCGACGAACTGATCGACCAACACGAAAAGTCCCGGATAAAGCTCGGATTTGAACGAGCCGCAGGCCGACACCGACACAATATCGGTGACCCCGACCCGTTTCAGCGCGTCGATGTTGGCGCGATAGTTTATCCCGGAGGGGGAGAGCGCGTGCCCACGCCCGTGACGCGGCAAAAACACCGCGCGGACGCCGCCAATCGTCCCGAAACGCAGCGCGTCGGAAGGCGCGCCCCACGGGGTGTCCACGCGCTCTTCGCGAATATTTTCCAGGCCGGGGAGATCATAGACTCCCGAGCCCCCAATCACGCCCACGACCGCCGCCGTCATGCCCGCCCCCGCATTTTCGCGCATATTTAATCGATTTTAGGCCTATAGCGCGCGTTCGCGCGAATGTCGCCGCCTATTCGCGCCTCGTCGGGCGTCGCTCGCGGGTCGACAGGGTTGCGCCACAAAATAGCCTGTGTTAGGGGACGCTCGCATTGGAGCGGAGGCGTTGCGGCCTTGGTTCCCCACCCTGACCTTATCGTCGCTTGAACGCTTCAAATTCCGCCGCCGCGCTAACGGCGCGACCGGGAGCATTCAAGGCGGCGCCGATCTTAAAGAGCAAAACAAAGTGGCTCAAGACGGAGTCGACCTTTCCGGCGTAACGGGACGTTACGCATTCGCCCTTTACGAGCTGGCGACCGAACGAAACGCGACCGAGGAAGTCTCGCAAGCGCTCGCCGCTTTTCAAAAAATGCTGGGCGGGAGCGCTGATCTTCGTCATCTCGTGGAGAGCCCAGTGTTCTCCGCGGCGGAGCAGACGAAGGCGCTCGACGCGGTGCTCTCCTCCGCGCAGATCGGCGGAATCACCGCGAACTTCATTCGCTTGGTCGCGACAAAACGTCGCCTCTTCGCGCTGTCCGGCATCATCGCCGCCTTCCACCGCCTGGAAGAGAAGGCCAAGGGCGTCGTGCGCGCGGAAGCGACCGTCGCCGCCCCGCTGAGTTCAGATCAAGAAAACGCGCTGCGGCAGGCCCTTGCCGCCGTGGCGGGAGGCAAGACCATCAATCTCGACGT
The DNA here is from genome assembly GCA_049583305.1 of Methylocystis sp. Classification (GTDB taxonomy): domain Bacteria; phylum Pseudomonadota; class Alphaproteobacteria; order Rhizobiales; family Beijerinckiaceae; genus Methylocystis. The sequence goes on from JBAUVQ010000200.1 coordinate 10,332, forward strand.
GAAGACGGACGCCTCGATCATTGGCGGCGTCATAGTCAAGCTCGGTTCGCGCATGGTCGACAGTTCCCTGAAGACCAAGCTCAATTCTATTCGCACACGCATGAAAGAGGTCGGCTGATGGTGGATATCCGCGCCGCGGAAATTTCCGCGATCCTCAAGAACGAGATCGCCAATTTCGGCAATGAGGCCCAGATCAGCGAGGTGGGGCAGGTTCTGTCGGTAGGCGACGGCATCGCTCGCGTTTACGGTCTCGACAACGTCCAGGCCGGCGAGACGGTCGAATTCGAGAACGGCGTTCAGGGCATGGCCCTCAATCTCGAAACCGACAATGTCGGCGTCGTGATTTTCGGCGCCGACCGCGACATCATGGAAGGCCAGACGGTCAAGCGCACTGGCGCCATCGTCGAAGTGCCGGTCGGCCGCGAGTTGCTTGGCCGCGTCGTCGACGCGCTCGGCAATCCGATCGACGGCAAGGGCCCGATCAAGGCCGCGAAGCGCTCTCGCGTCGACGTCAAGGCGCCTGGCATTATTCCGCGCAAATCGGTGCATGAGCCGATGGCCACCGGCCTCAAGGCCGTCGACGCGCTGATTCCGATCGGCCGCGGCCAGCGCGAGTTGATCATCGGCGACCGACAGACCGGCAAGACCGCGATCGCGCTCGACACGATCCTCAACCAGAAGTCGCTGAACGAGGGTCCGGACGAAAAAGCGAAGCTCTATTGCGTCTATGTCGCCATCGGACAGAAGCGCTCGACCGTCGCGCAATTCGTGAAGGTGCTCGAAGAGCGCGGCGCGCTGGAATATTCGATCATCGTCGCCGCCACCGCCTCGGACCCCGCGCCGATGCAGTTCCTGGCGCCCTTCTCCGGCTGCGCCATGGGCGAGTTTTTCCGCGACAACGGCAGCCACGCGGTTATCATTTACGACGATCTGTCCAAGCAGGCCGTCGCTTACCGCCAGATGTCGCTGTTGCTGCGCCGCCCGCCGGGCCGCGAAGCCTATCCGGGCGACGTGTTCTATCTCCACTCCCGTCTGCTGGAGCGCGCGGCCAAGCTCAACGACGACCGCGGCGCGGGCTCGCTCACCGCGCTCCCGGTCATCGAAACCCAAGCCAACGACGTGTCGGCCTATATTCCGACCAACGTCATCTCGATCACCGACGGCCAGATCTTCCTCGAGACCGATCTGTTCTACCAGGGCATTCGCCCGGCGGTGAACGTCGGCCTGTCGGTGTCGCGCGTCGGCTCCTCCGCCCAGACGAAGGCGACCAAGAAAGTCGCCGGCAAGATCAAGGGCGAACTCGCGCAATACCGCGAAATGGCGGCGTTCGCGCAGTTTGGCTCCGATCTCGACGCGGTGACGCAGCGTCTGCTCAATCGCGGCGCGCGCCTCACCGAATTGCTCAAGCAACCGCAATTCTCGCCGCTGAAGATGGAAGAGCAGACTTGCGTGATTTACGCGGGCGTCAACGGCTATCTCGATCCGATGCCCGTGAACCGTGTGCGCGCTTTCGAGGACGGATTGCTGGCCCTGTTGCGCACGTCGCACAACGATCTGCTGGAAGCGATTCGCACCTCGAAGGATCTGTCCGACGATTCCGCGGCGAAGCTGAAGAGCGTCGTCGAGGGGTATGCGAAGACCTTCGCGTAATCCGACGACCTTCGCCTAAACCTAAGTGTCCTCCGTGTCTTCGTGGCGAAAGCAACCACAAAGACACGAAGTTCACGAAGACCCAGCCAAACGAACGTTAGGCAAGAAGAACGCCCATGGCCTCGCTGAAGGACCTCCGTAACCGCATTTCTTCCGTCAAGGCGACGCAGAAGATCACCAAGGCGATGCAAATGGTCGCCGCCGCGAAGTTGCGCCGCGCCCAATCGGCCGCCGAGGCGGCGCGCCCCTATGCCGAGCGCATGGAGAGCGTCCTCGCCAACCTCGCCGGCGGCGTGGTCGGAGGGCCTCAACTGCTCGCCGGCAACGGGCGCGACGACACGCACTTGCTCGTCGTCGCCACCGCGGAGCGCGGGTTGTGCGGCGCCTTTAATTCCTCGATCGTGCGTCTCGCGCGCGAACACATCGTTCGCCTGCAGGGGCAGGGCAAGACGGTCAAGATTCTCTGCGTCGGCAAGAAAGGCTACGATCAGCTGCGCCGACAATATGAGAAGGACATCATCGAACTGATCGAATTGCGCGGGCTGCGTCAGATCAGCTTCGACAACGCCGATCCGATTGGCAAGAAGGTCATCAAGCTGTTCGAGGACGGCGGCTTCGACGTAGCGACGCTGTTCTTCTCGCAATTCAAGTCGGTGATCGCGCAGATTCCGACGGCTCTCCAGCTGATTCCGGCGCAAATCCCCGTTAACGAGAACGAGCCGGCGCCGACTGGCGCTCAGGCTTCGTATGAATACGAGCCGGGCCAGGACGAAATCCTGACCGAACTGTTGCCGCGCAACATTTCGGTGCAGGTGTTCCGCGCGCTGCTCGAAAACGCCGCCTCGGAACAAGGCGCCCGCATGAGCGCGATGGACAGCGCGACGCGCAACGCCGGCGACATGATCAAGAAGCAAACGATGCAGTACAATCGTTCGCGGCAGGCGATGATCACCAAGGAACTGATCGAAATCATTTCGGGCGCCGAGGCGCTCTGACGAAAAAGAGTGAGGACTGACATGACATCGGGCAATCTCGCCACGGGGCGCATCACCCAAGTCATCGGCGCCGTCGTCGACGTGCAATTCGACGGGCATCTGCCGAAAATTCTGAACGCGCTGGAAACGAACAACCAGGGCAACCGCCTCGTTCTCGAAGTGGCGCAGCATCTTGGCGAGAATTCCGTGCGCACCATCGCGATGGACACGTCGGAGGGTCTCACCCGCGGCCAGCCGGTCACGGACACGGGCGCTCCCATCTCGGTGCCGGTCGGCGACGAGACGCTGGGACGGATCATCAACGTGATCGGCGAGCCGGTTGACGAGGCCGGTCCGATGTTGACGACCTCGCGTCGCGCCATCCACCAGCCCGCGCCCTCCTATGCCGAGCAGGCGACCGAGGCGCAGATTCTTGAAACCGGCATCAAGGTCGTCGATCTGCTCGCGCC
>JBAUVQ010000201.1:0-4536 GCA_049583305.1 Methylocystis sp.
GCGTCGAGGCGTCCTGAGCGCCCCAATGCGCGAGATCGAGCACGAGGCCGGAAAGATCGGCGGCGAGAATCTCGGGCGCCGCGAAAGCCGGCAGCGCGCCGGTCGCCGCTTCCTCCCATAGGCGATAGCAAACGCCCGGTTCGACGCGCCCCGCGCGGCCGCGGCGCTGATCGACATTGGCGCGAGAGGCCCGGATTGTTTCCAGCCGAGTCAGTCCGAGATTGGGCTCGAACACGGGGACGCGGGAGAGACCGCAGTCGATGACGACGCGCACGCCCTCGATTGTCAGGGAGGTTTCGGCGATCGAGCTGGCGAGCACGATCTTGCGGCGGCCGGGAGGCGTTTTCGCGATGGCGCGGTCCTGCTCGGCGCGGTCCAGCGCGCCGTAAAGCGGCGCGAGATCGACATGGGCGGGAAGGCCGCGTTCGGCCATCAGCGACGCGACGCGGACGATTTCGCCCTGCCCTGGAAGAAAGACAAGGATCGAGCCTTCTTCCTCGGCCAGCGCCCGGCGGATCGCGCGGGCGACTTCTTCCTCGACGCGGAGGTTCGGATCGCGACCGAGATAGCGCGTCTCGACCGGGAAAGCGCGGCCCGCGCTCTCGAGAACCGGCGTTCCCTCGCCTAACAGCCTCGCGACGCGCGCGCCGTCCAGCGTCGCCGACATGACGAGCAGGCGCAAATCCTCGCGCAGCGCGCCCTGTGAGTCGAGCGCCAGCGCGAGGCCGAGATCGGCGTCGAGCGAGCGTTCGTGAAATTCGTCGAACAATACGCCGGCGACGCCCGACAACTCCGGGTCGGCGAGAATTATGCGCGCGAACACGCCTTCGGTGACGACCTCGATGCGCGTCCGGCCGGAAATTTTGGATTCAAGCCGCATCCGCAGCCCGATGGTCTCGCCGAGGGGCTCGCCGAGCGAGGCCGCCATGCGCGCCGCCGCCGCGCGCGCCGCGAGCCGGCGAGGCTCCAGCAGGATCAGCTTTTTGTCGCCCCGCCAGGGAGCGTCCAGCAACGCCAGCGGGACGCGCGTGGTCTTGCCGGCGCCGGGCGGCGCGGCGAGCACGAGATTGTTGCGCGCGCGAAGCGAGGCGCCGACATCGCCCAGAATGTCGTCGATCGGCAGCCGGTCGACAAAAACACGCGTCACGAACGGCGCCGGAACGGTTGAAGCCCCGCCGCGCTCACTTCTGCTTGGCGATGATCTTGTCCTTGATCTTGTCGTAGACGCCCTGGGGAAGGATGTTTTTCTGCACCAGTTCGTCCTTGCCCTTATAGGGCCGGCCCTTGATGATCGCGGCGGCTCTGGCGGCGCCGATGCCCGGCAACGCGTCCAGATCGTTGGCGCTCGCCGAATTGATGTCGAGCAGCGCGCCGGCGGCGGGCTTTGTCTGCGCGGGTTTGGCCGCCGACGGCGCCGGCGTGGTCATCGCCGGAGGAGCGGCCGGGGACGACGGCGCGGGCGTCTGGGTCGCCTGCGCGAGAGCCGAGGTGGCGAAGCCAACCGCGAACGCGACGAGCATCAGCCGGCGCGACGAAAACAGCGAAATAACCATGGAAATTCCTCCGGGCGATATTGACCCGCGCATATTACGCACGGAAACGCGTTTCGAAAAGGCGACGGGGACGCCTCAGGAAGAGCGAGCCAGCCGCGCCGCGGACCTTGCGTGGCCGATCAGCGGCAAGAGCGCCGCGAGTTCCGGCCCGGTCTCGGCGCCGGTCAGCGCGAGGCGCAGCGGATGGAACAGCGCGCGGCCCTTGCGGCCGGTCGCCGCCTTGATCGCGCCGGTCCAGGCGCTCCAGGTCGTCCCATCCCAGGGCTCCGGCGGCAGCGCATCCAGCGCGGCGCGCAAAAACTCCTCATCCTCGCGATGCGGACTGATTTCTCCCTCCACGACCCGCCACCAGTCCAGCACGTCGTCGAATCGCGTCAGATTGCCCCGCGCGGCCAGCCAGAACGGCTCGGCCTTGAAGCCCACGATGTCGTGCGCGGCCAGTCGCTCGCGCACATCCTCGAAGGTGAAGCCCGCCAGCGTCCGATGAGTCAGCGTCGCGAGATCGTCCGGATCGAACCGCGCGGGATTGCGGGAGATGTGCGACAAATCGAAATGCGCCGCGAGCTCCTGAAGCGAGCGGACCGCCCGCACCGCCTCGGACGAGCCCGTGAGCGTCGCCAGCGACGCGACGGCCAGCGCCTCGTAGCCCTCCTCGCGCAGCGACGCGATCGACAGCGAGCCGGTTCGCTTCGAAAGCCCCTCGCCCGCGCCGGAGACCAGGAGATTGTGATGGGCGAAAACCGGCGGCGCCCGCTCCGACGCCAGCGCCGCGAAGATCTGGAGTTGCACGGCGGTATTGGTGACGTGATCCTCGCCGCGGATAATATGGGTGACGCCCATGTCGATGTCGTCGACGACGGACGGCAGCGTATAGAGAAAACTGCCGTCCTCGCGGATCAGCACCGGGTCGGACAGGGAGGCGCAGTCGATATGCGCCTCGCCGCGGATGAGGTCGGTCCAGCCGGTCGACTTCTGCTCGAGCATAAATCTCCAGTGCGGACGCCGTCCCGCGGCCTCGAACCGCGCGCGCGCCTCCTTCGACTCGCGCAGGCCGGCGCGGTCATAGACCGGCGGCTGCCCGCGCGCCTGCTGGATCTTGCGGCGCTTCTCCAGCTCCTCGGCGGTTTCGTAACAGGGGTAGAGCCGCCCCATGCCGCGCAGGCGCTCCGCCGCCGCCTCGTAAAGCGCGGCGCGGTCCGACTGCCGCACCGTCAGATCCGGGACGATCCCGAGCCACGCCAGATCGATTTCGATCTCCCGCGCGAAAGCCGCCGTGGACCGGGCTAAATCGGTGTCATCGAAACGAAGCACGAATCTACCATGTTGTTTCGACGCGAACAGATAGTTGAACAGCGCTGGCCGCGCGTTGCCGATATGGATGCGGCCGGTCGGAGACGGCGCGAAACGGACGATTGGAGTTGTCATGAGCAAGCTTCAACATAAGGTTTGGGAAAGACCCCGAGGGGACGCGGGTCTCGCGCTGGCTCCCTTTTGCCAAGACAGCGCGCAAATGTCAGGCGGAATATTGAGCCTGCCCCGTCCCGGCCTTCGGTTTGGCGCCGCTGGCGGGCGCAAAAAGCGCGATGGCGCGCCTCAAGTGTTCGAGACCGCCCGAAAATTCGACGCCGCGCGACGCCAAGCCTGACGAGAGAGTGGAAATGACCGTTGTAGCTTATATTTGCGCCGCTTGGTGCCTCGCGCTGCTGATTCTCAATTTTTCCGCCATATTCGTGACAGCGCGCAAATGCCGCGCTCGCCCGCGCGATTTGCCGGTTCCGGCGATCGCCCCGCCCGTCTCGCTGGTGCGGCCGCTGCGCGGACTTGAGACCTTTAGCGAGGAGACGCTGCGCGCCTCGTTCGAACTCGATTATCCCGAATACGAGCTGCTGTTCTGCGTGCAGGCGCCGCATGATCCGATCATTCCGATGGTGGAGCGGCTGATCGCCGAATATCCCAACATCCCCGCGCGACTGCTGGTCGGCGACGATTACGTCAGCGCGAATCCCAAGCTCAATAATTGCGTCAAGGGCTGGGACGCGGCCCTGCACCGCTATGTCGTCCTGGCCGACTCCAACGCCCTGCCGCCCCGCGACTATATCCAGACCATGCTGGCGGCGTTCCGCGACGACACGGCGCTGGTGGTCTCCATGCCGATCGGATCGCGTCCCGAAGGCTTCTGGGCCGACGTGGAATGCGCCGTTCTCAACACGTTTCAGGCGCGCTGGCAGTATGGCGCCGAGGCCATCGGCATCGGTTTCGCCCAAGGCAAGAACATGATGTGGCGGCGCGAGGTTTTGGATCGCGCCGGCGGCATTCGCGCGCTCGCGGCCGAGATCGCCGAGGACGCCGCCTCGACCAAGATCGTTCGCGCGCAGGGCCTCAAGGTTCGGCTCGTGGACATGCCGTTCGAACAGCCGCTGGGGCGGCGCGCGGCGCGCGAGGTTTATTCGCGTCACGTGCGCTGGGCGAGGTTGCGGCGAGTGACCTTTCCCCTCTATTTCATCCCCGAATTCATGAACGGCAGCTTCGCTCCGGTCTTCCTTGGCGCCTATGCCGCGCTGTTGTTCGACGGCGACGCGGCGCTGACCGCGGCGGCCATACTTCTCTCCCTCTATGGCTCGGAAATGCTGCTCGCCCGCGTCTGCGGCTGGGTGATCGACTGGCGCATGCCCTTCGCGATGCTGGCGCGCGACGCGATGCTTCCGGTGATGTTCGTCGACGCCTGCCTCTTCGACGATTTCGTGTGGCACGGCAACGAAATGACGGTCCGCGACGAAGAGGAAACGACCACGGCCGGGTGAACCCGCCTCGCCGCTCTCCTCGGACTTCCTCGCCGATGATTCATCATCCCGCTTAAAATCCGCGTCGCGGCCCTTACAAAAAGGGCTGCTACGCCGTAGCTTTCAGGAGGAGCGCGCGGGCCGGGGAAGCCAGCGGGTTGGCGTTTGGCTCCTGTTTCGGGGGCAAGGAGACAGCATCATGT
>JBAUVQ010000202.1:0-4216 GCA_049583305.1 Methylocystis sp.
GGCGGCTGCATCCGCTGTCGCAAGTGATGGACGAACTCGCGGCGATCTTCGCCGACATGGGTTTTTCGGTCGCCGAGGGGCCGGACATCGAGTCCGACGACTACAACTTCACCAAGCTGAATTTCCCCGAGGGTCATCCGGCGCGGGAGATGCACGACACGTTCTTCTTTTCGCCCGGCGCCGACGGCAAGCGCAAGCTCTTGCGCACGCACACGAGCCCTGTGCAGGTGCGAACGATGCTGAGCCAAAAGCCGCCGATCCGCGTGATTTGTCCGGGCCGCACCTACCGGTGCGACAGCGACCAGACGCATACGCCGATGTTCCATCAGGTCGAGGGCCTCGTCATCGACGAGAGCACGCATATCGGCCATTTGAAATGGGTGCTGGAGGAGTTTCTAAAAGCCTTCTTCGAGGTGAAGTCGGTGAACCTGCGGTTTCGCCCGTCGTTCTTCCCCTTCACCGAGCCATCGATGGAGGTCGACGTCCAATGCCGGCGCCAGGGCGGCGAAATTCGCTTTGGCGAGGGCGAGGACTTCATGGAGATTCTGGGCTGCGGCATGGTGCACGCCAATGTGCTGAGGAATTGCGGCCTCGATCCCGATGTTTACCGCGGCTTCGCCTTTGGCGTGGGCATCGACCGCCTCGCCATGCTGAAATACGGAATGCCGGATTTGCGCGACCTGTTCGAGGGCGATCTGCGCTGGCTGCGGCATTACGGGTTCCGGCCGCTGGACTTCCCGACGCTGGCGGGGGGATTGAGCGGGTGAGGGAGAATCTGAACATGAACATGACCCAAGTCAGAGAAGTCGTTACGGGCGTCTTGAGCGAACGGCTCGCGAAGAACGGCTATTCCAGCGCCGATGTGAAGGCCGAGGAAGATTTCGATGGCGAGGAAATTATCCGTGTAACCGTTCATCTGGCGCGACAAGTCGAGGACATCGACGAGCTATACGATTCCGTCGGCGCCATTCGAGATCGTCTTCAACAAGAGGGAGACCGCCGCTTTGTGTTCCTGAGTCAGGACTACCCTGGGGCCGACGATTTCCCCGACGAGGAAATGCGTTCCACGTCCGGCGAGCATTGACGATGACGATGAGCGGACATTTGCTCCACTTGGCCGATGAATTGACCCGGGGCAGCAGCAGCGGCGGAAAAGAAGATTCGACTCGGCGGCGGCGGGCTGTGAGCACAGCCTATTACGCCGTTTTTCATGAACTGACGCGCATGTGCGCTGACGAATTGCTCGGTGGCGATGACGAGACGAGGGGCACGAATGAATATGAACGGGTCTATCGGGCGCTCGATCACGGATCGCTCAAGACGGCTTTCAGCTCCGAACCCCTCAGGGGCAATCGAACGCTAACTCACATCGGCGATCGGGTTGTTCGCTTGCAAAGCGAGCGAATTCGGTCCGACTATCTTCCCGAGCGACAGCTCTACTCGAGAAACCAAAGCGCCGATATCGTGAATTTAGCCAAGTCCACGATCAAATTGATCGAAGGACTTTCAAGGCCGGATCGTCGAACGCTGGCAGTATACCTCATCTTCAAGAATCGCCCCCAATGAAACTCACCCTCTCCTGGCTCAAGACTCATCTCGACACCACGGCTTCGCTCACCGAGATCGTCGACACGTTGACCCGCATCGGCCTCGAGGTCGAGGATGTGCGCGATCCCGCCGCGCTGTTGAAAGACTTTATTGTCGCGCGGGTGATCGACGCCGCGCCGCATCCCAACGCCGACCGCTTGCAAGTGTGCTCGGTCGATACAGGTTCAGGCGCGCCCTTGCAGGTCGTTTGCGGCGCGCCCAATGCGCGCAAGGGGCTCAAAACCGTGTTCGCGGCGCCGGGAACCTATATCCCGGCCAAGAAATTCACGCTCGGCAAGGGCGTCATCCGCGGCGTCGAGTCTTTGGGCATGCTGTGTTCGGCGGGCGAGTTGGAGCTTCCCGGCGATTCCGAGGGCATCATGGAGTTGCCCGAGGACGCGCCGGTCGGCGCGGTCTACGCGCGATGGGCGGGCCTGAGCGATCCGGTCATCGACATTAATCTGACGCCGAACCGTCCGGACGCCGCCGGCGTCGCCGGGATCGCGCGCGATCTCGCCGCCGCCGGGCTTGGGCGTTTGACGACGCCCACGATCGCCCCCGTCGCGAGCGCCTTCCCATGCCCCGTGGGCGTGAAGCTCGATTTCGCGCCCGCGGACGCGCATCTCGCGCCGCTGTTCGCGCTGCGCCTCGTGCGCGGCGTCAGGAACGGGCCAAGCCCCGCCTGGATGCAGGATCGGCTGCGTTCTGTGGGCGTGCGCCCGATCAACGCGCTGGTCGACGTGACCAATTTCCTCACGCTCGACCGCGCGCGGCCGTTGCATGTGTTCGACGCGACAAAGGTGAAGGGCGATCTCGTCGTGCGCCGCGCTCGCGCCGGCGAGGAACTGCTGGCGCTCGACGGCAAGACCTACGCGCTCGATGAAAACATCGTCGTCATCGCCGATGACGCGGGCGTCGAATCGTTGGCCGGCGTCATGGGCGGCGAGGCCTCCGGCTGCGACGAGAACACGACCGACGTGCTGATCGAATCGGCTTTGTGGGACGCGCATAACATCGCGCGGACCGGGCGCAATCTCGGCATTGTTTCGGACGCGCGTTACCGTTTCGAGCGCGGCGTCGATCCGGCCTTCACGCTGCCGGGGCTGGAACTGGCGACGAAGCTGGTCCAGGAGCTTTGCGGCGGCGAGGCCTCGCAAATCGTCGTCGCGGGCGCGGAGCCCGCCACGGCGCGCGTCGTCGATTTCCCGTTCAGCGAAACCAGGCGCCTCACCGGCCTCGACATCGCGCCTGACGAGGCGACCGCGACCCTGACGCGCCTTGGTTTCGCGGTCGCGCCGTCCGTCGAGGGTTCCGCGAAAATCACGGCGCCGACATGGCGGCCGGACATCGAGGGCAAGGCCGATATCGTCGAGGAAATCCTGCGCATCCACGGCGTTGACAACATAATCTCGACGCCGCTGTCGCGCGCCGAGGGCGTGGCTTCACCGGTGCTGACAGTCATGCAAAAGCGCGCGCGCGCGGCGCGGCGGGCGCTGGCAGCGCAAGGGCTGGTGGAAGCCGTCACCTGGTCCTTCGTCTCGCAAAAACAGGCGCGGGCCTTTGGCGGCGGCGATGCGTCTCTCGCGCTGGCCAATCCGATCGCCGCCGAGCTTTCGGACATGCGTCCGAGCCTGCTGCCGGGGCTGATCGCCGCCATTGGCCGCAACGCCGCGCGCGGCTTCGGCGATTGCGCGCTGTTCGAGGTCGGGCAAATCTTCGCCAGCGACGACGAGAAGGGCCAAAAGACCGCCGCCTCTGGCGTCAGGCGCGGCCTTGCCACGACGCAGGCCGCGGCGCGGGGTTGGGCGGCGCCCGCCAAAAAGGCTGGCGTTTTCGACGCCAAGGCCGACGCGCTCGCGCTGTTGCAGGCGCTGGGAGTCGCGGTCGGCGGCTTGCAGGTTGTCGCGGGCGGGCCGGACTGGCTGCATCCCGGGCGTTCGGGCACGCTGCAATTTGGCCCCAAGGCGGTGGTAGGCCATTTCGGTGAGTTGCACCCGCGGCTTCTCGCTGAACTCGACGTGGAAGGGCCGCTGGCGGTGTTTGAAATTTATCTCGACGCGCTGCCGGCGCAAAAGGCCAAGCCCACCAAGGCCAAGCCGCGGCTGGAGCTTTCCGACTTGCAGCCGCTCGCGCGCGACTTTGCCTTCATCGTCGATCGCGCGGCGCCGGCCGGCGAGCTGTTGCGCGCGGTGCTCGGGGCGGACAAGGCGCTGATCGCCGGCGCCGATATTTTCGATGTGTACGAGGGCGTCGGCGTGCCCGAGGGCAAGAAATCCGTCGGCGTCGCGGTGACGCTGCAACCCAGGGACAAGACCCTGACCGACGCGGAGATCGAGGCGCTGGCGCAAAAAATCGTCGCCGAGGCCGAGAAGAAAACCGGAGCGACCCTACGCGGATGAGATTTTTGCGCGAGATCGTGGTTTTTGGGCTGCTGGTGGGCGTGAGCGCGCAAGCCGGGCCGAAAAACATCGACGATTGCGAGAAGATCAAGGAGCCGATGGCCTATAACGAGTGCCTCGCCTCGTTCGGCCCGGCGGTCGGCCACGTGGGCGCGGCGAAGTCCTATGGCCCGGCCAGCGGGGGCGAACCGCGCGCGGCGCGCGGGAAGGGGCGGCCGCGGGTTTTTCAC
>JBAUVQ010000203.1:0-28397 GCA_049583305.1 Methylocystis sp.
GCTGCGGCGCCCCGCCGCCGCCCGCCGCCTGCGCGGCGGCCTGCTTGCGTTGTTGCGCCTGCATCACCCGCACCTTGGCGGCGACGGCGCAGGCCTGGCTCGCGAAGCCCTGGCTCTTGGCGCGCGCCGCGCGGAAGCCGTCGATCACATTGTCGGGAATCGAGCACCAGTCCTTATTCTTGACCATATAATTCAGCATGTCGGTCTCGATGCCGAGCAAGGCGCGCGCGGCGGGACAGGCGGCGATCGGGTCCATGTGTCCCTTGCCGGCTTTTCCCAGGCGGTTCAGCACGCCGATCTGCGCCATGCGTCTTTGCGTCAAACGTTGAAAATCTCCCTGACACGACTGTTGCGCCAAGGCCGGCGCGGCGAAGCTCGCGCCTGCGATCATGCCCATCAGCAGCAACGCCAGGGGTTTTTTGGGTCGGGCGAGGAAACGAGCGGTCATGGAGTCCGATCCGTAAGTCATGGACGTTTAGGTATCAGCTGCGCGGCGCTTCGCGCAAGCGTCGCCGACATAGCGCGCAACAAAGCGGCGGCTTGATGGCGGCGCGAGCGGGGCTTTCGACGACGGTCGGACGCGCGACGGCGGGATTGGGGCGAGGCGCGCCTCGAGTCGAATTTGTCCGGCGCCCGTCTTGCTTTAACGATTTTGAAAGCGCCGGAGAGTCGCCGACGCCACTTGAACCACGCCCAGGCGGGCGGCTCAACGAATTGGAGGGCAAACCCCAGGAGCGTGCATCTTCTTCGTTGACGAAAAGCCTGAGGCCGGCCTATATAGCCGCTTCCGTGGCCGCGATTTCGCGGCTGCTTTTTTTCCGGGGGGCGCTGTCGTCTTCCGCCGCACGGTTTAAGGAAAAGGAAGAATGGCCAATACGAGCTCGGCTAAAAAGGCCGTTCGCAAGATCGCCCGCCGCACCGCGGTGAACCGCGCGCGTCGCAGCCTGTTGCGCACATTCGTGCGAAAGGTCGAGGAAGCGATCGCCTCGGGCGACGCGAAAGTCGCCGCGGAAGTGTTGCATACGGTGGCGCCCGTGGTGATGCGCGCGGCGCAACGCGGCGTCATTCACAAGAACACAGCGTCGCGCAAAGTGTCGCGCCTCACCGCGCGCGTGAAGGCGCTGGCGACCGCGGCGTAACGACGCTACATGACAAGTGATCGCGCTTTGAAAGCCCGGCTTCGCCGGGCTTCTTCATTTGTATCGTCTTTTCACGCGACGTTGTGACGTCAATGCATTGAATGCGTCTCGAAAGACACACGTGAAAAACATTTTCGACGCAGGAAAGCCGCGCGCGGCGGTTTGATTTCCGATTCAGCTCCTTACCAACAAGGCGATGCAATTGGCGTGATCCACGGCCTCTTGACAGTTTTACGCAATTCATTTCGAGACAAATTTAACAGGCGCGCAACGAAAATAAGACGCCACACATTGGCCGACGCTTGTGTCTGACGACGCTGTGTTTTGCGATGCGCTTATCTCGCTAAGTCGATTTTTTGCGTCTCGCGCATAACGATTTCGTTTGCAGACGCGTTGCCATTTTACGCTCCCATCTGCTAGCTTCGAACTGTCGATCGAGACAGCGCAACGGCCTTCCTTGTTTGCGCTAGCATCTCGATCCAGCGATGCGCGCGCGGCGTTTACTCGCGCGCCCATCGTGGGTTTCGGCTCCGAGTTTATCGGGCGCCGGTTCGGCGGCACATTTTCAACGAATGCGTCTGGCTTCGCGGGGTAGTCGCGACGGCGAGGCGCTTGGCATGGAATTCCGGAGAAGCTTCACCGCTTTTCCGGAAAGGGGGATCCAATGTCGGTTTTGCGAAAGCTCGATGAAGGTAACACGGTTATCGTTCCCTCGCGCGCGCGGTGGGACGCGCGGGATAGAGACGTGACACGTTACGATAGTCGGACTTTCGACTCACCACGCATTCGCGCGGTCGGCCCCCCGCCGATAGACTCTGGCACGCGGTCGCGCGCGCCGACCTAAAGACCGCGCGACTTAGCGGTTCTCTTCACATCAAGACTCCGTCTCGTGTCTGGCCGACGCTCCGTCGTCGCTCGGCCGCGCGTCTCCTCTCCGCCAAGGCGCACCCATGTCCGACAAAAACTCTGAACCAGCACGTCTCCCTCCCACGCCCGAAGACTTCGCAAAATGGGAGCGCGTGCGCCAGCGGCTGCGCGCCGAAGTCGGCGACGCAGTGTACGAATCCTGGTTCACGCGAATCGATCTGGATCGGGTTGACGCGAGTGAAGTCGTCCTCACCGTGCCGACAAAATTTCTTAAAAGTTGGGTTCAGTCTCATTACTTCGATCGCATCAGGACTCACGTGGTCGCCGAGTTCGGACCGATCGAGGCGTTGAAAATCGAACTGCGCACGCAAGGACGTAAATCGAAGCCGCGCGAACCCGCGCCGGGACCATCCGAAGCCCGGTCAGGATTCGCGCCCGCCTCAAGCGCCGCCAAGGGCGCCCGGGCGCCCACGCAAGGCGCCACTCGAAGCGACTCCGCGAAAGCCGCGCGCGCCGAAAATGACGGCTTCGTCGGCTCGCCGCTGGATCCTCGCTTGACTTTCGAGAGCTTTCTCGTCGGCCGTTCGAATCAGCTTGCGCACGCGGCCGCGTGCCACGCGTCGGCGCGGCGCGCCGAGGATGGCGCGCCGCTCTTCAATCCGCTCTATGTCCACGCCGCGGTCGGCCTCGGCAAGACGCACCTCCTGCAGGCAATGACCCAAGACGCCCGAATCAACGGTCAGCGCGTGGTCTATCTAACGGCGGAAAGATTCATGAGCGGCTTCGTCTCGTCGATACACGCTAATCGATCGAACGCTTTCAAGGAGGAACTTCGGGGGATCGACATGCTGGTGATCGACGACGTGCAATTCCTGAAAGGCCCGGTAATCCAGCAAGAATTCTGCCACACGCTGAACGCGCTGATGGACGCGGGGCGGCAGGTCGTCGTCGCGGCGGCCTTACCTCCGGCCATGCTCGAAAACCTCGATGAGCGAGTGTTGTCCCGCTTCAAGGGCGGTCTTTGCGTCGAACTCGACGCGTTGGACGAGAGTCTGCGCGTCAAGATCGTCGAAGCGCGCGTCGTGGTCGCGCGGGAAAAGCAAGCGGGCTTTTCCCTATCGTCGGAAGTGATCGCATATGTGGCCCAGACCATGACGACCAACGGCCGCGAGATCGAAGGCGCGGTCAATCGCCTGCTCGCGCATTGGGCGCTGAATGGCGCGTCGCTCACCGTCTCGATGGCGGAGGCCGCGATACGCGACCTCGTGCGCACACAAGACCCAAAAAAAGTTAAGATCGATGACATTCAGAAGGTCGTCGCCAATCACTTCAACGTGTCGCGCGCCGACATCCTCTCTCAGCGCCGCACCGCCAATGTCGTGCGTCCACGCCAGATCGCGATGTATCTGGCGAAAAACCTGACGCTACGCTCGCTGCCGGAAATCGGTCGGCGTTTCGGCGGACGCGATCACACGACGGTGCTTCACGCGGTCCGCAAGATCGAGGGGCTCGTCTCGAAGGATCACAACCTCGCCGAAGAGATCGAACTCCTTAAGCGCATGATATCGGATCAGTGACGCTAACGGGTCAGCGCCCGGTCTTTACGTGGGTCCAGGCGCGAGTGATTATTCTCTGCAACGCAAGATCGGGCGCCGTCACCGCGAACAGCCGCGTCATCGTCGCGTCGTCCGGATAGATTGACCTATTGCCGAGAATGGCGGCGTCAACCAGCGGTTTCGAGGCGACGACGCCATTGGCGAAATGGGTGGTGTTGGTGTTGCGCGCGGCGATGTCCGCGCGCATTAGATAGTCGATGAACATATGCGCCTCCTCGGGGTGCGGCGCATCCTTGGGAATCGCCAGCGCATCGAGCGAGATTAGCGTGCCCTCCTTCGGAATCGCGAAGGCGATATCGACGCCATTGCCCGCGTCGCGCGCGCGGTTGCGCGCCTGGAAACTATCGCCCGACCAGCCGATGGCGAGGCAAATGTCGCCATTGGCGAGCGCATTGATATATTCGGATGAATGAAATTTTTTGATATAGGGGCGTAGCGCGAGGAGATGCTCTTCCGCGCGCTTGATGTCTTCCGGCTTCTTCGAATTCGGATCGAGCTTCAGCAGGTTGAGCATGACAGATAGCAGATCCTCGGGACTATCGATCACATTGACGCCGCAATCCGCGAATTTCTTCAAATTCTCGGGGCGCAGAACCTGCTCCCAACTGTCGAGCGGCTTGTCGCCGAGACGCTCTTTCGCTTTCGCGACATTGTAGGCGATGCCGGTGGTGTACCACATATAGTCGACGGCATAGCGATTGCCGGGATCATATCGCGCGAGCTTCGCGGCGATGTCCGGCCAGAGGTTTTTCGCATTGGGCAATTTGCCCATGTCGAGGGGCTGGAACACGCCGGCCTTGATCTGTCGCGCGAGAAAAGTCGCCGAAGGCGCGACGACATCGTAGCCGGTGGATCCCGCGAGCAAGCGCGTTTCCAGAATCTCGTTGGAGTCATAAGTGTCGTAGACGACCTTTACGCCGGTTTCGCGAGTGAAGTCGTCGAGCGTTTTGGCGTCGATGTAATCGCTCCAGTTGAAAACATTGACGACGCGCTCGGCGCCGGTGGCGGGCGCGAGGGCGGTCAAACTCGCGGCGATTAGCGCAGCAATCGTTTTCTTCATTGGGGCGATCCTGCCATGTATCGCGCGGCGCTCGGGCCGGCCGAGCGTTTTTTAACACGCTTGCAATGGGCTTGGCGACGCGCGATCCTCCATCCATCGACACGCCGCTGGATGGGGAGCCATGGGAGGGTTCGAAACGGAAGCCCTTGACCGCCCGGAGCAGACGCGCAACGTCACCCGCGGCGCGGGTCGTTTGTTGCGCGCGCTGGGCTATTCCGTGCTCGCCGAATTCCCTCTGCCCGATGGCGGCCGCGCCGATCTCGCGGCGCTCGCGAAGGACGGCTCGATCCGCCTCATCGAGGTCAAATCGTCGCTGGCGGATTTTCGCGCCGACGCCAAATGGATGCGCTATCGCGCCTTTTGCGACCGGTTCTACTTCGCCATTCCGCTCGAACTCGTGGAGGAAGCTTTTCCCGGAGACGCCGGATTGATCGTCGCGGACGCACATGGCGCCGCGCTACGACGCGACGCGCCCCTGCTTCGGCTTGCTCCGGCGACGCGCCGGTCGCTGCTGGTGCGCTTCGGCGCCCTGGCGGCGGACCGACTGCACACCGCGCTTTACCCGCGCGAAAATCGTTAAAAGCGCGTGCCGCCTCACCGCGGCGCGCGTTTGGCCAGAATGCGCTGCAAGGTGCGCCGGTGCATGTTGAGCCGGCGGGCCGTCTCCGAGACATTGCGGTCGCAGGCTTCGAACACGCGCTGGATGTGCTCCCAGCGCACGCGGTCGGCGGACATCGTGCTTTCGCCGGTGTCGGGCTTGTCGGCCTGGGTCGCCATCAACGTGTGATAGATTTCATCGGCGTCGGCGGGCTTGGCGAGATAGTCGAAGGCGCCGAGCTTCACCGCCGTCACGGCGGTCGCGATATTGGCGTAGCCGGTGAGGATCACGCCGCGCGCGTCGGGCCGCCTGGCTTTCAGCTCGGAAATGACGTCGATGCCATTGCCATCGCCAAGGCGCATGTCGATGATAGCGAAGGCCGGCGGGTGCTTCTCCAACTCCGCCAATCCCTCCGCGACCGATTCGGCGGCGGTCACCGTAAATCCGCGCGCTTCCATCGCGCGCGCGAGACGATGGAGAAACGGCCTGTCGTCGTCGACGATCAGCAGCGTCAGTTCACCGGGCGGCTCCGGGGATTCACCGGATTCGGCCATGTACGCCGCGCTCTCGCGATCGGCGTCGTGCTCATCTTCGCCCGTCATGCCTTCGTCCCCCGTCGATCTATATCGCGTCACTTTAGCTTCATTGGTCGGATCGACAAAATATCCTAGCGCGGACGCCCCCGCCTCAGGCCTGCGTGCGCCTTTCGAACGCGGGGCGAGGCCAAGTAACGGTGATACGCGCTCCGGTGCGCGGCGCCTCGACATTGGCGGCCTCGACAAGCGCGCCAGAGCGTTCCAACAAGGTCTTGGCGATGAAAAGCCCGAGCCCCAGTCCGGATTCCGGCTCGGTCTTCACACGTCGCTCCTCGGAGTTGCCGCTCACATAGGGGTCTCCAACCCGATCCAGTATTCTCGGTTCGAAACCGGGGCCATCATCCTGAATGACGATGCTGACATAAAGCGGCGTCCAGCGTGTGTCGATCCGCACTTTCGTCCTGGCGAAATCGATCGCGTTTTCAACGAGATTGCCGAGGCCATACAAAATACCGGGATTGCGCAAGCAAACGGGCGCGGGCGCCGGCCCCTCGTGGGTGACGATCGTTTCCACTTCCGGATCGCGCAGCGGCTCGACGACCTCCTCGATCAGCGTGCTGATCGCCAGCACATTGAGCACATGCGCCTCCTGCGTGCCCAGCGAGTTGAGCTTGCGCAGGATTTCGCGGCAGCGCCGCGCCTCCTGCGCGAGCAACGCCAGATCCTCCTTCATCGCCGGCGCGGTCTCCGGCGCCGCTTTTTGCAGTTCGGAGGCTATGACGGTGATCGTCGCGAGCGGCGTTCCCAGCTCATGCGCGGCGGCGGCGGCGAGCCCGTCAAGCTGCGTGAGGTGCTGCGCGCGCTCCAGCACTAACTCGGTGGCGGAAAGCGCGCCGGCGAGCTGGCGCGCTTCGTCCGAGACACGCGCCGCGTATAGGCCGACGAAGGCGGCGCTGAGCACCAGCGCCGCCCAGACGCCTAGGCGATAGAGCAGCGGAAAATGCAGCGTCTCGTCGGCGCGCCAGGGCAAGGGCAGATATTCGACGGTGAGAAAAGTCGCGGCGGCGACCATCAATATGCCGAGCAGCAAGGTCAGCTTTCGCGGCAGCGACACCGCCGAAATCATCACCGGCGCGAGAAACAGCATCGCGAAACTGTTGACGACGCCGCCCGTCAAATACAGCAGCGCGGCCAGCTCCAGAATGTCGAAGGCGAGCAAAACCGCGGCCTCGCTGTCGTCGAGACGAAAACTGCGGGGCGTGCCGGCCCGCAACGCGATGTTGAGCGCGGTCGAGGTGGCGACGGCGACGAAGCACAGTCCGATCGGAAACTCGAATTTCAGATAGTGATAGACGTAGACCAGCGCGAAGGTTTGGCCGACGATCGCCGACCAGCGCAGCATCACCAGCGTTTCCACCCGAAGGTGCCGGGCGGCCTCGCCGAAATCGTCCTCGATCTTCTGCGCCATCCCTTCGCTCCCTCCACGGGTTTCCCGCGCTCGCGTCTCTTCGCGCTAAAGTCCCGCGCGCGCCGCGCGCCACAGGCGCCACTGCCGCCGCCACGGCGCCGGCTCGATCGTTCCCCGGAAAAAACTATAATCCGGTCGCTCCATAAGCTCCAGATAAAGCGGAAGCGTCGCCACGGGAAGCAATGCGGCTCGCGTCGCCTCGTCCAGTCCGCGCGCATTCATGCGCGCGGACTCGAAGCGTGTCGCCGCCAGCGCGCGTAACTCATCCAACGCCGCGCGCATCGGGATCGAGTCAACTCCAGCGCGGGCGTCTTCCGGCGAGGCGCCGTGACGGGCGAGAACTTCGAGCGGCAGGAATTTCCCGCCGCCGAGCGGCAGGCGGCGCAGGATGCGCGTCAGGCCCAGCGCCGCCCCGGCGTCCGTTAGCGCGCTTCGCGCCTCGGCGCTCCCAAAGGACGCGCCGAGCGCTGCGGCGCTCCAGCGCAGCATGGCGCACGAGGTGGCGTCGCAATAGGCGAGCAGCACGTCGACGGTGTCGCAAGGATCATCATAGAGATCGACGACGTGCGCGTCGAGATAAGCCACGAACTCGTCCGGCGACAAATCGCACGCCGCGATGACGTCCATCACCGCGTCGGCGACGGGGTGAGCGTTGGCGCCTTCCGCGCGCGTCGGGGCGACGAGCGCGTCAGCCCACCAGCGAAGACGCATTTCGCCAAGAAGGGGCTGCGTCACCTTTGTCGGCACGTCCTCGATTTCGAGCGTGAAAGCGCGTAGCGCGTGCAGATAGCGGCGGCGTTCAGAGGGGGCGAACAGGGCGGCGAGCCAGGCGTCGCGGTCCTTTTCATGCACCGCCGCCTCGCATAGCGCGTAATGCCCCGCGAGTTCCGTAGCGCGCGCTTCGGACGAGGCGCTCATTTTAGACCGCGATCAGCAGCGCGGCTACGCGCCGGCCTTCGTCGATCAGCATATTGTATGTCCGCACAGCGGCGCCGGTCGCCATGGTCTCGCAGCCGACGCCGGCGGCCCGCAGCTTTTGCCGCAAGACCGGGAGAATCGCTGCTATGTCCGAGCCGGTTCCGACGATCAACAGATCGGGGCAATCGCCCAACACGAGATCGAGCGTCGCGGCGTCGATCTCGCTGGCCTTCGAGAGCGGGAGGGCGCGCACGCCGGAAGGCCCGGCGAGGATCGAGCCGCGGTGGGACATTTCAGCGAAGCGAAAACCGCCGTCGCCGTAATCCTCGATCCGATGCCGTCCAGGAACGAAGCCCTCGTTTTTCATCACGACAGGGCGCTCAAGCGCTCGATGGCTTCGAACGCTTGCCGGATTTCGCGGCGGGCCTCGCCTTGCCCGTTTCCGGCTTCGGCTCGACGTCGCTCTTGACCGCGGCGGCTCTTTGCGGCTTCGCGGACGACGCGTCGTTCACGGTCGCGGGCGCGTCGTCGGAGGTTTTCGCGCGTTCGGTGTCCTCCGTGCGCAAGCCAAGATAAATCAGCATCGGCGAGCAGATGAACACCGAGGAATAAGTCGCGACGACGATGCCCCAGATCATGGCCAACGAGAAGGAGCGGATCACCTGACCGCCGAACACGGCCAGCGACAGCAGCGCGAGAAACACCGTTGTCGCGGTCATGATCGTGCGTGGCAGCACGGCGTTGATCGACATATCGATGATCTGCGCCGTGTTCATTTTCTTGTATTTGCGCATCATCTCGCGAATACGGTCGAGCACGACGACGGTCTCGTTCAGCGAATAGCCGACGATGGTCAGAATGGCGGCGATCGACGTCGTATTGAATTCGAGCTGCGTCAGCGCGAAGAACCCGACCGTCAGCAACAAATCGTGCATCGTCGCGATGACGGCGCTAACCGCGAATTGCCATTCGAACCGGAACCATAGGTAAGCCAGCACGGCGATAATCGAGATCACGACGCCGAGCGTGCCCGATTGCACCAGTTCATTGGAGACACGCGGCCCCACCACCTCGACGCGGCGAAGATCATAGTCACGCTCGACCGCCCCGCGCACGCGCTCGACCGCCGCCTGCTGCGCCGCGTCGCCGCCCGGTTGTAGGCCGAAGCGCAATGTTGCGTCGGACTGATTGCCGAACGCCTGCACCTCTATGTCGCCAAGTTTAAGCGTTTCGCCCAGCGCTCGCAGCGTTCCGACTTCAGCCGACCCGCCCTTGGCCCGCAATTCGATCACCGTTCCGCCGGCGAAGTCGATACCAAAATTCATATGCACGAAGACGAACAGCAGGACCGCGATAATCGAGAGGGTGGCCGACAGCGGATAGCTCACGCGGCGAAACCGCATGAAGCCGAATTTGGTGTTCTCTGGGGCGAGGCGCAGAAGTTTCATGAGTTATGGCCTCTTAAATCGGCAGGCGCGTCGGACGCGCGCGGTGATACCATACGGCGATCATCATGCGCGTCATGGTCACGGCGGTCACGATGCTGGTCAAAATGCCAAGCGCCAGAGACACGGCGAACCCGCGCACCGGCCCGGCTCCCAGGAAATAGAGAATCGCCGCCGCGACGAACATCGTCACGTTGGAGTCGACGATGGTCGCGAAGGCTCGGTTGAAGCCCGCGTCGAGCGAGGCCAGGATCGAGCGCCCCGCGTGCGCCTCCTCGCGAATACGCTCGTAGATAAGCACGTTGGAGTCGACCGCCATCCCGATGGTCAGCACGATGCCGGCGATGCCCGGCAGCGTCAGCGTCGAGCCCAGCAGCACGAGGCCGGCGAAGATGAAGACGACGTGCACGAACAGCGCGAGATTGGCGAAGACGCCGAACACGCCGTAGGTGATCAGCATGTAAAAGACGACGAGAGCGGCGCCGACATAGGCGGCGCGTTTGCCGGCGTCGATCGAGTCCTGGCCGAGACCCGGACCGACCGTGCGCTCCTCGACGATGTCGAGTTTGGCCGGCAGCGCGCCGGCCCGTAGCAAAATCGACAGATTATTGGCCTGCTCGACCGTGAAATGACCGGAGATCTGGCCAGAGCCGCCAGTGATTGGCGTCAGGATGCGCGGCGCGGAGATCACCTTGTTGTCGAGCACGATGGCGAACAGTCGTCCGACGTTCTTCGAGGTGACCTCCCCGAACTTTTGCGCGCCGCGGATGTTGAAGCGGAAGTTGACGACCGGCTCGCCGCCGCGCTGGTCGAAGCCGGGCTGCGCGTCGGTCAAATCCTCGCCCTGCACCATGACCTGCTTCTCGATGCTGATCTTCTCGGTCTGGTCGGCCTGCTCCATCTCCTCGGTCTCGGCGGGGCTCTCCCCAGGGTTGGCGACGAGGCGGAACTCGAGTTTCGCGGTCTGGCCGAGAATTGTCTTGAGCTGCTCGGGGTCTTGCAACCCCGGCACCTGCACGATGATGCGATCGTCGCCCTGGCGCATGATGCTCGGCTCGCGCGTGCCAAGCGCGTCGATGCGGCGGCGGATCACTTCGATCGACTGATCCACGGCGCGGCGAACCTTCTCGGTGAGGCCGGTGTCCGTGACATTGACGCGCACGAGGCCGTCGCCATCGTCGGTGACTTCGAGCGGCGGCGCGCCGGCGCCGACTCGGTTGGTGTAGCCTTGCGCGAGCGCCTTCAGCTTCGGGATAATCTTGGCGCGGTCGCCGGCGTCGGGAATGCGCAGCTGGACGCCGCGCGCCTGCTGGCCGATGCCGCCGGTCATCGCCACCTTCTCCTCGCGCAGAATCCGTCGCGCGTCGTCGCGCAGATTCATCGCAAGAGTGTGCAGCACGGAGGGCTTGTCGACCTCCAGCATGACATTGGAGCCGCCTTGAAGATCGAGCCCGAGCACGATCGTCGCGGGCCGCGCCCAGCCCGGCAGAAGCGCTGCTAGCCCCTCATAATGGGGCGGCGATAGCAGACTTGGCGCGACGACAAGAATCGCGGCGAACGTCGCCGCCAGAATCGCGACGATTTTCCATTTGGCGTAACGCAGCATTGCTTGCCCTATTGCTATTGGATTTTGGTCCGGACGCGCGGCGTCGGTCTCGTCAGCTCTTGGCGGGCGGCTGATCCTTCACCGGCTCGCCCTTCGAGCGAACCTCGACAATGGCGGTCCGCAAC
The DNA here is from genome assembly GCA_049583305.1 of Methylocystis sp. Lineage (GTDB taxonomy): Bacteria > Pseudomonadota > Alphaproteobacteria > Rhizobiales > Beijerinckiaceae > Methylocystis. Next base: position 11,379 of record JBAUVQ010000203.1, read on the forward strand.
ATGCGGCTGCGCACGTTCGGCGCGATTTCGATTTCGAATTCGGCGTCGTCGACCGCTTTCGTCACCTTGCCGATCAGGCCGCTAGATGTGACGACGACATCGCCACGCCGCACGTTCCGAAGTTGGGCATCCTTCGCCTTTTGCGCGCGCTGCTGAGGCCGCAGCACAATCAGGTAGACGATGCCGATAATCACGAAGATAGGAACGACCTGCGCGATGAGATCCGGCAGCGTGACCGGCGGCGCCTCCGGGTCCCGCTGCGTGGTGGTCGCCGTCGTCGTGCTTTTCGCGCCGGAGGCGGGAGCGGTCGAGGTAGTGGGCGCCGTGGGGGCGGTCGAGGGAGCTGGCGGCGCCGCGTTGGTGGTCGGGGCTGCGTCTGTTTGCGCCAGGGCTTCCGGGATCAGTTTCATCGTTCGATCTCTTTTTCGAGGCGCCCGCGGCGGAAGCGGGCGAACATAGCCGGATTCGGCCGTGCGAATGGGCGCGGACTATAGCCGCTAACCTCGCGAAAGCAATGCCGCCGCTGGAGTTCGCCAATCCCGGCGGCAAGCGCGACGCAACGTCGACGGAGAAAATCCGTTCGCCCGACCCAAATACGCCACAAGCTTGTGCCAAACAATTCAATGCGAGAGGGAACGCGAGCTCGTGCTTTGCGTTTCCATCTGGGGAGCGCCGGGAAAAGCGGACCGCGAAGCGTTTACGCGGAGGCGGTCGGGTTGTCCTTGTCGGACAGACGGGCGGGATTTTAACCGGTTCGAAAGAGGGTCGGACCGCAACCAGGAGTAATGCCGATGTTACGCAAAATTACGGCTCTCGCGGCGGCGGCCGCGCTCGTCGCGGCCGTGACGATTTCCACCGCGGCGGAAGCTCGAGGCGGGGGCCGTGGCGGCGGGGGTCGTGGCGGCTATGGTGGTCATGGCGGCTATGCTCGCGGCGGCTACGGCCGCGGTGTTTATGGCCGCGGCGGATACGGCTACGGCGGCTACGGTCGTGGTTACGGCTACGGCTACGGTCGTGGTTATGGCTACGGCGGCTATGGCTACGGGTGGGGCTACCCCTATTACGGCTATGGTTATGGCTGCGCGTGGATTCCATTTTTCGGCCCGGCGTGCTGACGGCTTGAAAAAGCGCGGCCTTAAGCGGACAGCTCCCGCGCCAGGCCGCGCATGAATTCGACACAGGCGGCGAGTTCGGAGATTTCGACGAACTCGTCGGGCTGGTGGGCTTCGTCGATTCGGCCGGGGCCGCACAGCACGGTCGGGACGCCGGCCCGCTGGAATTGTCCAGCCTCCGACGCGTAGGGGACGGCGATGGTCCGGTTGGCCTTGGCCAGCCGCATCGCGAGCCGCTCCGCCGCCGATCCAGGCTCGGGCGCGAGCCCGGGCACGTCGGTTTCGGTCGCGGTCTCGACGCCCGTCCCGGGGTGGTTTTTGAACTCGCGCTCCGATAACTCGCGCGCGAAGGCGTCAAGCCTCTCGCGCGCGGCGGAGGAGGCGACGCCCGGCAGGCCGCGAAACTCCCACTGGAACATGCAATCGCGCGCGACGATGTTTCGCGCCGTGCCGCCGGCGATGACACCCACATGCACGCTGCAGAAAGGCGGGTCGAAGCGACCGGAAGAGTCGCCCTCGGCGCGGAACTCTCCGCCAATGCGGTCGAGTTCGGCGACCAGTCGGCAGGCCACATGCACGGCGCTGACGCCCCTGTGCAAATTGGCCGAATGTATCTCGAAGCCGCGCACGCGCGTGATATGCGTCGAAACGCTCTTGTGCGCGTCGGCTACCTGCATCGAGGTGGGCTCGCCGACGATCGCGGCCACCGGCCGCGGCAGATCGAGGCCGAAGCGGGCGATCGTGTCGAGCGGCCCGAGGCAAGTGGTCTCCTCGTCGTAGCTCAGCAGAATATGGATCGGTCGTTTCAGAGCGGCGGACTTGAATTCGGGGATCATCGCCAGACACACGGCGTCGAACCCCTTCATGTCGACCGCCCCGCGCCCGAGCAGGCGCGAACCTTCCCGGCGCAGGACGAAAGGGTCCGCGCTCCAGGCCTGCCCGGCGACGGGCACAACGTCGGTGTGGCCCGAGAGCAGAACCCCGCCCGCGACATTGGGGCCTATCGTCGCGAAAATCGCGGCCTTGTCGCCGGCTGCGTTGGGGATGCGCGCGAAAGCCACGCCTTGCTCGCGCAGATAATCCTCCACCGCCGCGATTAACGGCAGATTTGTCTTCGAACTCTCCGTGTCGAACCCGACGAGGCGCGCCGTCAGGTCGATCGCCGCTTCGAGTGTGCTCATGCCGGTCAATTCAGCGTCGGGCGCGACAGCGGACTATCGAGCGAAAAGGCGGGAACCTCGATGTCGAACGTCTCGCCGGAATCGGTGGTCATGCGATAGCTGCCCTGCATCATGCCAGAGGGCGTGGAGAGCGGACAGCCGGAGACGTAACGAAAAGTCTCGCCCGGCTCTAGCACCGGGTGCTCGCCAACGACGCCGGGACCACGCACTTCCTCGCGCCGGCCGTTGGCGTCGATGATGATCCAGTGGCGCGACAAAAGCTGGACGCGCACGCGGCCCAGATTGGCGATCTCTATCGTGTAGGACCAGAAATAGCGGCTCTGGGCCGGATCGGACCGCTCCATCAGGAAGTCCGGCAGCGCGGTGACCTGAATATCATTGGTGATGGCGACGTACATGTCGGCTACTCTAGGAAGGCTCGCGCCGAAAGTGAAGTTCATTTTAAAGACATCTTCGCTTTCGCGGCGGCCGCGGAACGGCTCGAGGGGAAAGACTTGCTCTCCAGCGGGCGAATGGAGTAGAGTGCGCTGGTGATAGCGCGGGGCGCGCTCACGATTTCATGGTCGGGACCCATGCGCCGGAATTGGTTCGGTCGTCTGTTCTTCGCGCTGGCCCTGGCCATTCAGGTCATGTCGCCGGCGGCTGCGAACTTCACGCGAACCGACTCCGCCAAGACCGCCTTCCAGATTTGTTTGAAAACCGCGGCGGATTTCGCGGCCGGCGATCGGCATTCGCCGGGAGTCCCGGATCGCCACGGCGGCTGCCTGTTTTGTCAAATGTCTTGCGACGGATCGGCGCCTCTCGGCGCGCTCGTCGTCGAAATCGGCGTGGCGCCCGTTCAATGGCGCCCTTCCGCCTGGACGGTGGCGGACCGCGCCTCGCCGACCCCTCGTTCCGAAACATCGCACCAGCCAAGGGCGCCGCCAGTCATCTCCTGAACATATCGCCGTCCTAAGACGATCCGGTCGGCATCCCTAGCGGATGGCTCGCGGGGCTTCGTCGCGACGGTCTTCGCGCTTCCCAGCGAATGTGGCCAGGAGATATCTCATGCCAACCCAACAGGTTCGCCGCCCGCGAACCGCCGATCCGCCGAGCGATCTAGATCGGCTCGCGCGATTAGTCGCCGAGCACAACGCTCCGGCGCCCGTCTCTTGCAAGCGGAGCGAGGGGTCGCCGCCGCCCCACGCGGGGCCGCGCATCGCCTCGGCTCGTCTGATCGATCTGGAGCGCCGCGCGCGCTTCGGTCGCTTCGGCTTCGGCGCGGCGTGAGGAGTCGCCGATGACCCGCGACCCCGCCCGCGACTTCCCCAGGCTCGGCGCCTTTCGCGCCCATGTTCGGTGGACGCCGCCGGCGGGGGTGATCAATTCACGAACGTCGGGCCTGCCGAAGGACGACCCTCGCCGTGCGCTCCACTCCCTCCCAGCAGCACGCGGCGCCGTCATCCTTATCGAGGCGAGGCCTGGCCAAGTCGGCATGGCGCACGTACCTTGGAGCCTCGCTCCTGGAACGTTGGCGGACCGCGCCATGCCGACTTCTCTTTTCGCTCCCCATCGCGCTATTCGTCCGACGCCAAAACGCTCGGCCCGGGGATCGCGGAGGCGTCCACGCCGAGGGTGACCTCGACGAGTTCGGGCGGCCGCATGAAGCGCGCTGGAACGATAGATTCGCCGAGCAGCCCGATCGGATCTGGCCAGGACGCGGTAACGATGTGAGAGTTTTTCGCGATGCGCGAGACTGGCGTCCAGGGCTCGCATGCCGATTGGAGCGGACCGCGACGCGCGGAACCCGGTTAGCGGACCAGTTGGCGGGAGACATGCGGTAAGGCGTCGCGTCGAGCAGGAAGTTGGGATGGACCACGACGCCACGGGCGGCGAAACGCATTCCCGCGAAAAGCACTCCGCCGCCCCGACTTGGAAAGGCTCGGCGGGAAATCGCGCCGCGTCCCCAGATTGTCTTCGCCGCCCGCCTTGCGTCAGGCGGCGATATCTTCCTCGCGCAGGAAGGCCGGCAACTGGCGCGGATCGGCGTTTCGCGCGTCGTTCCGCTTCTCCGACGCATCCATAACTTCGAGGGCGGCGGCGACGGCGGAAAGACCAATCTCGCGATAGAGCCGCGCGAGCAGGTCATGTTGAATGGAGGCGTCGGACTCGTTGAACTCGGTTACGAACATCTGCGACATGATGGGTCTCGGCGTGGAGAATAGGGTGAATTTTTTCTGCATCGTTCGTGGCAATCTCTCGCGTCCGGGTTAAGACGGCGTTAAGCAGGCAACGAGCGCATCTGACGCGGAATTTATGGCGCGAAAATGGTCGCGAAAATGACCCTGCCGCGCCGGGCGCGCTTGAGTCCGCGATTTCCCGGCTGTAAGGCTTGCCCAAATGCGCCGCCATCTTCCCCCGGAGCCCCTGTCGAAAGCCGCCTATTGGAGCCTGCGGCTGGGGCTGTTTTCGTTGGCGGTCGCCGCGCTCGCGGTCGCTTTGGCGAGAGCGCATAAGCTCGATCCGTCGGCCGCGCTGGCGACGATTGGCGGCGCCATCGCCTTGGCGCTAGTGGCGATACTGCTCTTCGGCGCCGCCTGCGTCACCATCTGGCGGAGCGGCGCGAGAGGCTTCGGCGCGGCGGTCGGCGGGCTGTTTTTCGCCTTGCTGACGCTCGGCTATCCCGGCTTTCTCGCGGTTCAGGCGATCCGCTACCCCGTGCTCGCTGACATTTCGACCGATCCCGACGATCCGCCTGAGTTCTCACGCACCGCGGCGGCGCTGGCGGCGCGAGGCGGCTATACGCCTGTTGATCCGCCGGCGGCGACGCGCGCGACGCAGACCGCCGCCTATCCCGACGTGCAACCGATCGTCGTCGACCTCGACATGGAGGAAGCGCTGGCCGCCGTGATGAAGACCGCGGCGGCTCGCGGCTGGCGCCTCGTCGACAAACGCCCGCCGAGCGCCCGCTCGGGCGACGCCCATGTCGATTTCCTGGTCAAGACGCAGTTGCTCGGCTTCGACGAGGACGCCACCGTGCGCCTGCGCCCCTTGGCCGGCCAAACCCGCATCGATTTGCGCGCGGCGTCGCGCTATGGGCGGCATGATTTTGGCGCGAATGCGAGCCGGATCGAGGATTTCGCGGAAGGGTTGCAGGCGCAAGTGGAGTAAGTGGGCGCGGACAGAAGCCCGAAGCCGGAGCATCATTGAAACCAGCCCCCTCGCCCAGCCGTCCCCCGCGCGACAGCCCTCGTTTTCACCCGCGTTCTAGTTTATCCTCGGCCGCCAAGAGCAAAGGATCGGCGCGAGATGACGGACCCCATCGAACCAGCCTCCCCAGCCCCGCCGGCGCCAGCGGTTTTCACGCCCGCAGAGGAGCGCGAAGCCTTTCGGCAAATGCTGCTGATTCGGCGGTTCGAAGAAAAAGCCGGGCAGATGTACGGCATGGGGCTGATCGCCGGCTTTTGTCATCTCTACATCGGCCAGGAGGCGGTGGTCGTCGGCGCCAAAATGGCGGCGCGCGGGGGCGATCAGATCGTCACCTCCTATCGCGACCACGGCCATATGCTCGCTTGCGGCATGGACCCAAAGGGCGTGCTGGCGGAGTTGACCGGGCGGCGGAGCGGCTTCTCCAAGGGCAAGGGCGGCTCGATGCACATGTTTTCGCGGGAGAAAAATTTCTTCGGCGGCCATGGCATCGTCGGCGCGCCGGCGCCCATCGGCGCGGGCCTCGCCTTCGCCAACGCCTACCGCCGCGACGACAAGGTGTCGCTGACCTTCTTCGGCGACGGCGCAGCCAATCAGGGCCAGGTTTACGAGACGTTCAACATGGCCGAGCTATGGCGGCTGCCCATCGTGTTCATCGTCGAGAACAATCACTACGCGATGGGCATGTCGGTGGAGCGCTCCTCGGCGCAGCGCGATTTCGCCAAGCGCGGCGCGGCGTTCAACATTCCCGGCGTTCAGGTCGACGGCATGGACGTGCGGGCGATGCGCGCCGCGGCCGCCGTCGCCATCGAATGGTGCCGCAAGGGCAATGGACCTTACATCGTCGAGGCGCAGACCTATCGCTATCGCGGCCACTCGATGTCCGATCCGGCCAAATACCGGCCGAAGGAGGAGGTGGCGCGTATGCGCGAGGAGCACGATCCGATCGAACAGGTGCGCCTGCGCCTGCTGGCGCTGGGGACCAGCGAGGACGAACTCAAAAAGATCGACGCGCAAACACGCAAGCTCGTCGCGGAGGCCGCCGATTTCGCCAGCACGGATCGCGAGCCGGACGCCAGCGAATTATGGACCGATGTGGTGGTTTAAAACGGCGAAGGCGCAAGGGGCGCTGACGATGCGGGGATGTGAAGCCATGAGGCCGATACGATGACCGTGAACATCCTCATGCCCGCGTTGTCGCCGACGATGGAACAGGGCAAGCTCGCTAAATGGCTCAAGGCCGAGGGCGACAAGATCAAGTCGGGCGATGTCGTCGCCGAGATCGAGACCGACAAGGCGACAATGGAAGTCGAGGCCGTGGACGAGGGCGTGCTCGCGCGCATTCTCGTGCCGAGCGGAACCGAAAATGTCGCCGTTAACACGCCCATTGGCGTGATCGCGCTGGACGGGGAGGACGCCTCCGCCCTGCCCGCGCCTTCGGACACGCCGGCGCCTGCCCCCGCGCCGCCACCTCAAGCGCCCGCGCCCATCGTGGCGGTCGCGCCCGCTCCGGCGCCCGAGCCCGAAGTTCCGGCGGGAACGACCATGCTGGTGATGACCATGCGCGAAGCCTTGCGCGACGCGATGGCGGAGGAAATGCGCCGCGACGCCGACGTGTTCATTCTCGGCGAGGAGGTCGGTGAATATCAGGGAGCCTATAAGATCACGCAGGGCCTGCTGCAGGAGTTTGGAGCGCGCCGCGTCGTCGATGCGCCAATCACCGAATATGGTTTCACCGGACTCGGCGTCGGCGCCGCCTTCGCCGGCCTGCGCCCCATCGTCGAATTCATGACCTTCAATTTCTCGATGCAGGCCATCGACCACATCGTCAATTCGGCGGCGAAAACGCTCTATATGTCCGGCGGGCAGGTGCATTGCCCGATCGTGTTTCGCGGCCCCAATGGCGCGGCGGCGCGCGTTGGCGCCCAGCATAGCCAGGATTTTTCCGCCTGGTATTCCGCGGTTCCCGGTCTCAAGGTGGTCGCGCCCTCGACGCCCGCGGACGCCAAGGGCCTGCTCAAATCAGCCATACGCCACAATAATCCGGTGGTGTTTCTGGAGAACGAGATTCTCTACGGCAAGACCGGCGAGGTGCCGTCGCTCGACGACTTCCTAATTCCCATCGGCAAAGCGCGCATCGCGCGCGCGGGCCGCGATGTGACGCTGGTGTCCTTCTCCATCGGCATGACCTATGCGCTCGCGGCCGCCGATGAACTGGCGAAGGAAGGAATCGACGCCGAGGTCATCGATCTGCGCACATTGCGGCCGATGGACGTTCCGGCGATTGTCGGATCGGTGAAGAAGACGCATCGCTGCGTCGCGATCGAAGAGGGCTGGCCGCAATGCGGCGTCACCGCCGACATCGCCGCGCGCGTGCAGGAGGAAGCTTTCGACTGGCTCGACGCGCCGGTGTTGCGCGTAACGGGCAAGGACGTGCCGATGCCCTACGCCGCGAATCTGGAGAAGCTCGCGCTGCCGAGCGTCGCCGAGGTCGTCGCGGCGGCGAAGGCCGTGCTCTATCGTTAGGAGGAAAGCCGCGCCATGACGCCCGAGCGCCGAAACGCCCTTGTGCTCACGGCAACGATTCTCGCCGCGCTACTTACGGCCTTTTACGCGCTCTCGCGCGACAAGGAACTGGCGGGCGATCTTCTAAAGGCGCTGTTTGGGCTCGCCGGCGGCACGACCGCGGGTGGATGACCGAACTCTTGGAAGGAACGCAGGAATGACCACCGCCGCGTCGACAAAAGATTCGAACGTCCTCGTCTTCGCCTCGCCGCTCGCGCGCCGGCTGGCGAAGGAAGCCGGGCTCGACATTGGCGCGCTAATGGGCTCCGGCCCGCATGGGCGGATCATCGAGCGCGACGTGGCGGCGGTGATCGCGAGCGGCGAGCGGGCCGCGCCGGCCGCGGTTCTCGCGAGCCCCTCCCGGGCCGAGACGAAAACGCTCTATGTCCTCGACAGCTACGAGGAAATCCCGCACGACTCGATGCGCAAGACCATCGCGCGCCGGCTCACCGAGGCCGCGCAAGCCATCCCGCATTTTTATCTGACCTGTGATTGCGAGATCGACGCGCTTCTGCGCGTGCGCGAAGACGTCAACATGGCCGCGCCCGGCGCCGACGAAGGCAAGCCCGCGTACAAGCTCTCGGTCAATGATTTCATCGTCAAGGCGCTGGCGCTGGCGCTGCAAAAGGTTCCCGACGCCAATGTGACCTATACGCCCGACGCGATGCTGCGCCACAAGGCGAGCGATGTCGCGGTCGCCGTGTCGATCCCCGGCGGGTTGATCTCGCCGATCGTGCGCAACGCGGAAAGCAAAAGCCTGCGCGAGATATCGGACGAGATCAAGGAGCTCTCGACGCGCGCGAAGGAGCGGAAGCTAAAACCCGTCGAATATGAGGGCGGCGTCAGCGCCGTGTCGAATCTCGGCATGTTCGGCGTCAAGAACTTCACGGCGGTGATCAATCCGCCGCAGACGACCATTCTCGCTGTCGGCGCCGGCGAGCCGCGTATTATCGCGCGAAATGGCGCGCCCGCGATCGCGACCGTCATGACCGTCACCCTGTCCTGCGATCATCGCGCGGTCGACGGCGCGCTTGGCGCGACGCTGCTGGCGGCGGCGAAGCGCTTCATCGAGCGTCCGGCCGCGATGCTGGTTTGAAACAAAAAGCCCGGCCGCGAGGGCCGGGCTTTTGCCTAAATCAGCGCGAGGCCGATCAGTATTTGGCGAGGACCGGAGCCGGAGCGCCCCAGTTGAAGTGATAGTTCACGCCGGCGCGAACGACGTTGATCTGCGGCTGGAAGCTCTGGCCGATGTTCCAACCCCCGTTCCCTCCGCAGTTGGAGAGATCGATGTAGAGATATTCGGCCTTCGCCGACCAGTGCGGCGCGAACATCCACTCGACGCCGCCGCCGGCGGTCCATCCAGTGGGGGTGCTGCTGAAGCCCCAGGCGTCCACCTGCCCATAGGCGAAGCCGCCGGTGCCATAGATCAGCAAGGTCGGCGTGATGAGAAAGCCGACGCGACCGCGCACGGTGCCGAACCAACTCAGGTCCACATTGCCCCCGGCAACGGCCCCGATGGGAGCCAAATAGCTGTTAGCCGAGCCGAGATAGCTATAGGGGGTCGGGAAGAGCGCCGGACCCGAATTCCCGCCGCCGCTGCTGAGGCTGGAGCCTTGAAAGTCGGCTTCGACGCCGAGAACGAACTGATTCCACTGGTAGTTGTAGCCGACCTGAGCGCCGCCGACGACGCCGCCTTCGCTGCCGAGCGTATTGCCATTGGGGAGGAAGAACAGGTTGGGGCCGATGGCCGCGTTTCTGGGGACTACCGCACCCAACGCGAAGTTCGGATCATAAAAAGCCGAGGAGCCCGACTGGCCGCCGCTGGCGTCCCAGCCGCCGCCGATGTTCAGACCGCCGTAAAAGCCGGTCCACATTGGCGGAGGCGGCGGCGGGGGAACGTAGACAGGGGCTTCCTTGCGCGAAGGCAGATCGGCGGCGAAGGCCGAACCGGCGCAAAGCGCCAGCGCCACGGCCGTGCTGGCCAATAGTTTGTTCATATTAATGCTCCTTTAAGGCTAATCGCCCTTCACCTCTCCAGGGTGTGACGATTATCATCGAAGCAAGCATACGCGCCGCTCCCGCATCGATCAAAGAAAATACTTCGATTTAAGCGCTTTGACCGCCATGTGACGACGATTTTTGGCCACCTGTGTCCTATTTGCCACAGTCTATAATAAGACGTTGTTCCCAAAGGCCGGACGAATAGGCTCACCGTTAAAGTCGGGCTCGTCTCAAACGCGCCCCGGCCGGTGACGATGATCAGCTTCGCGCCCCTTGGTTCTGCATTGGCCGCGCCGCGACAGCTTGGCGTAGCGCGGAAGGCCGAACGCCGGGGGCGGCGCTGGCTTGAACGAAAAAACCCGGCCGCGAGGGCCGGGCTGTTCCGCCGATCAGCGCGGGGCCGGTCAGTATTTGGCGACGACCGGAGCCGGAGCACCCCAGTTGAAGTGATAATTTATGCCGGCGCGGACAATGTGCCCATCGAAGCGGGCGCTGGCCTGCTGACCGATCGCGCCAATCACGGCGCCGTTCCCGGCCGTGATCGGAGCCAACGCCGGAGTGCTCGTCAGACAGCCGAGATCGTAATAGAGATACTCGACCTTGGCGCTCCAATTGCGCGAGAACATCCACTCAAGACCACCGCCAGCGGTCCAGCCAACCAGCGTGTCCGAATAAGTCGAACCGGCGAACGCCGACCCGCCGATCGGGGACCCCTCACTGGCGAAACCGCTGGTGTTCAGATTTGCCCCGCCATAAGCGAGACCGCCCGTGCCATAGACCAACAGGGTCGGCGTGAAGAGGAAGCCGACGCGACCGCGCACCGTTCCGAGATAATCGAGGCTCTGCTGGGCGCTGACGGCGCCAAAGGCGCTGTATGCGCCGAGTGGGGCGGACAGCGGGACGGCGCTAGCAACGCTCGACGTGCTGTTGGAGCCGGCGATGCCCTGAATGTCCGCTTCGATACCGAGAACGAAGGAATTGAACTGCCAGTTGTAGCCGACCTGACCGCCGCCTACGAAGCCGCTGTTCGACACCGGGATGACGCCGCCGGCGGCCGCCGCGCCGACGCCGTTGGCGGAGGCAATTTGCGCGGCCGTGCCGAAAGCTCCGAGGCCCCCGCCAGCGACGGTGACTTGGTCGGAACCGCCAAAGGTTCCGCCGGCGTTAAGACCGACGTAGAAACCGGTCCACATCGGCGGGGGCGGCGGCGGCACATAGACCGGCGCCTCTTTGCGCGAGGGAAGATCGGCGGCGAAGGCCGCTCCGGCGCCAAACAACAGCGCGAACGCCGTGGTTGCCAGCAGTTTTTTCATCTGAAATGCTCCTCTAATGCTAATGACTTTCGCCCGTTTTCCCAGGCGAGTCGATCATGGCTTTGACAAGCATACGCGCCAGGACGAACCGATCATAATGAAAACCGCCAAGACAACGTCTAAACCATCCTTCCAATGTCATTTTTTCGAGTTGTGTGCTTTTCTTGCAACACTCCCGCGATCGAAAATTTTCGTCGGTCGCCGGCGGCGACGACGCGGGTTGAACGCCCAAGGAGCGCAAGCCTAAAAAAAAAACCCGGCCGCGACGGCCGGGTTTCTCGATGGATCAATGCGCGGCCGATCAGTATTTCGACAGCGCCGGCGCCGGAGCGCCCCAGTTGAAGTGGTAGTTCAGGCCGGCGCGAACGATGTGGCCATTGAATTGGGCGCTGGCCTGCTGGGCGACGGCGCCGAACGCGACGCCAGTCGGCGTCGTCACGAGAGCCACGCCAGGATTGGTCGTGAGTGTGCCGAGATCGTAGTAGAGATATTCGATCTTGGCGCTCCAGTTCGGGTGGAACATCCACTCCAACCCGCCGCCGGCCGTCCAGCCGACGCGCGTGTCGGAATAGGTCGAACCCCCGAACACCGGCGAAGCCACCCCCGATCCATCGATCGCCAGGCCACTGGTGCTCAGGTTGGCGCCGCCATAGGCGAGACCGCCCGTGCCGTAGACGAGCAGGGTCGGGGTGAACAGGTAGCCGACGCGACCGCGCACCGTGCCGAGATAATCCAGGCTCTGCGAGGCCGAGGCCGTCCCGAACGCGCTGAACGCTCCGAGCGGAGGCGACAACGGAACGGCGCCGGCGACGCTCGACGAGCTGCTCGAACCGGCGAGGCCCTGGATGTCCGTTTCGAAACCGAGAACGAAGGAGTTGAACTGCCAGTTGTAGCCGGCCTGGCCGCCGCCGATGAAGCCGCCGTTGGATGTCGGGATGACGCCGCTGGCGACGGAGCTAACGCCGTTGAAAGACGCGATTTGCGCGGCGGAAGGGGCGCCAAGCGTTCCGAAGCCGCCGCCGGAAAGGGTGACCGAATTGCTGCCGCCGAAGGTTCCGCCAGCGTTCAAACCGGCGTAAAAGCCCGTCCAGAGCGGCGGGGGCGGCGGGGGCACATAAACAGGCGCCGGCGCCTCCTTGCGCGAGGGAAGATCGGCGGCGAAGGCCGGTCCAGCGCAAAGCGCTAGCGCAATGGCCGCGCTTGTTAATAGATTTTTCATCTGGAACGCTCCTCTAAGCCTAATCGCCCTTCACCCTTTCCCGGTGACACGATTATCGGTGCGGTAAGCATACGCGCAGCGGCGCCGGGAGCAATAGAAAACCCAAAATTGGGCGCGAAAGTGACCCTATCATGATACTTCTTAGTTACCTGTACCTTAGTCTCTCCAATTTCTCGTAACACAATCTTAACAAATCGCCGCGTTTACTCCAGTCGGGCTTGCGTCGCGAACGCGCCCTTGTCGGTGACGATGGTGAGCGTCGCCGCGACGGGGCCACGCGGGATCTTGGCCGAGCCGCAGCAGCCCGGCGCCAGGGTCAGTTCGAAACCCTCCCCATCCGCCGCGCGCGCGCTGTCCAGAAACAGCGGCTCCGGAGCCTCGGCGAAAAGATCCAGCATTTTGCCCTGCCCTAGATATTTCAGCCGCCAGACGCCCGCCTTGTCCTCGCGCCGCGTCAACGCGACGAGGATCCTGGCCTCGGCGGGCGTGACTTTTTTGGGTATCGCGGCAAGGGCCGTCGCGATCTGGCCGGCGAAAGGCGACGCGCCGCCCATCGGTAAGGACAACGAAAGCCGCGCCCGCGCCGGCAGGCAGATCTTGCCGCAGGCGGCGTAATCGAGCGCGAGATCGAGAACGACGGGAGCCTTGGGATCACGCGGCGCGACCCGCAGCGGGAAAGTTACATTGGCGTCGTAGCCGGCGACGATGCTGCCCGCCTCGTCCATGTGCTTCGGCGCGGGATAAAGCACTTCGACAGAGGCGACATTGGTCGAGCGCGAAAAATCGAACACGGGCGGCGATCCGGCGTCGCCAGGCTGGCGCCAATAGGTGATGGTGCCGGGATCGAGGTCGATCTCGACCCCCGCCCCGTATACGCCGTCCCTATCCCGCTCGCCCACCAGCAGCCGCGCCGAGGACGTGCGCGCCTTATCGAACGAGGTGGCGAAAGACGGCTCCAGGGCCAAGGCCGCGGACCACGGCCAGGCCGCCAGAAAGACGGCCAAGGCGAGGCCGGAAAGCGATTTTGCGCGGCATTGGGTTTGCATCTGGAAGGCTCTGATAAATTTTTGGCTTTCGCCCCCGCGGCGTCGCTTGTCGACGTCGCCGAGCCAGCGTAGCATGAAGCTATGAGCGTGACCCGAAAGAAGCAAGGCTCCGCGCGCGCGTCCCGCGCGAAACCGGTCGCGCCACAGCGTCCGTTTCTCGATGGGCAGTTGCTTGTCGCCATGCCGGGCATGGCGGACGAACGTTTCGCGCGTTCCGTGATCTATCTTTGCGCCCATTCGTCCGACGGCGCCATGGGCATCATGCTCAACCGCGCGGCCAGCGTGCGCAACTTCCCCGAGTTGCTCGAACAATTGCGGGTCATCGACCCGAACGAGCGCATCGAGCTCCCGAGCGCGGCCAAGGAGGTTCCGGTGCTGTCCGGCGGGCCCGTGCAAACCGATCGCGGCTTCGTGCTGCATTCGGCAGACTTCTTCATCGACAATTCGACGCTGACGATCGACGACCGCGTCTCGCTCACCGCGACCATCGACATTCTCCGCGCGATCGCGCTGGGCGAGGGCCCCGACCGCGCGCTGCTGGCGCTCGGCTACGCCGGCTGGGGCGCGGGCCAGCTTGAGAATGAAATCCAGCTCAATGGCTGGCTGCACTGCCCGGCCGATCCCGCTATCGTGTTCGACCGCGACCTGGACACAAAATACGTGCGCGCGCTGCGCTCCATCGGGATTGATTTGGCCAGTCTGTCGGTGACGGCGGGACATGCATGAGGCCGAGCGCCCAGGCTTGACGAAGGTCGGCGCGAGCGCGAAGCAAGTCCGCGAGCCTGAATCCGGCGTCCGCTTCGATCTTTTCCCTGTAGGCGTTGTCGAGATCGAACGAACTCAGGCCTGACGGCCAACAAAAAAAGCGCGGCGCGCCCCCCCCAACGAACCTCTGAGGGTCGCCGAGGCCCATCGCGGAAATCGCGGGGCGGAGCGGCTAAAAGAAATGCGGCGCGGGCGCTCCGTTGAATACGATGTTCACCACGGAGAACGTCACCGCGGACAATCCGAATCCGAGGACGAACGTCACGACGACCGTGATGCCGAAACGCAGACGCGAGCGCGGAACATCGTTATTGCCGACGAGGCGCGCCTTTTCGGGCGGCAAGGGATACTCATCGGTGCGGAAGGGTTTCCGCGGGTCCCTGTCGTTGTCCAGTCGAAGGGTGAACTTGCCCATGGCTCGGTTTTAACTCCTGTTCTGGCGGAGCTTTCCCAGGAAGCTCCGTAATCATTCCTCGGGGCCGACGATCCCCTGGAGCGCCGCTGCTCGCCTTCGCATCCCGGGACACGAACTCCTCAAACCCAAGTTGCGTCGGTCATCGCCACGTCCGGGAATTCGCTCAAAATCCCGTGTTTGCGTGCACGCGACGCCCAGGGCGCGTCCGCACTTTTTCCGGTGCACGCCTCCACAAGGAAGCGACCTGCAATTCTTCTAACAAGGACTCCTGAATAAATTGTGTGCATAGCCATGTAAACGACTGGTTAATCGGCGGCTTCCCTCGCGCGCCTCACGCCAAAAGATCCTCCGGCGCCGCTCGGGCGACGCGCATGGTCATCAACGTTTCATCGAGATAGGCGCCGTCACATTTCACCGAGGCGGGCTCGACGCCATAGGCGACGAAACCCCAGCGTCGATAAAAGGCCCGCGCGCGGATTGTCGCTCATCGCCGTCAGAGTGACGATTTCGACGCGGCCGCGCGCATGGTCGAGGATCGCCGACATCAGCACGCCCGCGCCGCCGCGCCCACGAAATTCGGCGCGCAAATACATCCCCACGGCAGCGCCTTGTGGTTGATCTTGAGGCCGTTTTGCCGCGTCAGTCCGGCAATCCCGACCAGCGTTTCGCCATGAAGGACGCCGACGACGAAATCGCGCGCGAGACGCGCCTCGAACTCGGCTTCATCCTCGGCCGCGTAACGGAACTCACCCGGTTGGAGCCTAAAGCCCTCGATGCGCGGACTTTGAAACGCTCGCGCATCGCTGGCTTCGAGGCGGCGAAGTCTCACCCCAGCCTCACATATTCGGATAGTTCGGCCCGCCGCCGCCCTCGGGCGGAACCCACGTGATATTCTGCGCCGGATCCTTGATGTCGCAGGTTTTGCAGTGGACGCAGTTTTGCGCATTTATGACGAAGCGCGGATCACTTTTGGCCGCATCATCCGCGTAGACCACCTCGTAAACCCCCGCCGGGCAATAAAGCCGCGCCGGCTCGCCGTAGCGCGGCAGGTTTTCACGCACGGGAATCGTCGGGTCGGTCAGGCGCAGGTGGACCGGCTGGTCTTCCTCGTGATTGGTGTTGGAGACGAACACCGACGACAGCTTGTCGAACACGGTCTTCGCGGAAAGCTTGCCATAGACCTTCGGCGTCACTTCCGACAGCGGCTTCAGGCTGGCGTGATCGGACTTGCCGTGTCCCAGCGTGCCGAAAAACGAGAAGCCGAGCAGTTCGTTCGTCCACATGTCGAGGCCGCCGAGCGCGACGCCGAGATAGAGCCCGTATTTCGACAACAGCGGCTTGACGTTTCGCACCGGCTTCAGATCGCGGCCGATGGCTGAGCCGCGCCAGTCGTTGTCGTAGTCCGTCACTTCGTCATGCGCGCGGCCCGCCTTCAGCGCCTTCGCCAGATCGTCGGCGGCGAGAATGCCCGACAGCACCGCGTTATGCGAGCCCTTGATGCGCGGCAGATTCATGAAGCCCGCCGCGCAGCCGATCAGCGCGCCTCCGGGGAAAGCGAGCTTGGGCACGCTCTGCCAACCGCCCTCGGTCAGCGCGCGCGCGCCATAGGAAATGCGCTCGCCGCCTTCGAGTTGCGCGGCGATCATCGGATGCGACTTGAAGCGCTGAAACTCGTCGAAGGGCGACAGCGTGGGGTTCGAATAGTTGAGATGCACGACGAAGCCGATCGACACTTGGTCTTCGTCGAAATGATAGAGGAAGGAGCCGCCGCCGACGTCGGGGTCGAGCGGCCAGCCGAAGGTGTGCTGCACGCGGCCGGCCTTGTGCTTGTCCTTCGGGATGCGCCACAGCTCCTTGAAACCGATACCGAATTTCTGCGGCTCGCTGTTTTTGTCGAGCGCGTATTTGGCGATCAGCTGCTTCGTCAGGGAGCCGCGCGCGCCTTCCGCCAACAGCGTGTATTTGCCGCGCAACTCCATGCCGCGGGTAAAGCTTTCCTTGTGGCGCCCGTCCTTGGCGACGCCCATGTCGCCGGTGGCGACTCCGAGCACCTCGCCCTTGTCGCCATAGAGAATTTCCGCGCCGGCGAAACCGGGGTAAATCTCGACGCCGAGATTTTCGGCTTCGGCGGCCAGAAAGCGCACGACATTGCCGAGCGATCCAACGAAATTACCGTGATTGTTCATCAACTTAGGATTGATGAAATTGGGCAGGCG
>JBAUVQ010000204.1:0-54911 GCA_049583305.1 Methylocystis sp.
GGGCATCCGCGGAAAGCTCGCGCCGGCGCGCCCGCGGCGGAACCGCCCGCGCACCCTCCGCGCGGGGGTCTCGCGGCGCTGACTGTCGGCGCGATCGGCGTCGTCTATGGCGACATCGGCACTTCGCCGCTCTATGCGATCGACCAGATTTTTTTCGGTCCCGCCGGCGTCGCGCCGACGCCGGACAATGTGCTCGGAGCGATCTCGGCGGCGATCTGGACGATTTCCATCATCGTCGCGGTCAAATACGCGCTGCTGGTGCTGCGCGCCGAGAACGACGGCGAAGGGGGCGTGTTCGCGCTCTATGGCCTGCTGCACAAATACAAGAATCACGGCGCGCGGGTCCTGTTGTGGTCGCTGATGCTCGGCGCGGGCCTACTGCTCGGCGACGGCATGATAACGCCGGCGATCAGCGTGCTTTCCGCTGTCGAAGGGCTCGAAGTCGCGACGCCCGCCTTCGCGCCTTATATTCTACCGATCACCCTAGCGCTGCTGACGGGGCTTTTCGCGATCCAGCGCAAGGGCTCGTCGGGGATCGGCGTCATTTTCGGCCCCGTCATGATCGTCTGGTTCGTCGTGATCGCCGCGCTCGGCGTCGCCGAGATCGGGCGCCAGCCGGCGATACTGGCGGCTATCAATCCGGCGCTCGGAGTCGACTTCATCGCGCGCGCCGGTCCGCGGGAGGCGCTGCTCATTCTCGGGGCGTTGATGCTGGTCGTCACCGGCGGCGAGGCGATGTTCGCCGATCTCGGGCACTTCGGCGCGCGTCCGATCCGCGTCGGCTGGTTCGCCGTCGTCTTTCCCGCTCTGCTGCTCAATTATCTTGGGCAGGGCGCGCATCTTCTCGGCGGCGAGCCGGTCGCGGCCGGGAAGCTGTTTTACAGCCTCGCGCCGGCGCCGCTGGTCGCGCCACTGGTCGTATTGGCGACATTGGCGACGGTCGTCGCGTCGCAGGCCCTGATTTCGGGCGCCTTTTCACTGACGTCGCAGGCAATCGGAATCGGGCTGTTCCCGCGCATCGCGGTCCAGCACACCCATAGCGCGCACGCCGGGCAAATATATATCCCGTTCGTCAACTGGGCGCTCTATTGCGGTTGCGTCGCGCTGGTGATCGCCTTCGGGTCGTCCTCGGCGCTGGCCGCCGCCTATGGTCTCGCCGTCGCGGGCGTGATGCTGATCACCTCGCTGTCCATGTTCACGATCGCCAGGCGTTACTGGCGATGGGGGCCGATGCGCGCGGCGCTCACGTGGATCCCGCTAACCTTGATCGACGGCGCTTTTCTCGTCGCCTGTTCCTTGAAGTTCCTGGAAGGCGGCTTCGTGCCGCTTTCAGTCGGCGTCGGCGTTTTCGGCGTCATGGCGACCTGGCGGTGGGGACGCAAGGCGACTTTCGCGGCCTATGCGGCGCGCTCGACGCTCACCATGGCCGACGTTGTGGCGCTACATCGCTCCAGCACGACTTTCATCGAGCGCAACGCGCTCGTCATGTGCCCGGCGCCGCTGCGTCATCCGACCGATCGCGCGCCCATTCCGGTGGAGTTGCTATGGGAGCGTTATGGCCTGCTTCCGCGCAATCTGATCCTGGTCGAGGTGACGCACCCGAAAGTTCCCTATATCCGCGACCACCGCTATCACGTGACCGTGTTCGACCACGACAAGGACCGCGGCGGCGTGATCGGCGTCGAATTGCGCTTCGGCTTCATGGAGGAGCCCAATGTCGAACGCTATCTGGAGGAATTGGCGCGTCACAAGGAGATCGACCTGCCGCCCCATCCCAAGCATTGGATCGTCCACGTCTCGCATGAGAGCCTGCTTCCGGCCAAGCGAATGAATGTGTTCAGGCGTCTGCGGTTCCGGCTATTTCTGTTTCTGCGGCTCGTCTCCCGACCCGCCTATTACGGTTATGGCCTCGGCGACGAGGTGCGGCTTTCGGTGGAGATCTTCCCGGTCAAGGTGAAATAGACGCGCGAAGCCGGAGCCTTCGAACGGGCTGCTCGGAAAACGACGGCTCCAGCAGCGAATATGACGGTTGTCTTTTTCTCCAGAACCGTTAAATCCATTGGTAGCGTGCTAGTTGACGGTTCCCTGCTCTCGAATTCCGCGTCCGGGAGCATGAGAGTCGCCGGGTTCGGGCGCGCCATGGCGGGCTTCTCCAAGTCTCGAGAATTTTCGCGCGGCGCCGCCGCGCCGCCGAGACTGCTTACTCCACGAGCGCCCAGCCGCCGAGGCAACATAGACGAGGTTCCGTGCGCAATCCTGTCCGACCTTTTGTCGTCGAATTCAAAACTCGCTCCTCCAAATCGTCCGCGCCGCGTTCCCCAAGGGCCGACGACGCCGGCAAGTCGGCCGCGACGCCGGCGTTTTTGGATGTTGGCGCCTTCAAGACGGGCCGAGGCGGTCCTGACAATGACTACGAAAGCGCGATGAAAGCCGCCGATGCGGTTTTCGGTCGGGGTGTTTCCACGACCTCCGCGCCTGAAACCACCGCGCCTCTCCCCGACGCTCCCATCGGCAGGGTCTTGCCGAGCCTCATCGAACAGTCCGACCCGTTATTGGATCGCGGTCGGGAATCCGAGGAAAAGCCGCGTCGCGTTTCGGTCGCGAGAAAGTCCAAGTCGGCATCGCCCATCAAGTCCGCATCGCCCATCAAGTCGACATCGCCCATTCGGCATGAGGCTCCCGCGCGCGCCGTCAAGCCACTCGCCCCGCCCAAACCCGTCGAGCCGCGGGTTTCAGCGAAGGCGCCAGCGGAGGAGCCCCGGCCCGTGGCGCCGACGGTCGCCGAATCCGATCGCGAGCGTCGATCGCTCCGGAAGCGCCGCCTTCTCGACGCGGACCTGAAAGCCGGCGAGAGATGGAAGCGGCGCCTGTGCAAGGCCGCTCGCTGAAGGATCGCTTACAGGGCGCATTTTACCCGGGTCGCCAGCGCGATTGAAGCATCTTGGAGCGCAGCGGCTCCCGTTCGCATGAAAAGAACGCGAAGAATCAATGGAAGCTGGAGTCTTTCCCATTCAATCGGGACGCGAACGACTCCGGGCGCGCGCGACGAAAAACCATGCCTGAGTTGCCTGAAGTCGAAACCGTCCGGCGCGGGCTTGCCCCGATTTTCGAAGGATCCTCGATCGCCGGCGTCGAGTTGAGGCGCGCCGATCTGCGCTTTCCCTTTCCGCCGAACTTTCGAGCGAGGTTAAAGGGACGGCGCGTCGTCGATTTGCGGCGGCGCGCCAAATATCTCGTCGCCGCGCTCGACAATGGCGAACTATTGATCATGCATCTTGGCATGAGCGGTTCGTTTCGCGTCGACAACGCGCCGCCCGCTGGGGAATTCCATTTTTCGCGCGCGAAACATCCCGCACACGATCATGTGATCTTTAG
Organism: Methylocystis sp.; assembly: GCA_049583305.1. Lineage (GTDB taxonomy): Bacteria > Pseudomonadota > Alphaproteobacteria > Rhizobiales > Beijerinckiaceae > Methylocystis. Next base: position 3,376 of record JBAUVQ010000204.1, read on the forward strand.
TTTCGAAAGCGGAGCGCGCGTGAGCTATAACGATCCGAGGCGCTTCGGCTTCATGCTGCTGTTCCCGGCGTCGGAGTTCGAAACGCATCCGCTGTTCGCGAAGCTGGGCATGGAGCCTCTCGACGCGTCGACAAACGCCGAAACGCTGGGCGAGGCTTTGCGAGGCCGCGAGACGCCCCTCAAAGCCGCTTTGCTCGACCAAAAAATCATCGCCGGACTGGGCAATATTTACGTCTGCGAGGCGCTGCACCGCGCGAGGCTCTCGCCGCTGCGAAGCGCTGGGAGCCTGATATCCGCGGCGGGAAAGCCGTCGCGAGAGCTTAAGCGCCTCTCGGCGTCGATCGTGGACGTGCTGACGGAAGCGATCGAGGCGGGCGGCTCCTCGCTGCGCGATCATCGTCAGACCGACGGTTCTCTTGGCTATTTCCAGCACAACTTTCGCGTCTATGACCGCGAGGGAGCTCCCTGCCCGACGCCAGACTGCGAAGGCGTGGTGCTTCGCGCGCGGCAATCGGGCCGCTCAACCTTTTATTGTTCCCAATGCCAAAAATAGCATTCGGTCCTATTCTTTTTCGCGACGAAAAATTTTAGCCGCGCGCGGCGGCGTCTCGCGGGTCGAACCAGCCAAACAGCAGGACTCCCGCGAGAAACCCGCCGATATGCGCCTCCCAGGCGACGACGCCCGCCACGCCCGACGCTCCCGGAATTAGGCCGAACAGCAGATTCGCGCCGAACCAGCTCAAAAGAAACGCCGTGGCGCGCCGATCGACGAAAAGGCGGCTTAGCGGTTGCGGTCCGCGCGTCTCATGGGCGTCGTCCCGCCCCATTGCGCGCTTGCCGAGCGCTTCGCCCGGCGCGAAGGCAAAACGCGCGATCGCCGCCATCGCGCCGGAAATCGCCGCCGAGGCGCCGACAACCGGCTCAATATCGAAGGGATGCGCCGCGAGATGCGCCAAGGCGCCCGCGATCGCCGTCGTCGCGAAGAACAAGAGAAAGCGCGTCGATCCGAGACGTCGCGCGACCGGCGCGCCAAAGGCCGCGAGCATCACGCCATTAATCGCCAAATGCGTCCAGTTGGCGTGCAGAAAGGCATAGCTGAGCGGCGTCCACCACGAAAATTTCGCCGTGTTGAGAAGGACCGCCAAGTCGTCCGCGTCCACGTCGGCGAGCGCGCGCAAGACTTGGTCAGGCGCCGCCAAAAAACTCAAGCGAGCCGGAATGAACGAAAACCACACGAGCATCCAGGAGCCGATGGTCTCCGGGAACAAATCCCCCACGAGTTGAACGACGACGAGGATCGCGAGCAGAGCCACGACGACGCCGGGCAGGTTGAAAATCCTCTCCCGGTTCACGCCGTCTCCCGCTCGAAAGCCTTTTCGCGCCGCTCAAGCGCGCTCGTTCGCGCCAGACCGGAAGGGCGCCAATATGGCGCAATTCGATAACATGCTTGTTTCATCCTGAACCAAGCCCGCCGTCCGCCGCGGATCGCGTTCGCCTCGGCGAAAGGCGCTGGACCGAAGGGGAGGAACCGCCGGAGCATGCGCCCCCTCCCATCTTCGCCACGTATTCGGAGAACCAACCTCATAAAGAGCAGCGGCCCATCAATTCTTGCCGCCTCCCCGAGCGCTCGGCAACAAGCGGAGCATCTCGTTCCAAGCCCCCGGGGACAGGCTGGAGAGTGTCACGCGTCGACCGCGAGCGCAACGCAACTCTTTCGAAAAGGTTAATCGAAGCCCGGTGGCGCGGATGGTGCAGTTAACTTCCGGCGCCCGCGATTTGATCCGCGAGCGTGCCGAAACGGCGCCATTACGAACCAGCTTGCGAGTAGCAGGACAGATGATGAGACATTCCGTCAGCAGAGATCTTTACACTTATTGGAACCGATTGCGCGGCGCGAGATCCGCGCCGGATCGAAGCGACATTGATCCCGCCGCGATCCGCCACGTGCTCGCCGACAGTTTCATTGTCGAGATCGAGCCGAGCTGCCGCTTCCCGATCCGCCTTTGCGGCACGCGATTGAACGCGCTCTGGCTCTCCGATCAGAAAGGCAACTCCTTCCTCGACCTTTGGCGCTCGGAAGACCGGCGCAGTGTCGCCGCCGCCCTGCTGACGGTCATCGACGGCGCGACGCCGATCGTGGCGGGCGCGCTCGCCCACGCTCCGGGCGTTGACCAGCATCAATTCGACAAGGCTATCGCGGACGTCGATCGGGATTTGAATTTCGAGTTGCTGCTGCTGCCGCTCCGCCATTTCGGCAAGACTCACTCGCGCCTGCTGGGCTCGCTTTCTTCTTCCAACCAGACTCCCTGGCTTGGCCACACGGTCGCGTCAAAGCTTTACCTCAAGTCTTTAAGAATAATTCGCGCGCAAGAACCGCAAGCAGCGCCCTCGCCAACGGTCTACTCTTCGCGAGGGGCAGGAAAACGCCCGCCACTCCTGGTTGTGCACGAGGGAGGAAAGGCGCGAATGTAGACGTTGCTTAATTTTGAGTGTAAGGCGTTGTTAAGCCGCGTTCCGTAGTATTTGCTCATCAACGAGCTCATCCCAGCTCCATCGATGGCGGCCATGACACTCCCACTGCAAAACCTTATCGAGCAGGTTGAAAGTCGGCGATTCCAACGCGTTCCGGTTGCGTTGTTTGGCCGCTATATGCTCGAATCGAAGACGGAATACCCCTGTCAGACGATAGAAATGTCGCCGGGCGACATGTTGCTGTTCGCGCCGGTCAAGGCGGGCATCGGCGAAAAGGTGATCGTCTATCTCGACGAATTGGGCCGGTTCGCGGGCACCACCGTGCGCGTTGTTCCAACGGGCTTCGCCATCGCGATGAATCTGCCGTTACTCAAACGCGACAAGTTGGCGGATCAGCTGACCTGGTTCGCCACGCGCAACATCATCGGCCTCCCCGAGGATCGCCGCCACGAACGTATCGTGCCCTTGATGAGCCGGGCCATTCTGCGGCTGGAGGACAAGCGCGAGATCATCGTCAAGATTTTGGACATTTCCCTTTCCGGCGTCGGCGTCGCCACGGATACGATACCGCCGACCGGAACCGCTATCGTGCTGGGATCAACGCCGGCCACGGTCGTTCGCCACTTCCCCGGCGGGTTCGCCGCGGAGTTCCAGAAGCCGTTCGCCTCCGGATCGATTGACGAACTTACCCGGCTTTAAGCGCGCGAGCGCGTTTTTCCGCGAGGTCGAGAGCCTCTAGTTCTTCCAGCCGAGCGACTTCTCCACCGCTTTTTCCCAAGAGGCGAGAAGACGCTCGCGTTCCACCGCGTCCATATCGGGACTCCAACGCCGTTCGCACCGCCAATGGGCGGCGACGTCTTCGACGCCGCGCCAAACCCCCACCGCGAGCCCAGCGGCATAGGCGGCGCCGAGCGCCGTGGTCTCGACGCAACTCGGCCGCGCGACGGAAACGCCGAGGATATCCGCCTGAAACTGCATCAACAGTTCGTTCGCCACCATGCCGCCGTCAACGCGCAGCTCGGACGGAGTAGCGCCCGAGTCCAGGGTCATCGCGGCGAGAACCTCGCGCGTTTGATAGGCTGCGGCCTCCAGCGCGGCTCTGGCGATGTGCCCCTTGCCGGAAAAGCGTGTGAGGCCGGCGATGACGCCCCGCGCGTCCGGGCGCCATCGCGGCGCGTAAAGACCCGAAAAAGCTGGCACGAAATAAACGTCGCCATTATCCGCGACCGAACGCGCCAGCGCTTCGACATCCTCGCTGCGCTCGATAATGCCGAGGTTGTCTCGCAGCCATTGCACCAGGGCTCCGGCGATGGCGATGGAGCCTTCGAGCGCGTAGACCGGCTTCGCCTCGCCCAGCCTGTAGGCAAGAGTCGTGATCAGACCCCTGTCCGAGAAACGCGGGCTCTCGCCCGTGTTCATCAACAGGAAACAACCGGTGCCATAAGTGTTCTTGGCGTCGCCTGGTTTCAGGCCCGCTTGCCCGAGCAACGCGCCTTGTTGGTCGCCGATCGCGGCGGCGAGCGGAACCCCCTCGAACACGCCGTAAATTTCGCTCGACGAGCGGATCTCGGGCAGGCAGGCGCGGGGAATATCGAACAGCCGCAATATCTCGTCGTCCCAATCGAGGGTCATGAGATTCATCAATTGCGTGCGGGAGGCGTTGGTGACGTCGGTGAGGTGCCGCCCTCCTCGCGGCCCGCCCGTCAGATTCCAGATAAGCCAGGAGTCGATTGTTCCGAAAAATATATCGCCGCGCTCGGCGCGGGCGCGCGCGCCCGGAAGGTTGTCGAACAGCCAAACCAGTTTGAGGCCGGAAAAGTAACTCGCGAGCGGCAAGCCCGTTCGCGCGCGCAGCCGATCCGTCCCGCCCTCGCGCGCGAAACGCGCCACGAGCGCGTCGTTGCGCGTATCCATCCACACGATCGCATTGTGCAGCGGCGCGCCGGTGATCCTGTCCCACAGCACGGTGGTCTCGCGCTGATTGGTCACGCCGATCGCCGCGAGATCGGATCGCGAGAGCCCGGCCCTCGCCAGCGCGCCGTCCATGACCGCGAGCGTATCTCGCCAGATCTCGCTGGCGTCGTGCTCCACCCAACCCGGCCGCGCGCATATCTGCGCATGTTCGCGACGGTCTAGCGCGACCACTTCCCCCGCTTCGTCGAAAATGATGAAGCGCGTGCTGGTCGTGCCTTGATCGATCGCGCCGACATATTTGACCATGATGCGTCCGCGATGGGATCGAGTTTTCGCGCCTAGTCGAACATATCCGCCATGCCGCCAATCGCGCAAGCGCGCGGACCCTAGGATTTCTTCGCGGGCGGTCTGGCGCTTGTCGCGAGCGCGCGCTAAATTAACAACGCGGTGCTGCGGGGCGCGTGTTGGACCTAATTCCCCGGGGCCTTATCGATCTCCATGGGAGCTGTCCCTGGTCTCGCCCGTGGGCTTGGTCACATGGCGCCCACCTACTCTGTAGGTTCCCGGGATCGATGTCCCACGGCTTTCGTGGCCCGCACCCCGGCCTTGCCGGCCAAATTCTCTCTGCGATTCTCTGGGCAGTTCTCTGGGCGCGGCAAAATTCGATGAACGAATTAAAAACAACATTACGTCGACACGCCCTCGCCCGCCGCGATCTCATAAACCAGCAAGAAGCTCGCGACGCGGCTTCGGCGATGCGAGCCAACGCGTTGGCGTTGATGGAATCGCTCCGCGACCACGGCGCCGCGCCCGTCATCTCCGTTTATTGGCCAATCCGCAGCGAGCTCAACACCCGCCCGCTGATCGAAACCTTGTACGAACAGGGTCTCAAGGTCGCGCTTCCGATCATGGTCGCGGTCAAGCGCCCCCTCCAGTTTCGAGCCTTCGCGCCGGGCGACGAATTAGCCAAGGGCCCTTTCGGCCTCAGCGAGCCTTCTTCCGATAAGACGGCGGTGGAGCCGACGATCGTCTTCGCGCCGCTGGCCGCCTTCGACCGCAGGGGCTTTCGGCTGGGCTACGGCGGCGGCATTTACGACGCGACGCTCAACGCGCTGCGAGCGAAACATCCGGTGACCGCGATTGGCCTCGCCTACGCCACGCAGGAAGCTGACGAGATTCCGGTCGAGCCGCACGACCAAAAACTCGATTTTATCGTCACGGAACGCGAGACGATCCGTTGCGGGTGACCTTTGCCCGACGCGCGACGACGGTCGAGACCTGGAGTCGTGGCGCCAAAGTCACGGTCGGAAAAATTCGAATCGTTAACTAAAACTTTCGACCTTGCGTTAACCCCGACATAGCAGTCTCGCGGGACAGCCTGCCTTTTTGGACGGGCTTTCGTGAGACTCCCATGGCCTGCCGCGTATCGCCCTATCTCGTCGTTCTTTCGCCGGCTCTGCTGGCGGCGGTTCTTTCGGGCTGCTCCGCGCCAGTGAGACCACAGCGCCCCGCCTGGCGCACGCAGGCCGAGAACGCCTGCCTCGCACAGCGACGGGTGGAGCCCTCCGCCTATGTGCAGATCGCCAATGAGATGGACGGCCCCGGCATTTGCGGTCTGACGCGCCCGTTCAAGGTCACGGCGTTGCAGGGCGGCGCCGTGACATTCAGCGCCAAGGCGACGCTGGATTGCTCGATGGTCGCCGAACTCGACCAATGGCTGGTTGATGTCGTGCAGCCAGCGGCGCAGGCGCGGTTTGGGCAGCAGGTGGTCCAGATCAATTCGATGGGGTCCTACGCCTGCCGCGGCATGAACAATCAAAGCTCCGCGCCGCTGTCGGAACACTCTTTCGGCAATGCGCTGGACATTGGCGGGTTCGTGCTGGCGGACGGTCGCCAGATATCGATCGTGCGTGATTGGACCCGGGGCGACTTCGCGAGCCGCGCCTTTTTAATGGATGTCCACGGCGGCTCGTGCCAGCATTTCTCGACGGTTTTGGCGCCCGGCTCCAACCCATTCCACTATAATCATATTCACGTCGATCTGGCGATGCACGGACGCGGCGGCAAACATATTTGCAAGCCCGTTCCGCACGAGATCGCCGCGCCTCCGCCGCCCGTGTCACCCTTGCTGGTGACCAAGGGGCCGGCTCCCGTCGAGGACGAGGACGGCGACACTGGCGAGCCGCCGCGCGCGGCGTTCGAGGGCGGAAGAGAAGCAAGCCTTGATGCGTTCTCGGCGCCCCTGCCGCCTAGGCGAAACGAGTCCGGAGAAAATTGAGGAATTTCGACTGATGGTCGACGCCGCGACTTGAATGCGGACGAACGAATAAAAGCGAAGATTCCCCGCGCGGCGCCGAGGAAATCAACCGCCTCGCCGCGGCCCGAGCCGTTAAACGCGCGCTTTACGCGATCTGGACTTTCGCCGCGCCCTGGCTTTCTCCGAGCGCTTCCAAAGCCTTGGCGACGATCGAGGCCGCGTCGAGATGCGCCTTGGCGATCATCCTGTCGTAGCTGTCCTGGTCGATATAGCAGTCGGGCAGCATCATGCTTCGGAAGCGGAACGCCCCGCGCGTCCCGTCGAGCAGCCCGTCGTCCGACAGGAACTGCGCGACCTGCGAGCCGAAGCCGCCGATCGAGCCCTCCTCGATCGTGATCAGAACCTCGTGCGAGGCGGCAAGGCGACGCACCAAATCGCGGTCGATCGGCTTGGCGAAACGCGCGTCGGCGACGGTGGTGGAGACGCCATAAACATCGAGCTCCTCGGCGGCTTTCAGCGCCTCCGCGAGCCGCGTGCCGAGGCTGAGCAGCGCGACCTTCGAGCCTTCGCGCAACACGCGGCCCTTGCCGATCTCCAAGACTTCCCCATGCTCGGGAAGGTCCACGCCAACGCCTTCGCCACGCGGATAACGAAACGCGATGGGGCCGTCGTTATGATGAACGGCGGTCGTCACCATATGGGTCAATTCCGCCTCGTCGGCCGCGGCCATGACGACCATGCCCGGCAAGCAACAGAGATAGGCGAGATCGAAGGCGCCGGCATGGGTCGGTCCGTCGGCGCCGACAAGCCCGGCGCGGTCTATGGCGAAGCGAACCGGCAGACGCTGCACGGCCACGTCATGCACGACTTGATCGTAACCGCGCTGCAGGAAGGTCGAGTATAGCGCGCAGAACGGCTTATAGCCCTCGGCGGCGAGGCCCGCCGCGAAAGTCACGGCGTGCTGTTCGGCGATGGCGACGTCGAAGGTGCGCTCCGGGAAGGCCTTGCCGAAGATATCGAGGCCAGTGCCGCCGGGCATCGCCGCGGTAATGGCGACGATTTTCTCGTCGCGCTCGGCCTCGGCGACGAGGCTCTTGCCGAAAATGCTGGTGTAGGAAGGCGCGTTGGCCTTGGGCTTGATCTGCTTTCCGGTGGCGACATCGAACTTGTTGACGCCATGATACTTGTCGTCGGAGGCTTCCGCCGGAGCGTAACCCTTGCCCTTCTGGGTGATGACATGGACGAGCACGGGACCGTCGTCCTTGTCGCGCACGTTCATCAACACAGGCAGCAGATGGTCGAGATTATGCCCATCGATCGGGCCGACGTAGTAGAAGCCGAGTTCCTCGAACATCGTGCCGCCGGTGATGAAGCTGCGCGAAAACTCCTCGGCCTTGCGCGCCTTGTCATAGAAGAAGCGCGGCAGATGGCTGGCGAGTTGCTTGGCGGCGTCGCGAATGGAGCGGTAAGCGCCGCCCGAAACCAGCCGCGCGAGATAGGCGGACATGGCTCCCGTGGGCGGGGCGATCGACATGTCGTTGTCGTTCAAAATGACGATCAGCCGGGAATCGAGCGCTCCGGCGTTGTTCAACGCCTCGTACGCCATGCCGGCCGACATCGAACTGTCGCCGATCACCGCGACGACGTGATTGTCGCCGCCGGAAAGATCGCGGGCGATGGCCATGCCGAGGCCGGCGGAAATCGAGGTGGAGGAATGGCCGGCGCCGAAGGCGTCGTATTCGCTCTCGTCGCGCTTGGTGAAGCCGGAGAGCCCTCCGCCCGAGCGCAGCGTGCGGATACGGTCGCGCCGGCCGGTCAAGATTTTGTGGGGATAGGTCTGGTGCCCCACGTCCCAGATGATCCGATCGCGCGGCGTGTCGAACACGTAATGCAGGGCGACGGTCAATTCGATGACGCCAAGCCCGGCCCCAAGATGCCCGCCGGTGACAGAAACGGCGTCGATGGTTTCGCGCCGCAACTCCTCCGCCAACCTGTGCAACTGATTTGGCTGGAGTTTCCGCAATTCGTCCGGCGTCGCAACCCGGTCTAGAAGGGGGGTCTTCGATGTGGTCAAAGCAGCTTCTCTAGTCTGGACAGGTTATCGGGGCCGGCCCTCGAACGTTCACCGGCGAAAGACGGGCTTTAGGTCGAACCATTTTTTAGCCATACACCGGTTAGGGCGGCGGGAGCAAATCCTCCCCCACCGGGCGAAAGACGGGCTCGACGCGCCGGCTTGCTCCGAAACGAAAGTCGGCTTAAAAGCGCCCTGCGCCAACGGGGGACGTCTCGTATGGGCGCTTTTTTCGTTTGCGACGGCCTCGGCCGCGCGATCCCTCGAGCCAAGAAGACCGGAAAACACCCCGCCGTGCCCGACAAAAGCGTTTATTCATGGGCCAATATAGGCATTTCGATCGGCGGCGGGCTGGCGGGCGCGGCCGTCTTCGCGGTGCTGAGCAAAAGCACCTTGGCCGGGTTCTTCCTCGCTCATCTCGCCCCGCTGCCGCTCATGATCGTCGCGCTTGGCCTTGGCGTCGGTCATGGCGCGACGGCGGCGATCATCGGAACATTGCTGCTCAGCGTCTGGCCTAACCCGTTGTTTGGCATGTCCTACGGATTGCTCGTCGCGGCGCCGGCCTGGCTTTCCTGCTACGCGGTGGCGGGCGCGCCCTGGGGTCGCCGCGATCTGCTGACCGGTCATCTCTCGTCCTGGGCCGTGCTGGCGTTGTGCGTCACGCTCGCGGGCGGCATCGTGTTTTTCCTCGGCGTCACGGCCTTTTCGCATGGGACGATCGAGGAGCCTCTGTCCTATGTGCAGGGGCAGTTCTACTTCAAGCTCGACGCGATGTTGAAGGAACATCAACTCGCCGAGGAAGTGACCGCGCAAGATTTGGAGCGTTTCACGCGGTTGATCCTGCCAGCGACTTTCGCGGGCTACGGAGTGTTGGCGCACACGCTCAACCTCTGGATCGCCGGCCGACTGACGCAAATTTCCCACATGCTGAAGCTGCCTTGGCCCGACATAGCCGTGGATTTCATGCTTCCGCGCGCGGTCGCGATCATTTTCATGATCGCGGGGGGGCTCGCGGCGCTCGATGGATTTCCCGGCGCGGCGGCGCTCGTGATCGCCGTTCCCCTGGGATTCGCCCTGGCCTTCCAAGGGTTGGCGGTGATGCACTTTTGGCTGCGCGGATCGAAATCCAGCGTTCTCGTGCTGTCGATCATCTACTTTTTCCTCGGGGCGCTTGGCGCGCCGATGGTGTTGTTCACTCTGCTCGGGATGCTCGACGCCCTGCTACGGTTTCGCGACCGAAAGGCGGCCGCCGACGTCCACCAAACCACACCCCAATAACCCGTCCACGACATCAAGACATCAGGAGATCAACCATGGAAATCATTCTGCTAGAACGCGTGGCCAAGCTCGGCCAAATGGGCGAAACCGTGCGCGTGCGCGACGGCTATGCGCGCAATTTCCTGCTCGCCCGCAAGAAGGCGCTGCGCGCCACGGAAGCCAATAAAAAGCACTTCGAGACGCAGCGCGCGCAGATCGAGGCGAATAACCTGACCTTGAAGAAGGAGGCCGAGTCGGTCGCCGAGACGCTCAATGGTCAGAGCTTCGTCGTAATCCGGCAGGCCGGCGAAAGCGGTCATCTCTACGGCTCGGTCGCGCCGCGCGACATCGCCGAGGCGGCGACCGCCGGCGGTTTCACGTTGAACCGCGACCAGATCGTGTTGAATCATCCGATCAAGGCGCTGGGCCTGCACACCGTGCCGGTGCATCTGCATCCGGAAGTGGACGTGAAGATCACGATCAACGTGGCGCGTTCCGCCGAGGAGGCCGAGCGTCAGGCGCGCGGCGAATCAACGATCGCTTCGCGCGAAGAGACGTCAATGGACGACCTCGGCCTCGAGGTCGGCGCCGCCCTGGCGGAAGCCGGCGACGTCGAGATGTAGTATCGGCCTCCCCGCTTAAGCGCGTTCCGCCCGCGTGGAAAATCACGCGGACGGAACGCTTCAGGCGCCAGGCCCTTAATACTCCCACTCGACGCCAACGCCGACCGAGGTCTGTCCGTCGGCGCGCGTCTCGCTCTGGACGCGCAGCTTCTTGGTCACGTCCAGCCCGACGTTGACAGCCGCGTCGGAGGGCTTGGCGCCCGCGCGCACGCCGACGTTGATATTGTCGGTGAGATAGGTCGACGCGCCGACGGTTGGCCCGCCCGCGCCTCCAGCGTCGAGATCGAGCGAATCGACTCCCAGGGCCTTCCGCATTTTCTCGAATCCGCCGCCGCCCGTATCGGCGCCCGAGAGTTGCGCGACGGCGGTCGCGAGCTGGAGCGCCTGCAACGGCGACAGCGAACCCGACGCCTTGGCGAACAGCAGCCGCGACAGAACTTCGTCCTGCGGCAATTCCGGGTTCGAGGTGAAGGCGAAGCTCGGTTGCGCGGCCGGACCGCTGACGGTGATCTGCGCGGTCACGTCGCCGGCGGTCGACTCGGCGTAAAAATCCAGCTCCGGCATGAATCCGCCCGCGAAGGTCAGCTTGCCGCGGGTGATGTCGATGCGTTGCGTGAGCAATTGCAGCCGACCGCGGCGCAAATCGAAACCGCCCACGATCTTCGGCTTTTGCGCGGAGCCGAAGATTTTCAGCTCGCCGCCGAACTCCGCGTCGATGCCGCGTCCGCGCACGAAAATGCGATTCGGCGCGGAGATTTTCAGATCGAGCGCCGCGTCGAAGGTGGAGGGCTTGCCGGCGGCGGCCTTTTGCTTGGCTTGCAAGGCCAGCATCTCCCGCGCGAAGCTTTTCGGGTCGATATGCTTGGCGTCGGGCAGAGGCTTCAGCGACGCCGGCAGCCGATCCGGCACGTTCACTTCCAGCGTGTTGAAGATCACCGCGCCCGAAACTTTCGGCGCGCGGGCCAGAGGTCCGGCGATCGTGAGGTCGAGATCGGCGGTGGAGGAGACAAGATCGCTGTTCACCAGTTGCGCGTTGCGCGAGCCGATGTGAATCGATCCGGGCATCCCCGCCTCGGGCAACAGCGAGACGTGGCCGGTCGCGGCGATTTGGCCGCCATTCGCCGTGGTCGCGGTCATGGACGCGAGGTTCATCTCGCGGCCATGCGCTTCCAGCCGGGCCGCGATATTCTTGAAGGCGAGGCCGTTGGCTGGATCGGCGAACGCGCCGTCGGCGAAAGTCACGGCTCCCCCGACGATCGGCGAGCCCGCGGCGCCGCTGATTCTAAGGTCTACATTGGCCTTGCCCTTGAGGGTCTGGCCGCCGGCGGAAAGCACGGTGTTCGCCAGCGCGGCGTCGACTCCGCCCTTGACCGCAACATCCAGTCCGCCGGTCGAGCCGAGTGGCGCGGAGCCGGCGATCTTTAGGTGGTTCGAGGTTCCGAGCGCGATATCGGCGTCGACGCTGGTGCGATTGCCCGAAAGTCGCCCATGCGCGGACGCGTCGACGGCGGGCAGCCCATTGTCGCGCAATTGCGGGGCGGTGACCTTGGCGAGCGTGACCTTCCAATCGCCGCTTGGCGCGGCCTTGGTTCCGGCGATGTGGGCGTCGAAGTCCAAAGAGCCGCCCAAGCCAAGCGTGGAGTCGGCGATGGCCGCGATCGACAGCGGAACGGCGTGCGCTCGCGCGGTGAGGTTCAGGCGGTCGCCGACGCTCCCGTCGACGTCGAGCCGTCCCCCGCCCGCGTTGATGGCGAAACCCTTGATGTCGACCTGGCCGCCGGCAAGCGTGATCGTCGCCGGTCCCGCCAGCGCGAGGCGCTGGCCGCCGCGCTGGACAGAGAGCGCGGAAAGATCGATCCGCGTGCGATCCCCTGGCGTGAGCGTGGCGGCGCTCGCGACGGCGAATCCGCGCGCGTTGACCGCGAGGTCGAGCGCCGTGCCCGCCCCGGCGGGACGCGCTTTCAGGCTGGCGGCGGAGACCAACTCCTTGCCGATGCGCAAATTGTCGAGCGACGCCGTCCCGTCGAGCGCCGGCCGGCGTAGAAGATCGCGGCCGGAAAGTTTCGCGTTGAGCTTTTCAATGCTGGCGTTTTTCGCGCGAATGCCGGCACCCTTGGCGTCGATCGTCGCATTCTGTCCGCCGGCGGCGCCGTCGAACGCGATGTCGGCGTTGAGCGCGCCGCCCAGCTTTTGCAGGGCCAGCGCGGAAAAATCGTCGAGGTCGGGCGCGGCCAACGTGAGCCGCCCGGTCGCGACCCCGTCGTAGCTCGCGGAACCCTTTAGCGTCGCGCGACCGACGCCAACGTCAACCGTGTCGACTTTCCAGCCCGTTCCCGCTCGGGCGGCGTTGACGCGTCCGCGCAAGGGGCGTCCGTCCACCGTTCCATCGAGCGAGGCGGCGGCGACGAGCGCGCCCAAAAGATCTTGCGCCCGCGCATGAAGGCTCAGCTTGGGTATCGGACGTCCATTGGCTCCGCCGTCGAGCATCACCACATCGACAACCGCGTCAGGCTTTCGCAGCGAGCCGGAAATCTTGGCGTCGACATTGGCGCGGCCGGTCAGGCGCGGATCGGCGCGGTGGAGATCGGGCAGCGCGATTTGCGCGCCAATGTCCGCTGTGTCTTGCGTCGCGGCGCCGTCAACGCGCGCCTGCACGAAATCGCCGTTGAAGGTCAGCGCGTCGAAGCTCAAGCCGCCGCCCGGCAGCGTCTCGACCGCGCCGGAAAGCGCCAGCTTGCGGCCCAGCAGCCCGTCGATGGCGGCGAACCCCGCGCTCGGCGCGTTGACGCCGCCGCTCACCACGGCCTTGATGTTTCCCTTCGCCGGCGCGCCCGAAAGCGCGGCCGTCAGCGCCAGCGCGCCGCGAAGATCGCGCTTGGCGAGATGCGCGAAGCGCGACAGATCGGAAGCCGTCACCCGCGCCTGGCCGTCCAGAACGGTCGGCCCCGCCTTGCCGGAATAATTGACGGCGGCGGTCGTCGTCTCGAGCTTGGCGACGCCAATGTCGGCGTCGCCGGCGCCGGTCGCTCGCGCCCGCAGATTTAGCGTCACGCGATCGCCGAGCGCGTCGGCGAGCCCCCTGTCGGCCAACGCGAGTTCGTCGCCAAGAGCGTCGGCGGAGATGTCGATGTGCGCGGAATCATTCGTCAACGGGCCGTCCGCGACCGCTTTGACCAGCGCGTCGAAATGACCAACGCGCCCCGCGGAGGACAGCGCTTCCTCCACCAGCAAGCGCAGATTCGCGTCGGGCCGCGCGACGCTCCCGGTCACCGCGAATTCGCCCTCCAGCGTTTTGGCGCGAAAAGGCGCCGTCTCCGGCGCGGGCAGCCCATGCAGCGCCGCATGGGCTTCGATTTTTTGATCCGCGCCGAGGCGGCCCGAGGCGTCCAAGCGCAACGCCGAATTTTCGAGCGCGAGATTGTCGAGCGTCGTGGAGCCGTCATCGGCGAGAACGGCGGCGCCATGCAGTTTGTTGTCGCCCGAGAACAGGTCGGCGAGCGCCCTTGGCAGTAGCGGCGCGAACTCGCTCGTGAGATCGAACTCCAGTCGGCGACCCGCCGCGACGCGCGTCATCGTCGCTCCGCCGTTAGCGCCAAGCCCATCGCCCGCGTGGGCGACCAGCTTGGCGACGAAATTGTCGAGCGGCCCCTCGCCGTCGAGAGCTACGTCTACCGGGGGCAGGCCGGGAAGCTGGGCCAGTCGCGCGACCACGCCGCCCGCGGGTTCCCGCGCCGAAAGCGTAAGCGAAACGCGGTTCGGACTTGGAGAAATCGCGGCCTCGAGGTCGATGGAGCCAGGCGCGTCGGTGCGTTGCGCCGAGAATGTCGCCTTGGCTCCGTTTCTGGAGGCGCCCGCCTCGGCGGAACCGGTCAAGCTCAGCGTCGCGGGTTCGCCGAGCACGGGCGCGGCCAGCGCCAAGGTGTCGAGTTGGAACGCGCCCAGGCGGAATCTGACGGGAAGATCGGGGGCCACGTCGCCGCCGGCTTTTTTGGCGGAGGCGGGCGCGGGCTTGGCCTCCGCCTTGGCGGGCTCTTCCGGAGCGGGTATCGGACGGCGCAGCACGTCCACGCGGCCGACGGCCACGCGGTCGATGTCGATGCGCAACGACGCCAGCGGAAGGCGCGACCAGTCCATTTCGACGCGATCGATCTTCAGCCAGACGCCATCCTTGTCTGCTAGCGTGATGTCGCGCAACATCGGATGCGCGGACAGGGGCTCCTCGATCGCGCCAATGTCGAGCTTCATATTTTCGGAGGACGCCGCGCGCGAGACGTAATCGGCCAGCATGCTTTTGCCGGCGCGCGTTTTCGCGCCAAGGCCCATCGACGCCAGCGCGGCGACGAGCAAGATCAGGACGAGGCCGACTCCGACATATCGCAAAACGCGCCAGCGCATCAAAACGCCTCCCCGATGCCGATGAATAAAGCGAAGGCGGTTTCTCCCGGCCGGCGTCCGAGCGGGGTCGCCAAGTCCACTCTGATGGGGCCAATACCCGTGTAGTATCTCAATCCCAACCCGACCGACTCTCGCATGGAGCTTTGGAAATCGGGATAGGGCGAGGCGAAGGCCATGCCGGTGTCGAAAAAAGGAACGATCCCGATTTCCTTCGTCACCTTTATTCGCGCCTCGGCGGAGCCTTCGAGGAGGCTGCGGCCGCCGACCGGGAAACCAAGGCCATAGTCGGGAGCGAGCGAACGATATTCATAGCCGCGCACTGAACCGCCGCCGCCGGCGAAGAAGCGGTGGCTCGCCGGAATATCCTCGATGCTGGCGCCGACGATCGAGCCGGCGGCGACGCGGCCCGCGAGCGTGTACCAGGCGTCGTCATCGAGCGCGTAATAGCCGGTCACCTGTCCCTTGGACTGCACCATGCCGACGCTATTGCCGAAGGCCTTCAAATAGGGTTCGACGGTGGCGGTGGCGCGAACGCCTTTCGTTGGGGCGAGGAGACTATCCGTGCTGTCGTAATTCGCGGACAACGGGAAGCCGAGCAGCGAATAATTGTGCGGGCCGAACACGTCGAATGTGTCGCCCGCCTCGACCTCCACGCCCGTCTGGATCGACGTTGTGTCGCTGAAACGATGTCTCACGCCGACGCTGGCGTTGCCATAATCGGCCCAATAGTACGGGGTGCGCTCCCGCACCAGCGCGGCGTCGACGAGAAGGTCGTTGCGCGTGCCCCACAAGGCGGGCTTGACGAAGCTCATCTTCGCGCTGCCAATGAGATTATCGACCGCGATGGGGGGAAGGCTGAAAAAGCCGCCGGAAGCGGCGGTGGGGGCGAGGCCGCCCTGAAGGTCGAAGCGCAATCGCTCGCCCTCGCCGAAAACATTGCGATCCATCCAATAGGCGCGCAGCCCGGGGCCATCCGTATTGGAGATTTGTCCGGAAAAGCCGACGGCGTGCTCCTTGCGCGCGCTCGTTTCGACAAGGATCGGCAAATCGCCATTTTTGTCGATGGCCTCGCCGTCTTCCACTTTCGCCGAGCCCACCGCCTCGATGCGGGAGATTGATTTGCGCGTGTCCGCCAGCTTCTTAGGGCTATAGTCCTCGCCTTCCTCCAGATAGATGAAGGAGCGAATCACCTCGTCGGGCACGCCGGGCGAACCACTCAGGCGCACCTCGCCGATTCCCGAGCGCGGACCCGGATCTATCGTCACCGCGACATCGAGCACCCCCTCCCTGTGCAGCACGACCGGTTCGGTCTTGACAACCTTGGCCAGTGGATAGGACTTCCGACGCAGTTCGTCGACCCATTCGGCCTGCATCGCCCGCAAGGCGGAGGCGCGAGCCGGTTCGTCCGCGGCATGTTGGAAAGCCCTTTTCGAAAACAGCGCCGGGTCGATCGGCGTCATGGTGCGCGCGTCGTAAACGACGACATGACGCAAATGAAACAGCGGACCCAGGTCAATCCTGATGACGACGGGCACTGGTTCCTTGTTACGCAACCGTTCCGCGGCGCTCGACGCGGCGTCGATGCCGCGCGCATCGGGGTAAATGGCGACGCCGGCGACTTTCACTTCGACTTGCGCGTCGAAATAGCCGCTGGCCCAGAGCGCCTCCGCGAGATTTGGAAAATCGCCGACCACCCGCCGCGCGAGCCCGGCTCCCGAACTCGGCGACTGCCTCCTAAGCCGCCAGACATTGGAGGCGTCCTTAAGATTTTGAGCGAGCGCCTTGTCGTCGTCGACGCCGGCGAATTCAACCTTATAGGGCAGCGTCTCTGGACTTGGCGGCGGAGGCTCCTCGCCGGAGCCGAACAGGCCGAAAAAATCGAAAGCTTCCGCCGGCGCTATGGCCTGCGGCGCGAAAAGGGCCGCTACCGAGGCCATGAAGAGAACGGATGCGCGTTTCAAGATACGAATTACCCACACGAGACAGCGGAAACCATACCGTGAGGAGTTCGTGGGGTCTATATATTAAGCTTAACATCAAAAAACACAGTAAACAGTTCCTTCCTCTGCTTCCCAACCATGTGGGATAGCACGATAATGCGCGTTTCAACAAATCAGCGTAAACGGGATTGCGGGCGATCGACGCGGCGCGACGAAAGAAAAGGCCCCGTCGCTCGAGGCGATCGGGGCCTACTTGCTCCGTGTCAGACGAAGCTATCTGGGGGATTTCCAGTTCAGGATCGAGCTACTCCGCTTGGCCTTCGCGGAAATCGCCCGATTGAGGCTTTAAAGGCTAGAAAACGGTTATCGAAGAGATCAGCGCTAGATTCTTCGAACCGTAGCGACCTGACGCACTCAGCGCAGGTCACATCCGACCCGGTGGCGTCATGCTCCTCTCGCAAGTCAATTGCGATCACTTCGACGCCGAGTTGGCGCCGATAGCTGTTCCGCGTCCAAATCGAGGTCCCGCCCGACTGGCTTTTCGTCGAATCAGCGTTTGGCTGCACATCGACGACTGCGATCGGGGTAAGACTGAACCCGCTTCGAGTTTTGGTCAAGCTGAATTTTTTTTCTCGGATTAGGGCTTCATTAAGAGCTCGAATCTTCGCTCACGGACACGGGCGATCAAACAAATTCATGAGTGTCGCCGCGCCCGTCGCCTTGCGCAGGCGCGGCAAGCGAAAACCATCCTCGATCGTCGCCAGCAACGAATAATGGTTCAACGGAGTTGCGTTTGTCGCGGGCGCGCCGCAAGCCGTGACCACGATGGTCGCGACGCGATTGTCCTCGAATCCCTCGGCGCGGGATTTAATGGACTTGGGCGTATCGCTCGAATCACCCTCGTCAAAGGTAATGACAATCGCCGAGTTTCGGGTCCAGTTCGGCGAGGCCCGGATCGCGCCGATCGTTTGCTTCAGAAACTCATCGAAGTCGCGCGCCAGTTTAACGGGATCCCCGCACGCGGCCGCGCCGTGGCCGTCGTGACAGAGGTTTGGAACGATGAACGCGAAATTTGGAGCCGCGCCGGCGAGATCGCTCCTTAGCGTGTCGAGCGGCTTCAACTTTTCGAGACGCGACGGGCTCTTGGCGATTTTATCGAAATAGGCGAAAGGATTGTGCTTTTGAGCATAGAGCGCCGACGGCCCCAATGGAGAGGCTTGCGTCAGGTCGCCCGCCGCCGGCAACGTCTCCGCGTAAAGCGCGAATGTAAGACCCGCTTTTTCGAGTTGATCGACGAGGGTGTCGCCCTCGAAATGATAGCAGGTCTGAAGCGGCAAAAGGTCCGACGCGAAACAACTTGGCGCGTCGGCGCGGACGCCGAATTCATCTCCAGCAAGCATGGCCAGATAGTTCGGCAAGCTGGGATGGGTCACGCCGGAGTAATGCGTCGCCAATCCTTGATGGCGCGAGAGCTCGACCAGAAAAGGCGACGAGTCGGCGTCGAGAGCGTCGTCGAAGTCGTGATTTTCGAGCACGACAACAAATATGTGGTCGAAGATTTTCGCGCCCCCGTTTTTGGCGCCGCGCGAATCGGCCCCCAGCGCCGTCGCGGACGCGAACATGAAAAGTCCGAGGACAAGGTTGCGCAAGACAAATTTATGCATTGAGGACGCGCTCCTCGCGGCCGTGGGGCTGGATGACTGTTTCGCCGTAGCAAAGCTCACAAGCCCATTTGCCATTCACGCCTGCCTCGAAACGCTCGCAACGACGCGACGCCCAGCAGAACGCCGAATGTGGCGCCGCCCGCGCTCGCGAACGCGTCCCAGACGCTCGGACTTCGCAGTGGAACGAAGTTCTGGAGTAGCTCGAACCCGCCACTGGCGACGGAGAGACCTAGCCAACCCAATATGCGTTCCCGACTGGACCAATAGCCGAACGCAGGCAGGAACCCGGCGCCGGCGTATGCGATGAAGTGCTCCGCCTTTCCCGGCAGGAAAGTGTGGGGCCGCAGTTCGCCGGGAACCAGCGAGAGCACGGCGATCATTAGGAAACTGACCCACGCGAGACGGCGCGCCAACGATCGCGAAACGCGACAGGCGTTGCTCCGCGCCCGTCCCTCGATCCACGCGCGGGCGCCCGGAGCGACCCTCGCCGGCGCTTCCCTAACGGCGGAGGCGTCAAGTCGAGCCGTCGCAACAATTTGGTCTTGCGCGAGACAAGCGCCTCGAGCGGAAGGTTCGTCGTTCCACGCCATTGCTTCGAAACTCCATCTCGACGAGACAGCCAAATCGCGGCCCTCGCCAACGGTCGCTCGAGCAAAGCCGAGTCGCGCATGTAAGATCACAAACATCGAGCGTTTCACAAGCCCGTTTCAACGATCGTTTCGTTTTCGAATCATCGTCCTAGGGGGCGGCAGGCGAAAGTCGTGGCGAAATCGACCGGAAACGCCTTCTAGCTCGTGGGCGACGCCGGGGGTTCAAGGCCATGCGCGAGATGCCGGGTCTCTCTCGGGAATCCTTCGTACTTCCAGCATCGCACGTCGAGCGACCACGGGTCTTGCCATTCGGTATCGGGAAGGATAGAAGCCGTTGCAGTTTCACGGAACGCCGCTCGCAGTTTGCCGAGAGCGGTCCGCGGCAGGCGCCCGTAGCTCAGCTGGATAGAGCACCAGACTACGAATCTGGGGGTCAGAGGTTCGAATCCTTTCGGGCGCGCCATTCAAATCAAATAGTTAAGTCGAATTTTTGACAGCTGGCCCGAAAGTCCCTGATTTCGGTAAGCATGTGGTAAGCAGAAATCGGAAATTCGCGGCAAGCGCCGGCGATCGATTCTGAAGCGCCGCGCCCCCCACCCATCACCATCGGGCTCGCTGGTCCGCAATTCCACCTTATCGCCATCCCGGGCCCCATGCCGCCGGATGAGCGCCCTCCCGCGCGATCGCGGGGCGCCGCCCAATTTCCGGAGTCGAAGGGAAAGCCGCCCGTCGAAGCCAACGCCGGCAGGGGTGACGATGATTCAATCCAGACCTTTTCCCGCCGCCAATTCAATGCGCGCCTCACGCGAATGCTTGCGTGATATCGGCGATGAGATCGTCAGGATGCTCAATCCCGATCGACATACGGATCAGGGCCGGTGTAATCCCGATTTCACGACGAGCTTCCTCGGTAAGCCCGGAATGCACAGTCGTCGTCGGATGGCAAATCAAAGATTCCGTGCCCCCGAGGCTGACCGCGAGCTTGAACACTTGCAGTCGATTGAGAAAGGCGAACGCTTCCGCTTGCTGTCCTCTGACCTCGAACGAGAACGTCGACCCCGCTGAGCTGGATTGACGCTCCATCAAGATACGGGTGGGGTGATCAGCGGGCAGCAGCGCCGGGTAATGAACGCACGCCACTTTGGGGTGATGGGAAAGGAAATCCGCCACTATCGCCGCGTTGCTGGCGGCTCGCCCCATGCGCAGCGAGAGCGTCTCGAGCGAACGGCCCAACATCCAGCATGAGTGTGGATCGAGTTGCGTGCCGATCGCGCCGCGCATCACGCGAATTGGTTTCAGATCGGCGCTCGAGCCCAGGATCGCGCCGCCGATGAGATCGCTATGCCCGCCCACGTATTTCGTCAGCGAGTAAAGGGATAAATCGGCGCCATGTTGAAGCGGCGATTGGAACACGGGACCAAGAAGCGTGTTGTCGCAACAGATGATCGGTCGAGAGCCTTGCTTGCGACCTATTTCCTCCGAAACGCGCCTAACCAGCGCGATATCGACAAGGCTATTCATGGGATTCGACGGTGTCTCGATAAAAATTAGAGCGACGCGTCCGGCCGCCATGGCGCGCTCGGCGCCAGCGCGAATGCTTTCCTCGTCAAGTCCGTTCGTAAAACCGACATCTCTGACGCCGAATGGCGCAAGAGTCCCGCCGATCAGGACTTCCGTGCCCCCGTATAGCGGCCGGCTATGAAATATCGCTTCGCCGGGATGCACATAAGCGAGGATCGCGGTGACGATCGCCGACATGCCCGAGGAGAACACCAGCCCGGCTTCGGCTTTCTCGTAGATGGCGAGTCTGTCTTCGACAATTTCCAGGTTCGGATGATTGAAGCGGGAATAAACGAGCCCGGTTTGCCCGTCGACCGGAGGCGGGCGGCGTCCCGCGATATAATCGAAGTAGTCGCGGCCCTGCTCCGCCGTCCGAAATACAAAGGTAGACGTCAAAAACACCGGCGGTTTGACCGAGCCCTCGGAAAGAGCGGGATCATAGCCATAACCGAGCATCAGGGTTTCCGGATTCAGCATGTGCTCGCCGATGCTGGCTTTGTGATAGCGCGCGCTGTCCATGGTATTTCCCCTCGAACCGGCGGGCGACCGCGGCCATCCAGCGACGTCCGCCAGGAAATAAAATAGAGCGCTAAAGCTCAGCCGCTGCCCCGATCGAAATATTTTCAGGCGGCCGCGTCGGCAAGAGCCTTAAGCGCGGCGTCAATATCGGCTTGCGTATGGTCCGCGCTGATCTGGAAGCGAATCTCCTCATCGCCTTTCGGCACCACCGGATAGGTCAGGCCGGTCGCGAGAATGCCACGTCGCCGCAGGTGCGCGACCAGCGCCAAAGTGCGCGCGGCGTCGCGCGCCAACAGCGGCACCACCGGGTGCTCGCCGGGCAGAGTCTCGAAACCGAGCTTGATCAACCCCGCCTTGAAGCGCGCCGTCATCTTACGCAAGTGCGCGAGTAGAGCCGCGCCCTCCGCACTGTCCACGATGTCGATCGCCTTGTGGGCGGCGGCCGCTTCGGCTGGCGTGATCGGGTTTGAATAAATATAGAGGGGCGACGTCTCGCGAAGGTAGCGGATCATGATCTCCTCGGCGACGACGTAGCCGCCATTGACGCCAAACGCCTTGCCGAGCGTCGCGACGAGCAGATCGGCCGGCGCGGAAGATGTGAATTCCTCGGAACCCCGGCCGCTCGGTCCAAATGCGCCGACCCCGTGCGAGTCGTCGACCACGACGATCGCGCCTTCCGCGAATGCGCTGTCGTAACCGCGCGCTAGGGCCAAGATGCGGTCGAGCGGAGCATGGTCGCCGCGCATGCTGAAGACGCCGTCGGTCACCACGATCGCGCGGGTGACGCTCTTCGCCGCCGTTTCGAGGCGGCGCTCAAGCTCCCCCATGTCGAGGTGCTTGTAAATGTGTTTTTCGGCGGGTCGCGCCAACGCAATGGCGTTGATTATACAGTTATGGTTCAGTTCATCGCTGATGATCGCGGTTTTCTCGGTTACGAGCGGCGGGATTACGCCCATGACCGCGGCATAAGCGGATGAGAACAGCATAGCCGCCGGCCGGGCATGGAAGGCCGCGAGCCGCCTCTCTAACGCGACGTGAGACGACCATGTTCCGCTAATGAACCGCACCGCGCCGGGGCCGACGCCGTAGCTTGCTCCAGCCGCTTCCTCCGCCGCGACCACCTCCGCGTGTAGCGCCATGCCAAGGTAGCCGTTGGAGTTCATGCGCAGGAACGGCGTCCCGCCCTCGCCTTCGATAAGATATCGTGGACCGTGATCGTCGCCGGGCGCGATGAATCCGCGGATCACCGTTTCCTTTCCCTTGAGCCTTCCGGTTTGCGCGAGTTCGTCCAGACGCGCGGCCAGCGATCTAGTCAGTGCGTGAGTTGGCATATAGTTCCTCGCTTTCCGGGCTGTCGGCTTTCCGCGCGCCCTCCGCCGCGCGCAGGCGCGCGAGCATGTCCGCCGTCATCGCGGCGAGATTGAAGCGAGGCGAAAACCCCCAATCTTCCCTGGCGACGGTGGCGTCAAGTGATTGCGGCCAGGAATCGGCGATCGACTGGCGCATGGGGTCGACCTGGTAGTCGACATGGAACCCGGGGATATGCTTGCGAATCTCCGCCGCCAGTTCGGCGGGCGTGATGCTCATCGCTGTCACGTTGTAAGCGTTGCGGTATCTGAGCCGTGTTGCGTCCGCTTCCATCAGCTCAATCATCGCGCGGATCGCGTCCGGCATGTACATCATATCGAGCCGTGTATCCGCCGCCAGAAAGCAAGCGTAATTCTTTCCGAGTGACGCTTGGCGGAACATCTCGACCGCATAGTCGGTCGTGCCGCCGCCGGGCGACGCGATGCACGAAACAAGGCCCGGTAGCCGCAAGCCCCGGACGTCAACGCCAAAGCGGCTCGCATAATAATCGCACAGCAGTTCACCCGCGGCCTTGGTGACGCCATAAATGGTGGTCGGCCGCTGGATCGTCACCTGCGGGGTGCTTATACGCGGCGTGGAAGGGCCAAAGGCGGCGATCGAACTGGGGAAAAACACTTGGCAACGAAACAGTCGGGCTGTTTCGAGTAAGTTATGGACCCCGCCCATATTGATGTCCCAGGCGTCCCGCGGTCGCTTCTCGGCGACCACGGAGAGGAGCGCGGCAAGGTGATAGATCACGCCGATGTCATGTCGGCGCATGATATCGACCATCTGCCGCGGTTGCGTGCAATCGAGTTGCTCGTAGGCGCAGCCCGCTCTCGATAGCCGCGACGGCGCAATTTGCAAATCGGAAGCGACGACGCGCGCGGCGCCGTATCTTTCCCGCAAGGCGGGCGTCAACTCGGAACCAATCTGACCGAGCGCTCCGATGACTAAGATTCGTCGCATATCCCTTGCCGAACGATGACGAACGGCTCCCCTACGGCGCGGGCTCTCCGAGGCGCCCGCGACATCACCATACACCCATCACTTAAAACTTCTTGGCGGCGGGCCAATATCCTTCAGGTCGATATTGATCGGTCGCCGAGAGGCCGGTGAATGCTCGTTCCAGTCGCGAGAGCTCGCCCCGGTTGTTTGGACGGCGCCCCGCGGAAATTAGATGGATTCCCGCCGGATTGGCTGAACGCGGGGCTTTCGCGATTTTGCCTCGGCCTCGGGAGACGTTCCGCGGGGGCAAGGTCGCTTCGCGGGAGGCGGCATTATTACGCTCTTACGTTCGCCAGCTCGCGCCACGGCTGACGCGACGACGCCGCCTGTTGACCGGCGCGGAAAACGCGGCCAAGCGTCGGCGTCATTCGAGTGTCACCCACCGCGGAGACTGTCTTTCGAAGAGTCGATCCATCGCATACTTTGCCTGCCGACCACGAAACCGCCAATGCTCCGTTCGCGCGGACGGAAGCGGGAGCGCGCCATCGGCTTCAAAGCATCACTCGGACCAGCCCAAATGACTCGCTTGACTTCAAATTTTCTCTCGGCGCTCGTTGTCCTGGCTTGCGTTAGCGGCAATCCAAGCAAGGCGGACGTCGACGCGGGGCGCGCCGATACTTTTTTTGGCGGCGAGGCGCTTCCGACCGGCGCGCGCATAACCCCGCTCGCGGCGCCGGGCGCGCGTTTTCTCTCACTCAATCCCAACTTGCCGCTCTTACCGGACTTCACGGCGGGTCAGGCGGTCGAGTTGGCTGTCGCGCCGGATGGCGGCGCGCTTCTCGCGCTCACCAGCGGCTATAACCGCAATCTTGGCCCCGACGGCACGCCGATCGCCGCGCTGTCCAACGAATATGTCTTCGTTTTCGACATTTCCGGCCGCGAGCCGATCAAACGACAAGTTGTTCAAATTCCCAATAGTTTCCTCGGCCTCGTTTGGCGTGCGGATGGCGCGGGCTTTTTCGTCTCCGGCGGTGTCGACGATAACATCCATGTCTTCAAGCGCGACGGCGTGACCTTCGTCGAGGACGGCGCGCCCATCGCGCTCAACCATAAGGCGGGCAACGGCCCCGATGTGAAGCCCGTCGCGGGCGGCCTCGCGGTCAGCCCCGATGGCAAACGGCTGGTGGTCGCCAATGTGCAGAACGACAGCGTCAGCGTGATCGACATCGACAGGCGCGTGGTTGTCGCCGAACTCGATTTGCGTCCTGGAAAGATTGATCCGGCCAAGGCCGGAACGGCGGGCGGCGAATATCCTCTCGGCGTCGTCTTCGGCTCGAATGATCGCGTCTTCGTCGGCTCCATGCGCGATCGCGAAATTCTCATGCTGTCGCTGAACGGCGGCACGCTTTCGGTCGACAAACGCATCAAACTCACGGGCCAGCCGACAAAGCTCATCGTCAACAAGGATCGCTCGCGGCTCTTCGTCGCCGCCGATAATTCGGACACGGTGGTCGTGCTCGACGCCGGGGATGGAGACATTTTGACGGAGTTCCCGACCGCGGCGCCGCCGGCGCTTTTTCCCAGCCCCGCGAATTGCGCGGCGCGAGCCCGAACAATCTCGCGCTCTCTCCTGACGAGCGCACGCTCTTTGTCACCAACGCCGGATTGAACGCGGTCGCGGTCGCGCAACTCGGCCGCGACGCCCTCAACGACGAAACCGAAGGCAATAACGCCGCGGATAAGCATGACGACGACGCGAAGACGCCGAAAAAGAGCCAGGTCATCGGCCTTATTCCCACGGGTTGGTACCCCAACGCGGTGGCGGTCGGACACGGCGGCGGAACGCTTTTCGTCGTCAATGGAAAGTCGAACGCCGGACCCAATCCCGGCGCGTGCCGAGACGACCTCTCCGTGACGAACACGGGATCGCCAACCTGCCGCGCGGCGAACGAATATGTTTGGCAGATGTCGAAGGCCGGCTTTCTCTCCCTGCCGACGCCAAGGCCCGCGGAGCTGGCGCGTCTGACGCTTCAGACAGCGCGAAACAATCATTTTCCTGGGCTCGATGAACGGCGTGAAAGCACAAAACTCATGGACTTCCTCCATGAGCGCATCAGGCATGTGGTCTATATCGTGAAGGAGAACCGCGGTTACGACCAGGTGCTCGGCGACCTCGAAATCGGCGACGGCGATCCGTCGCTCACGCTGTTTCCAGAGGCCACGACGCCCAATCATCATGCGCTGGCGCGCGAATTCGTGACGCTCGATCGTTTCTTCGATTCAGGCGAATCCTCGAACACCGGGTGGCAATGGACAACCGCCGCGCGCACCAATGATTATTCGGAGAAAAACGCGCCCGTATCCTATGCGGGACGCGGCTTCACCTATGATCAGGAAGGCTCCAACCGCAATGTCAATGTCGGCCTGGCCACGTTGGGCGAGCGGCGCGTCGCCAATCCCGCGACGCCTGGCGATCTCGATTTGCTGCCCGGACTCGCCGATGTCGCGGCGCTCGACGCATCCGCCGAGAATGGCGGCGCGGCGGGCGCGGGCTATTTGTGGGACGCGGCGCTACGCGCGGGCCTGACGATCCGCAATTACGGATTTTTTGGCGATCTTTCCCGCTATTCCGCCAAGGACGATAGCGTTATTCCGCCGATCCGCGATCCTTTCGCGGAAATGCGTCAGGCGTTCTTCCCCGCCAAGGCGGCTTTGATCCCTCACACAGACATTTATTTCCGCGGTTTCGACATGACTTATCCAGATTTCTATCGCGTGAGGGAATGGCGACGGGAATTCGCGCGGCAAATCGAACAGGGCGCCATGCCGAACCTGACGCTGCTGCGACTGCCGCTCGATCATTTCGGCTCCTTCGCCACGGCGATCGACGGCGTTAACACGCCACTCCTGCAAATGGCGGACAATGACTACGCCATCGGCGCGGTCGTCGAGACGATCGCCGCCAGTCCCTTCGCGAAGGACACGCTGATCTTCATCATCGAGGACGACGCTCAGAACAGCGCCGACCATGTCGACGCCCATCGCTCCATCGCCTA
This sequence comes from Methylocystis sp., assembly GCA_049583305.1. GTDB lineage: Bacteria > Pseudomonadota > Alphaproteobacteria > Rhizobiales > Beijerinckiaceae > Methylocystis. Next base: position 29,989 of record JBAUVQ010000204.1, read on the forward strand.
TGTCATCGGTCCCTATGTGCGCCAAAAAGCGCTGGTCTCGAAGTCCTATACGACCGTCAACATGCTTCGCACGATCGAGGATGTTTTGAGCGTCCCGCCTCTCGGCCTCAATGACGGCCTCGCCGAACCGATGGCCGAAGTCTTCGACAAGACGCGGGAACGCTGGTCCTACACCGCGACAATGGCGGAAATTCTGCGCGCGACGAAATTACCGCTGCCCGAGGCGCCAAGGCGCAAGGCCGGAGGCGAGCCGCCGTGTTTCGCTCGCGACGCGCAAGACGCCGCCTACTGGGAAAAGGCCATGGCGGGTCAGGATTTTTCGCGAGAAGACCGTCTCGACACGGCGCGCTTCAATGCGGCGTTGTGGCGCGGCGTCAAAGACGACTCACCCCCGCCCCCGTCAGCTCTCGCCAAGGACTTGCGACAGGGCCGCGAAGCGCTCCTGGTCGATTGGCGCATTGGCGCTTCTTGCGCGTTCGCGGCTCCAATCGGGCCTTGAGCCCCGATCGGCGCGACTCGTATCGCGACGCGCTTCGGCCTCACGGAGTGGCGACGACGGCGCCGGTCGCGGGATCGAGAAACAAGTCGCGGGACTTGTCGTTCTCGCGCCGATCGAAGTCGAACATATTGTTCAATCGACCGGCGATCGTATCGAAGGAGCCCTTGGGCTGGATTCGCTGGCCGGCCAGCCAATTGTCCTCGATGAAGCGGAGCACCGAGCTTTGGTCGGTCAGGGTGTGATCGACAAAGTTCGACTTGGCGAAACGCGAAATCACGAGCAGCGGCACGCGCGTTCCGTAGCCGCAGCGGCCCTGCGCTGGCCGGCCAAAGGCGCCGTCGAGCGGAACTGTCGCGACGGGAAAACCCTGTTGCGCGCCGCGCTGGCAAACGCCGGGACCGTTCAAAGCGTCGGCGGAGGTGAACGACGGATTGACGATAGGCGGCATTTGATGGTCGTACCAGCCGTCGGAGTCGTCATAGGCGATGACCACCGCCGTGTTCGACCACTGATCGTGTTTTTGCAGCGCGTTGAGTACGCTTACGATGAAATTCTGTTCGTCGATGGGATTGGAGTAACCGGGATGTCCATCTTGATAGGCCGGCGCCTTAAGGAAGCTCACCGCTGGAAGGTCGCCCGCGCCGAGCGCGTCGAAAAAGTCGTGAATGTCATAGGCGTGGTTCGCGGGATCGATCTCCCCCGTTATGGGATCGCGCGCGTGGCCGATGGCCGCGGTCGACTTTGGACGCTGATGGGCGATGTTGCGCGTGGAGGCGTAATATTGGAACCATGCGTGGTGCGGAATATAGTCGAGCGTGGCGGCCTGGGACGCGCCCGGCGCCCGCGTCGCGCTCGACCGTTGGCAGCCGCTCGTGCCGTTGGGATTCGTTGCCGTGAGATCGAAGCCGCCCATGAACGAGCCCCACGAAATATCCTTGGCGTTGAGCAGATCGCCAATGTTCGGGCCATGCATCGTCACCTGGTCCGCGCTTGACCTGGAGCATATATCCAACAGCGGATCGGCGTCGCCGATGACGGTGTAATTGCCATTGCCGTCTGGCGTCTCGTTCCTCGGATGCAGAAGCTTGCCCGATCCGTCGACCACGTTCCGCGTGGCGTCGACACCATTGGTCTGTCCCGAGATCAAATTGAGCGCGCCCGGCGTGGATGGACCGAACGTGGTCGTCCAGCTATTGTCGTTCATCGCGAAACGCCGCGCATAATTCCATAGGGCGGTCACGGTATTGCCGTCGTAATAGCCCATGACGATGTTCTTCCCGAAGCCCTTCGAGGCGTCGCCCCGCCCGGTGGAACTCGGGAAAGCGTCCATTTTACCATCGTCGTCGGCGAGTTGCTCGGCCAAATCTTCGTGATCCTGACTCGATGTGCGCGCCTTCATTGGCGACAAGCGAAACGGATTGGAGGCGTCGCTCCCGTTTATCGCGGCTCCGCTCCCTAACGGTCCATTGGGATTCTTGCCGATGAGGTCGACGCCTTCGAGTGGGGCGAAACCGTTGTTCACATCGAGCGGCGTCAGCAAATTATTGACGCTAATTGGAGTCGTCTCCAGCACCGCGAACCGGGTTTCTCCGGCATCGTTCAGCGCGGTCGGGTAAGCGCCGAAATAATGATCGAAGGAAACATTCTCCTGGAATATGACCACGAGATGCTTGATCGGCGTCGCGGTCTTGATGCGATCCTCGGCGACGACGCTCGCCGAGGAGGTCGTCATCATGGCAGCGAGGCCGCTTAAGAGGATTCGGTGTTTCATTAGAATTTCCCTGAGATGGCGACCGGCCGCCACCGCGTGGACCGAAATTGCGTCGAGTCCGCGCGATTCTGGCAAAGTAATCGCGCGTGGCAACAATATTGTAACCGTCGATTCACCGGCTCTCGCTCCAGCGCCCCGCGAAAGCGCGAAGCCGTCTTCCACGCGCATCAAGAACCCACCCGCCGCGGTAATATTACGACGTCATTGTTTTTTATGGGCATTCAAATGATCTGCAAGGCTTTTTTGCAATGTATGACGCTTCCATCCGGGTATTGCGTGGGACACAGGACAAATCCGTTTATTTTAATGAAGCATTGGACGCCAAAAGTGGCCGCAGTTGAACGCGATTTGACAGCGGGAGTCGCGTTGCCCCCCTGAGAGCCGCCGTTTTCGGCTCAAGCCTCGACCGGCCGATGGACGAAGCGATGCGTCGAGGCGACCGTTTCGAGTGGACGCAAGACCGCGAAGCCGGCGCCAATTTGGCCGCGCGCCGCGCGATTGAACGCGTCGGGCATATGCGAGACAAGCTCGACGCAAAAAAAGTTCACTCGCGATGGATTATAGACAATCAGAAAGCGCAGATTATCCGACCCCGTGATCGCGAGTTCGCGTCCATCCGGCCAGACCACGCGAACGGCGCCCTCCAGCCCATCGAAGCAATTGTCGAGAAAGATGTCGTCCAGGGAGCAACCCTTGCGCAAATCCCATTCGGGCGGAAGGTCGGCGTGCTCGGTTGGGAGCACGGCAGCGTCCGTCATCCACACGCCGTCGACTTGCGCATACAGGCGCGTCCCCGGCGGCCGAACGATGTAGGGATGCTGTCCCAATCCATAGGGCATGGACCGATGGTCGCTGTTAGTCACTGACGTGACGATCGTCAGTCCATCGTCGTTCAACGTGAAGCTCTGTCGCGCCGAGAACGAGAAGGGCCAATCTTCATTGGCCGCGTGATCGAGAGCGATCGCGCATGCGCTCGCTTCCGCCGCGACCACGCGCCACGCGCTTCGCCAACCTACGCCATGCAATGCATGGGGAGCCGCCGGGCGGTTCGATGGCAAGCGATGCTCCCTGCCGTGGAAAACGAACCGACCATGGTCGATGCGATTCGAATAGGGAAGCAACGGCCAACAGGCGAGATCCGTCGGCTGGAGGCGTTCCTGTTCGACCGTTCGGCGCAGCAAAGCGATGGGCGCGCCGCGCGCGCCGAGATAATCGAAGCGAGCGACGCCGCCGCCCGCGCTCGGCCAGATTTCCGCGAGGAAGCGCTCGTTACGCAATACGAGCTTTTGCTCTGGCGGCGCGAATCCCTTGAAATCCGTCACGACTTCACTCCAACCTCCGGTCGATGAAAATATCGCCGTCATCAATCTGTCAGAGCGCTGTATCATTTCCAAGAACGGGTTCGAGGAATTGGACGGGCGATGTGACCAAGCAACGACTGGGCGTTTGTTACTACCCCGAACACTGGCCAGACGGCCACTGGGCCGAGGACGCTCGGAGAATGCGCGAGATCGGTCTCGATGTCGTCCGCATCGGCGAATTCTCATGGTCGCGACTGGAGCCGCGCGATGGGCATTACGATTTCGACTGGCTGAGACGCGCGATTGACACGCTCCACGGCGCCGGCCTCGAGATCGTGCTGGGCACGCCGACCGCGACGCCACCGAAATGGCTCGTCGACAAAATGCCGGACATGCTGGCGCCGGACGCCAAGGGCCAGGCGCGAAAATTCGGCTCCCGCCGGCATTATTGCTTCAGCCACGAAGGTTATGCGCGCGAGTGCGATCGTATCGTGACCGCCTTGACCGAGGCCTTCGGCGAGCATCCGGGCGTCAAAGCGTGGCAAACCGATAATGAATATGGCTGTCACGACACGGTGGAGAGCTATTCGGCCGCGGCGCGCGCCGCATTCCGGCTGTGGTGCCGCCATAAGTATGGAGAGATAGACGGGCTCAACCGGGCCTGGGGTAATGTCTTCTGGTCGATGGAGCTATCCAGCTTCGACGAAATCGAACTCCCCAATCTCACCGTGACCGAGGCGAACCCGTCGCATCTCCTGGACTTCCAACGCTTTTCATCGGACCAGGTAGTCGCCTTCAACAGGCGCCAGGTCGAGATCATCCGGCGCCAATCGCCCGGCCGCGCGATCTTGCACAATTTCATGGGCGCCTTCACCGCCTTCGACCATTACGCGGTGGGACAAGATCTCGACGCCGCCGCCTGGGACAGCTATCCCCTCGGCTTCTTGGAGCGGAGCCCGCGCGGCGAGGCGTTCAAGACGCGCCACATGCGCGTCGGCGATCCGGATTTTCAGGCGTTCCATCACGATCTCTATCGTTCCTGCGGGCGGAGCCGTTGGTGGGTCATGGAGCAACAACCGGGCGCGGTGAATTGGGGGGCGTGGAATCCAGCGCCGGCGCGGGGCGCGGTGCGGCTATGGACACACGAAGCCTTCGCCGCCGGAGCCGAGGTCGTGAGCTATTTCCGGTGGCGGCAGGCGCCCTTCGCGCAGGAGCAGATGCACGAGGCGCTGTTGCTGCCAAATTCCGAGCCCAACGAAGCCTACCACGTGGTCGCGGCGCTTTCCGGGGAACTGGCGACGCTGGGCGCCAACGCGCAACCGGGTAGGTCCGCCGTCGCCTTGGTGTTTGATTACGAAAGCGCCTGGGCGTGGAAAATCCAGCCGCAAGGCCAGGATTTTTCCTATTTCGAACTTGTGTTCGCCTTCTATCGCGGGCTGCGCCGCCTCGGCCTGTCGGTCGACGTTATTCCGCCATCTCCCGACGCTGTCTCGAACCGGAGACTTGTCGTGGCGCCGGCGCTTTTCGCCGCGCGCCTCGAACTAGCGGATGCCCTCGCAAGGAGCGGCGCCACCGTGCTGCTGGGACCGCGAACCGGCTCCAAAACTCCGGATTTCCAAATTCCCGATGATCTCCCGCCGGGCGCCTTTTGTTCGCTGGTCAACGTAAAGGTTAGGCGCGTCGAAAGCTTGCGCCCTGGCTTCACGGTTCCGGTGGAGGGCGGCTCGGGACATTTTGAGGGCTGGCGCGAGTTTCTGACGCTAGGGGAAGGCGCCGAAGCCCAATTGCGATCGATAGACGGCGAGATCGTTCTCGCGCGCGGCGGGCGCGCCTTTTATCTCGCGGGGCGCCCCGACGAATTACTATTGGAGAATGTCTTGCGCCGTGTGTTGGCTTGCGCGAATTTGCCCGCGCTCGATCTGCCGCGAGACATTCGCGTTCGCGACAATGGCGCCACGCGCTTTGTTTTCAATCATGGCGATACAACCGTGGATATTTCGGCGCTCGTCGGCGACGCACCGCTTCGTCTTGGAGCTAAGAGCCTTCCTCCATGCGGCGTCGCGGCTTTCGCGCGAACCGCGACCTGACTTGTCTCGCATGGCCTCGAGGAAGCGCGAATGACCGTCACCGAAGAGCTTTTCTCGAAGTTCAAGGCGTTGTTCGACGCCACGCCGCGCCTATTCCGCGCGCCGGGTCGCGTCAATCTGATTGGCGAGCACACCGACTATAACGACGGCTTCGTCATGCCCGCCGCGATTGACCTGTCGACCATCGTCGCGATCGCGCCGCGCGGAAACAGAACGCTTCGCGTTCATTCCATCGCCTTCGCTCGGACCGTCGAATTCGATCTCGACGAACCTTCGCCCAAGCCGCGCGGCGACTGGAGCGACTATGTGCGGGGCGTCGCGCTCTCCATGGAAAATGCCGGCCACCATCTCATCGGAGCCGATCTCATGTTGCATGGCGATCTGCCGATGGGATCGGGTCTGTCCGCCTCCGCCGCCCTGGAGGTTGCGGCGGGATTCGCGCTTTGCGGCATCTCTGGCGTGGAGCTAGATCTCACGGATCTCGCCCTCTACTGTCAGCAAGCGGAAAACGAATTCGTCGGCATGCGTTGCGGCGTCATGGATCAGTTCATCTCTTGTCACGCCATCGCCGATTGCGCCTTGCTGCTCGATTGCCGCGGCCTCGTGGCGCGGCGCCTGCGTTTGGACCCGCGCGCGCGGCTGGTGATTTGCAATACGATGGTTCATCACGAATTGGCGGGCAGCGCCTATAATGCGCGGCGTGAGTCCTGCGAGCGCGCGGTCGCACTGCTGTCCGGGCCGCTCGGCGGCGTTAAAGCGTTGCGTGACGTGACGCAAGATCAGCTCACACGCTTCGCCGCGTTCTTGCCCGACCCGATCTTGCGCCGCGCGCGCCATGTCGTCGGCGAAAATGCACGCGTGTTGCGGGCGGCGACGGCCCTCGCGGCGGGTGATCTCTCCGAATTCGGATGGATGATGAACGAGTCGCATCGTAGTCTGCGCGACGATTACGAAGTCAGCTGCCCCGAGTTGGATCTGATGGTTGAGCTGGCGCGCGGCGTCCCCGGCGTATATGGCGCGCGGATGACCGGCGGCGGTTTTGGGGGCTGCACCGTCAATTTGGTGGAGGCTGACCGCGTCGAAAGTTTCACGGAGATTGTCGGCGAAGCCTATAGGGATGCGACAAAACTAACGCCCCAAATCTTTTGTTGCGCTCCAGGAGCCGGCGTCGGCGAATTGGATTTGTGAACTCGACGAACAAAGGCGCCCGACATTGCTTTTTCTTCAGGACTCCCCTCATCGCCGTCTCAATCCTCTCACGGGCGAATGGATATTGGTTTCGCCCCGCCGCGCGAATCGCCCCTGGCTGGGCCAGCTGGAAAAGCCGGCTCAAACTATGATTCCCTCGCACGATGACGATTGCTATCTCTGCCCCGGCGCCACGCGCGCCAACGGGCGAGTCAATCCGCTCTATGATGGCGTCTTTGCTTTCGACAATGATTTCGCGGCGCTCCGATTGGACGCGTCCAGGGATGAGATCGACGACGGGCTCATGGTCGCGCGCGGCGAGCCTGGTCTTTGTCGAGTGATCTGCCTTTCCCCCCGCCACGATTTGGGCATGTCGCGGATGACGGTTCCGGATGTCGCGCGCGTGGTCGACCGCTGGCGCGACGAATTTCACACATTGGGCGCGCTCGACGCCGTGAATTATGTGCAGATTTTCGAAAACAGAGGCGAGATGATGGGCGCGAGCAATCCCCATCCGCATTGCCAGATCTGGGCGACCAACAGCCTGCCCAACGAGGTGGAGAAGGAAGCTCGGGCTCAGTCCGCGTACATGGCGCGACGCGGATCGTGCTTGTTGTGCGACTATCTCGCGCGCGAGAAGTCCATCGGCGAGCGTATCGTTTGCGAAAACGACGCCTTTGTCGCGCTGGTTCCGTTCTGGGCGACCTGGCCCTTCGAAACAATGGTGCTGGCGAAGCGCCATCTTGGCGCCCTGGACGATTTTGATCCAGGCGACAACGCCATGCTGGCCGACATTCTGAAACGTCTGACCCTGCGCTACGATAACTTATTCGAGACGCCCTTTCCCTATACGATGGGCTTTCATCAGCGCCCGACCGACGGCGCGGAGCATCCTCACTGGCATTTCCATGCTCATTGCTATCCGCCATTACTGCGATCCGCCACGGTGCGGAAATTCATGGTCGGGTTCGAATTGCTGGGATCACCGCAACGCGACAACACCCCGGAAAGCGCGGCCGAGCGGTTGCGCGAATTATCCGAGGTTCACTATCTCGATCGCTGAACAACGCTCGGTCGAGACAGGTGCGCATTCCCCACGGATACGTCGGCGCGATCGTCTTTAAACAGGCGCCATTATGTGAGCTCATTCCCAAGGGCTTATTGAATTTCCACGCCAATGGAAATCGCCGCCCGGAACCCCATTTTGACGCCGCGCGTTTTCGCGAAGCCGCGGCGGCTCTTCGGCCTCACCGGAAATTCGCCGCCGCGGCGATCCTCACTTGGACATCGCGTGGCCGCGCTAGATAGGGCGCCGAGGTCACGAGCACATCGGCGCCCGCCGCAGCGTAGGCGGCCGCGTTCTCCGCGTTGATCCCGCCCGCCGCGGCGACGACGGGCCGCCGGGCGCTCCCCGACAGCCGCGCGCAAAGACTCGCGATCTGTTCCGGGCTGAATTTTTCGGTCTGAACGACATCGAATCCCGCGTCCGCCGCCGCCAACGCCGCGGCGACGCTCGTAACTTCGATGACCAGCCGCTTTTCGGGCGCGGCTCGCGACAACCGGAGGGCCAGCGCGGCAAGCGGCTCGGCCGAAGTGAAGGCGAGATGTTCGGGGAACACCAACACTGTTTCCGAAAGTCCCAGACGGTGCGGAATTGCTCCGCCCGCCTTGATCGCCGCGATGGCGAAGCGCTTGGTTCCGGGCACGGTCTTGCGCGTGCAGGCGATGGCGACGTGGGGCGAGATCGCTTTAGCGGCATCGACGATTTCGCGCGCGGCGCTGGCGACGCCCGACCATATTTCGATGAGGGTCTGCGCGACCTTCCATGATCGCAGCAGCGCGGCGGCCGAGCCCCGCGCGGTCAGAATCGGATCGCCGGACTTCAAAACGTCGCCAGATCCGGCGCGAAGCTCGACCTCGCCGCCGGCGAGTTCGATCAAAGCCGCGGCGTCCTCGACCAGCGCGAGCACCATGGCATCGCGCGCGGCGAAACACATTTCACCGGCGCGCGCGCCAATTCCCAACGCGTCGGTTGTGAGGTCGCCGTAGGGAACGTCCTCGGCGAGCAGGCGCTCCAGTTCGTGGCGAGAGGCGATCGTCGGCATGCTTCACCCTGTTCGGACTTGGCTTCGTGCAATGGGTCGACAAATCGGGCGCCATGGACGAGAGGGTGGATTTGATCAGATTCCACGATGACCGACGTCCGGCGACCCCGTGGATCGGCGCATCGCCGTGCGCTCATCGTTCTTCAGGCGGCCCAAGTCAACCGTCTTCCGCGAGTTCGAGGCGCGGTGGGGCTGCGCGACCTCCAAGCGAGCAATCGTTAGCTAGCATGTTTATATTGCGATATTGCTTACAAGACGGCGGAGATCCCGCGTCAGCAAATCGACAAACCGCCCGTCGTGGCCAACCCCGAGCGCCGCTCCTTTTAAATATGTAATAGAATTATATAGAGATGTCCCATTTGGCCCGCGGATTGCACTCGCCCCATAAGCCGCTCGCGCGGCGAGGAGGGTAAATGCACGAGACCCCAATTCGTAAATTCATCGAGTGTGAAGCGCGTCCGCTCGCTGTCATTTTGGGAACGAACGAGATCGCTTCGGCGATCGCTGCTCGGCTCACGTATAACGGGCATCGCGTCATCCTCAGCCAAGATCCGTTCACGCCCGTCCTGCGTCGGAAAATGGCGTTTCACGACGCGCTTTTCGACGAACACGTCGAGGTCGATGGGATTCTTGGCCGCGGCGCCCTCTCTCTCGTGGAGATCGCCGAGACGTTCGCGCGAGCCGAGGACGTGGTGGCGGTCACGCCGCTTCAACTGACGGATTTGATGGTCATGCGCCGCCTCGACGCTCTTGTCGACGCCAGACTGCGGGCGCGAAGCATGACGCCCGATCTCCGCGGCTTCGCGTTCGCCACCCTTGGCGTCGGGCCGCGTTTTGAAACAGGACGCGACTGCGATTGCGCTCTGAAAATACAAGCTTCCCACGTCGACGCGCTCCTGGACGACGAAGCCGTGACGCCGAACCACGTCACGCGGCCTCTCGGCGTCGCGAGCCCGGAGCCTTTCATCCGCGCGCAACGCGACGGCGTGTGGCTCACCCCGCTCGACATCGGCGCGCGGGTGTATAAAGGAATCGCTCTCGGGCGTCACGCCGGACTGCGGGTCTTCGCCCCCTCGGACGGTGTGTTGCTTGGAATAGCGCGCGACGGCGCCTATGCGTCCAAGGGCGCGCGGCTCGTCGAGATCGATTTACGCGGACGCACGCCGGTATTGACTGGATCTGACGAGCATGGACGAACGATCGCCAACGCCGCGATGCGAGCGATCCGATCGCTCGCATCGCGTCGCCAGAGCCTCGCGGCGTCTGACCACGCGCTTTATTGAGGAGATTGCGACGATGAGAAACCAACTCACGCCGAGGCCCTACCGCATCGCCGCCTTGTCGGGTTCGTCTAGTCACGCGATCCAAAACATTCTCGCCAATTTCGCGCAACGACGTCGCGGCGAAGGCGCCCGGGTGGCCGGCGTCATCGAGGAAGCGCGCTGCTCGGAGCCGGGCGCCTGCAAAAGCCTAGGCGTGCGGGACCTGGTTTCGGGACAAACCATCTCGATATCGCAAAACCTCGGTCCCGGATCGCAGGCCTGCAATCTCGACCTTTCCGGCTTGGCGAAAGCCTGCGCCCTCGTCGAGGAAGCGATCGACGATGGCGCCGAGATCGTGATATTGAGCAAGTTCGGCAAGTCGGAAGCCGCCCGAAGCGGGCTCTACGACGCCTTCAAGGCGGCGGTTTTCGCCGATATCCCCATCGTCACGGCCGTGCCGGCGGTGATGATCGGGGATTGGGAGAGCTTCTCGGTCGGTCTCGCGCAGTTCGTTGATTGCGAAAGCGCCGCGCTCGAAACCTGGTGGCTTGCCCAAAGGCCGCCACACTGAGATGATTAACGGCCAGATCGCGTCGTGGGAACGGCGACCCTCGCGCCAAGTCTCTTCCCATCGGCGGCCGAGGCCGCCTTCTGGCGCGAGACTGTCCGACGGGATTTGACGGGGCGTAACGTAATGTCGAAGGCGGGCGACAACAACGACGGACCTTCCTCCTTCTTCAAGGAGACGGCGGCGGCTTTCGCTCAGACAATCCGAGCGCGGCGCGATCGGGCCGAACTCGTCGGCGCGATCTGCGCGCGGGCCTTCGACAGCTTCGAGCATAATGTGGCGATCCAGGCGGAGGGCGCGCCCGCCCTCGCGTGCGCGGGCGAATGCGCCGCCTGCTGCGCGCTGCGAGTTGTCGCGACCGCGCCGGAAATCCTGCTGGTCGCGCGTTTCGTCGAGGTGAACGCCCCCGCCTTCCTGGAACGCGGAATTGATCTTCGGGGGCGCGTCGCCGAGATGGAAACCACCGTTGGCGGGCTTCCGGAATCGGAGCGCCTGGCGTTGCGGCGCGATTGCCCCCTGCTCGAGCACGGACTCTGCCTCGCCTATCGCCTGCGGCCGCTCGCTTGTCGGGGACACGCCGCCTATGATCGGGATGCGTGCGCCAAGGTCACGGCCGGGGAAAACATCCAGGTCGACATTTCGACGCCGCATCTCGTGGTCCGCGGCCTCATTCAAAACGCGATGATGTCGGCCTTGCGCGACGCAAGGCTTGCATGGCGCCTCTATGAGATCAATCGAGGTCTGCACATCGCGCTGACGACGCCGAACCCGATCGAACGTTGGATAGCGGGAGAGGATCCCTTGGCGGCGGCGGCGATAGCCGAATTCGACGCGCGCGAGACGGCCTCGGTTTTCGACGAGATCGCCGGCCGTTGAGCCTGAAGCGGGACGGGGCTTGGCGAGCCGCCAGTTCCCGCGCTGGCGACATTCTTGCTGGGCCAAGGCCGAAGCCGCATTCGAGGAGGTGAGGCATGTCGAAAGATAAGAGCGTGCTGGTTTGCGGCATCGGTGAAGTCGCCTCCGCGACGGCGCGCCGCCTTTTCATTGAAGGCTACGCGGTGGCGATGCACCACCCGCCGCCACCGCGCCTCTTGCGCCGGCGCATGTGTTTCGTTGACGCTTGGTTCGACGCGCGGGCGCAACTCGATGGAGTCGAAGCGCGGCGCGCGGACGTGGCTTCGGAGTTTCTGCTCGGCCTGCAGACGCGCAAGTTCATTCCTCTGCTAAGGACAGGATTAGCCGACGTGCTGGAGCGCTGGCCGTGGGATATAATCGTCGCGGCGCGAGAGCAGGGTTCGGCGCCGCCGATGTCGCTTCGAAATCTTTGCGAGTTGTCGATCGGCATGGGAGAAGGCTACGTCGCCGGCGAAGACTGCGATCTCGTGGTCGAGACCGAAGGCCTGGACCCGGGCGCGATCCTGCGCAAGGGCGATCGTCGCCGGGCGCGGCGGCCTGGCGCCTCGACCGGCGCGTCCCACCACCGCGAGGTGCTCGCGCCGCGTCCCGGCCTATTCCACGCCTGCGTATCGATCGGCGAAACGGTAACAGCCGGCGAAATGCTCGGCGCCGTTAACGATTTCCCCGTCGTCGCGGAGGTCGCGGGGCGAGTCAAGGGTATCGCGCGCAACGAGCAAGCCGTGCGGCAAGGCGCGGCGATCGTTGAAATCGCGCTATCCCGCAACGCGCGAGTCGCCGGAATCAGCGAACATTGCCAGTTGATTTCCCGCGGGGTCGCCTTCGTGGTCGAAGAGGAAGCCGAGGGCTGGGAGCCGTTCTCGCTGGAGAACTGGCTCTGAGCCGGACTTGGGACTCGCCTCGAACGCGCATTGGCCACGCCGGACTCAAGACGCCTGTATCGCCGCATTCGGCAATCCCGCCTGATAGCGAGCCCACATCGCGCGAAACAACGATTCGAGCGCGAGCGTATAGGCCGTCACGTCGAAGAGCGGCGCGCTCGCGCTGTTGTCGGCGAGTTTCCGTCTCAAGGCAGCGTATCGCGCCGGGTCCGTGGCGAGCGCGAGGGCAAGATCGAAATAATCCTCCGAGTCCTCGACGATCAGTTCCGGAAGACCCGCCGCATGCAGCAGGCTTCCGGCGACGCGCGACGGGAAAGTCGCGCCCGGCCGCGTCACGAGAAGCGTGCCGGCCCACAGCGCGTCGCTGGCCGTTGTATGCGCGCCATAGGGCGCCGTGTCGAGCACGAGGTCGGCGAGTTGCAACCGGCCGAGATGACGCGCCTGCGTTACGTCGGGGGCGAACACGAGACGCCGGCCATCGACGCCGCGCTGTCGCGCCTCGTTGCGCAAATTGCCCTCGGCTTCGCGCGCGGCGAGAAGCCAAAGCACGCTACCCGGCACGGCGTCCAGCAGCCGGCACCAGACGTCGAACACCGCCGGGGTAAATTTAAACGCCTGGTTGAAACAGCAATAAACAAAGCCCTCTTCCGGCAGGCCGACTTCCGCGCGGCTCGGCGCGAGGCCTATCGCGCCGAGCCGCCCTCGTGGTTGATAGCAGTGCGGAAGATAGGCGAAGGATTCGGCGAAATCGGCGGCGCTGGCGCGCGGCGTGACGAAAGCATCGGTGACGATGTAGTCGCACAGATCCACGCCGAGCGTTCCGGGATAGCCAAGATAGTTCACCTGCAGCGGCGCTGGACGCAAAGCAAGGATCGACGTGCGCGTCTGTCGGGTGAAGCCTTTTAGATCGATCAGAATATGGACACCGTCGGCGTGGATGGCCCGCGCGGCCTCGACGTCCGAGAGCCGGCCAATGTCACGGAAATGATCGAAGGCGCGCCTCAGCCGCGGGCGCATCGCCTTGCCATCATCCGCGCCATAGGAATAGGCGTAAAGCTCAAAGAGCCCACGATCCTGCGCTTCCAACACTTCGACGAGCAACAGCGCCGTCGCGTGATCGTGAAAATCGTTGGAGAGATAGCCGAGCCGGATTTTTTTTGGCGCTGCCGCCGCATGGCGAAAAGCGAGCAGATCGCGATCGGGCGTTGCGGCCGCGAGCCGCTTGCGCATCCAAAGATCCGAACAGGCGCGCTGTTCGCCGGCCGTCACGCCCGGTTCCGATAAGAGCAGGAAGGGCGGCAGGAGTTCGCCGTCGGGATCGGCCAGCCGCGCTCGCACAAAGGCTTCGCGCGCTTCGAACTCATCCCACTCGCACATGTGGCGGCTTCGAACAAAGGATCGCATCGCGTCTTTCCGGCCAGGCCGCCCGACGCGAAAGCTAGGCCGGGGAATACCGGCGCGCCGCGCTTGCGCTAAAGCGACTCCAAGCAATCGGCGAGCCAAGGCTTGTCTCGTCGATAACCTGTTTCGCCGAATGTCGAACAATCCTCCGCTAGGTTCGAATGCAACTGTCCGTCACCGGCTGCCGCGTCGGCGCGAGGCCGATCCAGGCGTCGACGAGCTCCATGTCGAAACCGACTTCGCGCCGCTCACCAACGCGCATCAAGGGGCGGCGAATGAGAAGAGGATCGGCGAGCATTAATTCGATCGCCGTTCCGCTCGAAAGCCGTCTTGGATCGATCTCGCCCGACTTCACTCGCGGCGAGGCCATGTTGAACCATTGTTCCACCGGACGCGCGCCGAAGTACCGCAGCAGCTCCGCCGAGCTCCACGGCTCCGAGAGCAGGCTGCGCGCCTCGACCTCGTGACCGGAGGCCGCCAGCAACGCTTTTTGCCGGGCGTTGCCGCCGCAGCCGGGCTTTTCGAAGAAAATCACATGCGCCATGAGATCACCATGAACCTCCTGCTTCGACCAAGTTTTGGGACGAAGCGTCGCCAAATCGCGCCAGTGCGCGCGCCAGCTCGACCGTTTCGCCCCAATCCAGCGCGACGTCGGCGAAACCTTCGAGCGTAATGACGACGCCGCGGTTTTCGACGTTGGCGGAAAATTCTCGGTCGCTGGCGATGGGGCTCATGTAAATGCGTCGCTCCACGCTCTTCGCCGCGACGACCGCGGCGAGCGCCAGCGCGACGATCGACGCCTCTTGCGCCGTGAACCGCCGCGGCGGCTGGCCGGCGACCGACAATGTCACCAATCGGCCAAATGCCGGGTGTTGCGTCGACGCAAGGGCGAAATTGTGCGACACGTTTGCTCTCTTCCGCCGCGAGGCCTTGCTTCGACCGACGCAACATTTTGAATTGACTTGAATTCCGCTCTAGCTCCGCGACGGGCGCCCTTTTTGAATTAGGGAAGCTCGCGAGGAGAGCCGATGACGGAAACCGAAATCAAAATCCGTGCCCAGTCGAGCGTCGAACATTCGCTCGACCCCGACGCCTTGCCTAGCGACATTCGGGCCTACCATAAACGCACCAAGCACGCGCCGGCGCGCTACGCGCTGGGGCCAGCCTTTCTCGACTGGACCTCGCAGCCCCTGCCCTTTCGCCGCTTCACCGGAGCGCCGTTGATTGAACTGCCGCTGCGCGATCGCGAGGAGACGGCGCTCTTCCCGGGCCCCGCGCCGCGTCCCGCCCCGCTCGGCCGCGTGGCGCTCGGTCTTTTCCTGGAACTCGGCTTCGGCCTCAGCGCCTGGAAGAGCTACGAAGGCTCCACTTGGGCGCTGCGCAACAATCCCTCTTCCGGCAATCTACATCCGACCGAAATCTACCTTCTCAGCAACGCCGCCGACGGATTCGGAGAGGTCGCCGCGCTCCATCATTACGCGCCCGAAATCCATTCCCTGGAACGGCGCGCCGCCTTCGAAGCCGCTGTCATCTTGCCCGAGGGCGGCTTTCTGCTCGCATTGAGTTCCATCCCCTGGCGCGAGAGCTGGAAGTATGGCGAGCGCGCCTTTCGCTATTGCCAGCTCGACGTCGGCCATGCGATCGCCGCCGCCGCGCAGGCCGCTGGCGCGCTCGGCTGGCGTGCGCATTTGCTATGCGAACCCGCCGACGCGGAGATCGCCGCGCTGCTCGGCCTTGATCGCCCCGACGCCGCGCATCGGCGCGAGGAGGAGCATCCCGACGCGCTCTTGTGGATCGCGACCGATTGGAACGCGCCGCCCGCCCTCGACTTGTCCGGCCTCGCGCGCGCGCCGCGGCAATGGATGGGCGCCGCCAATCGCCTGAGCGAGGATCACGACGGCTGGCCGCTCGTCGACCGGGCGGCGCGGCTGTGCGTCAAGTCCAGCACGCCGCCTTTGGCGCCTGGGTCGCGCGATGCGCCGAAACCCCAGTTCCGCTTCCCGCTGCCAGACATCGGGCGCGTGGTGCGGCGACGACGTAGCGCGCAGCGCATGGACGGCGTCGCGATACTGTCTCGCGAGGCTTTCAGCGCCATGCTGACGGCGACGCTGCCCGGCGCCGAGCCTTGCCTCGCGCCATTCCTCTGGCCGCCTCGCCTCGTTCTCCTGATTTTCGTCCATCGCGTCGAGGATGTGGAGCCGGGCTTATATCTCCTGCGGCGCGGCGCGGACACCACGACGCGGCTGCGCGCGGCGACCGCGCCGGAGTTTCCCTGGACGCCAATCGAGATCGGGGCGCTTAGTTTGTTCCGCCTGCGTCATGGCTGCGTTGAACGCGAAGCGACGATGAACGCCTGCCGCCAGCCGATCGCCGGCAAGGGGTGTTTCTCCGTCGCGATGATCGCTGACTTCGACAAGACGATCGCCGAGGATGGCGGCTTCGGCTACCGGCGGCTGCATTGGGAGGCCGGCGCGATTGGCCAGGCGCTCTACCTTTGGGCGACCGCCGTTGGCCTCGCGGGCACGGGAATTGGCTGCTTCTTCGACGACGAAATCCATGCGCTGCTGGGTCTTCCGACGGACAAGGACGCGTTTCAGGACGTTTATCACTTCACCGTCGGCGCGCCCCTGGAAGACCAGCGCATGCTGACTCTCCCCGCCTACCCCGAAGAGATGCGCGAACGAACATGAACATTCAAATCGAAAGACCGCATGTCGAAGCGTTGATCGCGCGCTTTCCAGCCCATGCCGGGCTGTCGTCGCAACTGCGCTTCGGCGACAGAGTTGAACTCGATCTCTCGCATCTCTCCGGCGCCGAATTCGACTTCCTCGAAGAACTCTACCAGCAATCTGGCCCCGAATTGCGCGCCAGAGCCGCGCAGCTCGCGACGCTGCGCACGGCGCTGGACGCACGGGGCAAGCGCTTCGAAGCCGGCGATCTCGAGGACGTGCTGCCGGCGTTGGTCCAGTATCTGACGACCGACGCGCTACGCGGTTGGCTGTTCACTGCAAGCGTCGCCGCCAAGGCGCTGCCATACGTCGTGACACGTTTCGATTACGTGCCGGCCTCCAACGACGAAGCCGGTAAGATCCTGATCGAACTAAGGGCCAACGCCAAGGGCACGCTGCAAACCAATCTCGTGCGCGTCATGGCGCCCGAGATCGCTGGCAGGACCGTCGGCGAAATTCTCGCCGCGAAGGGTTTTTTGCGCGAGACGCCGGCCCTGATCGAGGCATTCGACGCGGCTAGCGAGACCTATTTCGACTGGCGTGGGCGCTACGGGGCGCAGTTTTCCGGCAAGGGCATGGGCTTTCACGCCGAGGATCCCAATTCCACGCATCGCGACACGGATTGGACGCGCAAGGACGTCATCGTGCTCTCGACTAGCGGCGGGGACGCGCGGCTCGTAAACGACGAGGCGGTGCTCTCGACGCGCAGTCTAACGCTGGAAGCATCCGGCGACGTGCTCGGACATTTTTTGCGCAAGGCCGGCAAAAGCAACAATTTTTCGGGGGAGGAGGAAATCGCGGAAATTCGCTCGCGAATTCCTCCTGGACTCTTCACGCAAATTCCAGTTCACCCCTACATTCTGATGTTCCACCTCGATCTGCATCATCACGTCTGGGTGCATGTCGACGAGATGCGGCCCTATCGCTATCAGCCCGAATTGAAGAACAAGCTGGTGCTGCCGGAGGAACAGACCGACCTCATCGACATACTGACCGCCGAGATGGACGTGCTGATGGATGACATCGTGCAAGGCAAATCCGGCGGAACAACCGTGCTCTGCGCCGGCCCGCCCGGCGTCGGCAAGACGCTGACCGCGGAAGTCTATTCGGAGATCATCCAGCGTCCTTTGTACCGCGTGCACTCTGGGCAATTGGGCCTCAACGTCACGACGATGGAGACGGCGTTGAAAGAGATTTTGACCAGGGCCCAGCGCTGGGGCGCGGTGATGCTGATCGACGAGGCCGACGTCTACATCAAGCGGCGTGACGACAATATCGCCATGAACGCCGTCGTCGGCGTTTTTCTGCGCGTGCTTGAATATTTCAACGGCCTGCTATTCCTGACGACCAACCGCGTCGACGACATCGACGAGGCGATCGTCTCGCGCTGCATCGCGCTGATCAAATATAATCCGCCCGACGCCGAGGCGAAGCGCCGCATCTGGCGCGTCATGTCGGAACAGTTCGGACTCAACGTCGACGACGCGCTGATCGGCGAATTGGTCGAGATTTTCCCGGCGGCCACGGGACGCGATATAAAGGGGCTCACGAAACTCACGGCGAAATTCTGCCATCAGAAAAGCGTGCCGCCGAGCCTCGCCGTGTTCCGCCGCTGCGCGATCTTTCGCGGCCTCGATACGGCCCATGTGGCCTGACGCCGAGGACAAAGAAATCGTCGCGAGACGCCAAAGCTTGGCTGTGCGCAACGTCGCCTTTTATCGATCACGGCCCGAATCTTGCTGCCGAGCGAATTACATTCGTGGCCAACCATCCGGAGCACCCACGTTCGTTCGCGGCGCATGTTAGGAAGATGCGGACGATCATGGCGGCGGATCTGAATACGGATTGGAGGGACGCCGACTTGGCTAAGCTCATGCCTTCCATCGAAGACGACCGTGATTGGCGTCTCGAGGTCAACACGCGGAGGATAGCCGACCACCACGACAAGACGGCCAATCCGACCCACGCCGATTACGACGAGACCCTGTACTGTCTCTTCGAAACATGGATGCAACGAACGGACTTGGTTGCTCCCTCCGCAGCGGTCGACAAGACGCCGGTCGGCGAGACCACAAATGTAGGGCGCGAACATTATCCTACGCTAAACGCGACGAAATTCGTCTATTTGGATATGTAACGGATGTCGGGATCGCGCAGGGTCGCCTGCCCTTGACCGCGCCACCCGTCACCGCGACTGATCAAGGAGGTTTAAGGGCCGTGACGACGACCACTCTCGACAATTCCATATCGATCTATGAACGAATCGGCGGCCTCGCCACGGTCGACCGCCTCGTCGAGACCTTTTACCGCGCCATGGACGAACTGCCGGAAGCCCGCGGCATCCGCGCGATTCACGCCGAAGACCTCGGGCCGACGCGGGCGATCCTCAAAGTTTATCTCGCGGAATGGCTCGGCGGACCCAAGGACTATTCGGCGAAAAAGGGGCACCCGCGCCTGCGCATGCGTCACGGGCATCTAAGGATCGGTCCAGCAGAGCGCGACGCCTGGATGCTATGCATGGACGGCGCGCTGGACGCGACGATCGCGGACGCTGAAGTTCGCGAAAGTCTGCGCGAAAATCTCGCCAAACTCGCCGATTGGATGCGCAACGATCCCGACAACGCGCATGACCAGCGCAAATGAGCGCGGAACAGGAATGACGCCATGCGGAAGACGATGACCATCGTGGCGCTGACGCTGAGCATTGGCGTCACCCACGCCGAACGCGCGGCGGACTCCATGGCCGACCATATGTCGATGCATATGTCGACGCCGGACACCCGAAAGGTTCTGGATTGGCCCGCGCCGATGCGCGCGCACCTCCTTTCCAACATGCGCGGTCATCTCGAAGCGCTCTGGCTCATCATGGCGGCCCTGTCGGCGGGCGACGGCGCCAAAGCCGGCCAGATCGCCAAGGACAGGCTGGGCCTCGAGTCGCCCGGCGCCGGAGCTTGTGCCCCCGAGCAAGGCAAGAAGGTGAGTACGCGCGACGACATGGCGTCCATGATGGCGATGCATCAATCAGCGTTGATGCCTGACGAGATGAAGGCGCTTGGCTACGCCATGCACGAATCGGCGAGTAAATTCGCGGTCGACGCCGCCGTGGTCAAGCCGGGCGCGGACAGGTCGGCCGCGCTCGCGTCCCTGTCGCATGTTGTAGAAAATTGCGTCGCCTGCCATGCGGCCTATCGGCTGAAGTGAGACGTTCGCTTCAAACGCGATACCCCTCTTCGGCCAGCACCTGCCGCACGGCCGGGCGCGTCTTCATGCGCTCATAGTGCGCTCGGCAATTGCGTGGCAGCGTCATGCCGATCTTGTCCGCCCAAAACTCCACATAAAACAGCGCTGCGTCGGCGATCGAAAAGCCTCCCGCCACATAGTCTTTTCCCGCGAGTTCCGCATCGACCGCGATCAGGGCCGAAGCGACAATCTCATGTCCCTCCGCCTTGATAGCCTCCAAGTTGGAAAGACGCTCGGCATAGCGCTCCGGCGTAAATACTCGGCGAAAGCCCTCGCCATGGATGTGCTGCACGCAAAAATGCATCGTGGCCAGCGCGACATGTCGAGCGCCGTCGCTTTCAGGCAGCAGCTCGCGGCGAGGATAAGCCCCGGCAAGCCAGTTGGCGATCGACAGAAAATCGGTCAGCGCAACGCCGTCGTCACGCAGAAGAGTTGGGATCGTACCGTGCGGATTGATCGCCAAATATTCCGGCTTCAGATGATCGCCCTTGATCAGATTGACGATATGCGCTTCGAAACCGAGCCCTATCTCTTCGAGCAGGATATGGATGCCGGTCGAGCAGGAGCCAGGCGTCATATAGAATTTCATACGCGGCTCGCTTCGCTCTTTGATGGATCTCAGCCGAATTTGAACAGCACGCCATAGCCGCCGCGCGGATAGTTCCATTCGATATCGCCGCTCGGCTCCGCGATGATGCGGCACGTGCCGCATTCGACGCAGCCGTCCGTCGCGATCTCGATCTGGCCGGCCGTGTTCATCTCATAGCAATGCGCCGGACAGACCTTGAGCAGACTCAAGAGTTGCGGCGAGGGCGTGGTGTGCGGGCGCACCTTGATGTGGGCGCGTCCGGCGTCGACGAGATAGCGATTGAGGTAGAGCTTGTCTTCGACGCGGACGGCTGCTTCTGCGCTCATTGTCCTTCTCCGTTGCTAAAAGATTTCATCACCCGCTACTTCCATGCGCGCGCCAGTCGCACGGCGTCGCCGACCAAGCCCGTGAGCGAACGCGCCGCGATGAACGAGCGGAACGTGCTTTTCTCTTTTTCTCGCTTCGGCGTGCCGTCGACGCGCAGGAAATTCGTCATCGCCTTGGAGACAAGCTGCGGATAGGTCAGGAAGAAGTTGTGCGCCTGGATATGCAGCAAATCCGGCATGTCCCGATATTTTTTCAGATCCTTCATGACGAACGAGTCGTCGAGCATCTTCTTGTAGAGCGCGAGATTTTCCTTGGTCATCGGCTCGCGGCGCGACTTGATTTGGAAGATCGCCTCCGCGGCGAGACGCCCGGAGGTCATCGCAAGGTTGGAGCCTTCGCGATGTATCGCATTGTTGAGCTGCGCGGCGTCGCCGACGACGACCCAGCCGTCGCCAAAGAGCTGCGGAATGGCCTTGAAGCCCCCCTCGGGAATAAGATGCGCGGCGTATTCCTTGACTTCCGAGCCGGCGATCAGCGCCGCCACCGAGGGGTGCTGTTTGAATTTTTCGAGCAAGCTATAGGGCGTCGTCCCCGTCTTCTCGAAATCCGCGACGAGACAGCCGATGCCGAGCGATATCGATTCCCTGTTGGTGTAGATGAAGCCCATGCCGGTCATGCCTTCGGAGATCGTCCCGACCGCCTCGATGACCGCGCCCTCATCGCCGCGCAAATTGAAGCGCGCCTCTAAAGTTTCCTGCGGCAGGAAATGCATCTCCTTGACGGCGAGCGCGACGTTGTTTTTGTCAGGCGTCTTGCGCAGACCAGCCCGCGTGCCGAGTAGTCCGCTCACGCCCTCCGCCAGCACGACCACGTCGGCGCCGACTTGTCCATTCTTGCGATCGGTGCGCACGCCGATAACTTTGCCGTAAGCGTCCTGAAGGAGCTCCACCACGGTGGTCTCGCACAACACGACGGCGCCGGCCTGCCGCACCTTGGAGGAGAACCATTTGTCGAATTGCGCGCGAATGATCGTGTAGCGGTTCGGGCGCTCCTCGTTGAACTCATCGGAACGGTAGTGCAAACCGGTATGGGAATTATTGTCCATCATCCAGAAGCGCTGCTCGACGAGGTGTCGCTCGAGCGGCGCGTCTTCGCGGAAGTCAGGGATGAGCTTCTCCAGCATTTCGGAATAGAGGATCGCGCCCTGCACGTTCTTGGAGCCGGAATATTCGCCGCGCTCCAATTGCAGGACCTTCAGTCCCCTCTGCGCCAGCGTCAGCGCCGCCGCGTTGCCGGCCATGCCGGCGCCGACGACGATCGCGTCGAATCTTTCGTCGATCATGGGTCTCTCCCCTAGCTCGCGAGACGGTCGCGCTGATGCGGAGACAATCGTTTCGAGAAGGCTTCCGTGAGTGCAGGCAAAAGCCGTACCGCGTCGGTGACGATGCCCACATGGGCGAAGTCGAAGATCGGCGCGTTCTTGTCGGTGTTGATCGCGACGATGTAATCCGCGCCTTCGACGCCGACGCGATGCTGGATCGCCCCGGAGATGCCGGCCGCGATGTAAAGCTTCGGACGGATCGTCTTGCCCGTCTGGCCGATCTGCCGGTCGGAGCTAACCCAACCCTTTTGCACGAGCGGCCGCGAACAGCCGAACTCCCCGCCGATCGTCGAGGCCAGTTGCCGGACGAGTTGGAAGTTTTCCGGAGAACCGAGGCCGAGCCCGCCCGCCACGACGACGTCGGCGAAAGCCAGATTGGACTTCGTCGAGTCGCGGTCTGGCAGAAAGGACAACACTTTCGTGACAATGTCGTCTTCCACCATGCCGAGCGGATGTTCGACGACGCGGCCGAGCGGCTTTTCGACCCGCTCCGGCATCGGCATCACGCGCGGGCGCACGGTGGCCATTTGCGGGCGATAGTTCAACGTGAAGATCGTGCAGAGGAGCGATCCGCCGAAAGTCGGCCGTGTCGCGGCCAGAGAGCCTTCGGCGTCAACGTCGAGCTCCGTGCAATCGGCGGTGAGGCCGGTCAAGAGCGTCGTGGCGACGGAGCCGGCGAGATCGCGCCCGAGCGTCGTCGCGCCGAGCAGCAAAATTTCCGGCTGATAAGCGTTGACGAGGTCCGTCAGCGCCTTGGTGTAGCTTTCGTTGCGGTAATCCTTCAGGACGTCGTCCGCGACAAGATAGGCGAGGTCCGCCCCGTAGTTGAAGCTTTCGCGCACCACGGCTTGCGTCGCCTCGCCGCGCTCGCCGACGACGACCGCCGCGAGATCGACTCCGAGCTTGTTGGCGAGCACGCGTCCCGCGCCCATCAGCTCCCAAGAAACAGGATGCGCTTGGCCGCGCTCCTGCTCAATGAAAATCCAGACGTGCTTATAGGCCTTGAGATGAGCCGGCAGTTCCTTTTTCGCCGCCGCGCGCCCCGCCGGAGCAGGAGCCTTTGCCGTGTCGTTCATGTGTTGCGCTCCCGTTTCAAAGATCAGTAACCGCGCGCGAGCTGCTCGAGCTCCGCTTCGAGTTTCGGCCGCCGCTGGAACAGGGCCTCGACGAAGGCGTCGCCGGGTTTCTCGCCGAGTTCGATGAATTCGGCTTTCTCCGCGCGGGGTTTTGGCGCGAAGACTTTCTTGACGATGGTCGGCGAGCCGCGCAGACCGCATTTGGCGATGTCCTCGACGCCGGCGTCTTTCGAGTTCCATGTGACGATCTTCGCCCGCGCCGCCTTCAGCGCGTCCGTCAACGAACCGACGCGCATTTCGTTGACCCCTTCGAGAACCGTGATCAGGCAAGGCATTTTGGTGCGCAGCTTCTGCACGCCGCCCTCGCTGCGCCGCTCGACCTCGATCGTCCCCGCCTCGATGTCGACCTTGTCGATATGCGAGACATAGGTGAGTTGCATCAATCCCAGCCGCTTGGCGACGCCTGGACCGACCTGCGCCGTGTCGCCGTCGATGGTCTGCTTTCCGGTGAAGACGATGTCCGCGGGGCCGAATTCCACGCCGATCTTGCGAATGGCCGTCGCCAGCGCATAGGTCGTCGCGAGGGTGTCGGCGCCGGCGAAGAACCGATCCGTGAGCAGCACGGCGCGATCGGCGCCGAAGCTCAATGCTTTGCGCAGACTGTCCTCAGCCGAGGGCGGCCCCATCGTGAGGATCGTCACTTCGCCGCCGAGCTGCTGGCGCAGCCGCAGCGCCTCTTCGATCGCAAAAAGATCATAGGGGTTGATGATCGTCGGAACGCCCTGGCGCATGATGGTGTTGGTGACCGGATGAACGCGAATTTGCGCCGAGTCGGGCACTTGCTTCATGCAGACGACGATATGCATCGGAGTTGTCCTTTTCGGTGCGCTCAGGCGTTCATTTCAGAACGTTGAGCTGTACGAAGTTCGGCGCAGGCGCCGGTTTGACGGCGTCCTTGTGGACTTTGAACAGTCGCTCGTCGATCGGCGTGGACTTCAGAAAATCCTGATAAGCGCGTTCAAGGAATTCCTTGCAGCGCGCCGTCATCGAAGACTCGTCCGCGTCGGAGAAATCCTCGCTGAAGAGATATTGACCCATGCGCCGCAGTATGTGCAGGCGCGCGACGTTGACGACCTTCGGCTCATAGTCGACGCCGAGCAGCGTGAAGAAGTCCTCGGCGCAGGTCGCTTCCTTCAGTTGCAGCAGTATGGCGGGTTCGGACATGACATCTCCTTCATATAATGCGCGGCGTCTCCGCCTTGGGCATTGCGCTTTCGTGCGACTTGCCACTTTTGTCGCGCTCGCGCAGACGCCGTTGCAGATGCGACACTCGCGTTTCCAGAAACTCGACTCGGTCCAGTAGGACCGAAAAGGCTTCGCCGACCGGATCGGGCATCAGATGATGATTGAGGTTGATGCGGCCATCGATGGCGCGGCGCCCGATGTCGCGATGCACGATTTTCGCTGGAATCCCGACCACCGTCGCGTCGCGCGTCACGCTTTCGATCACCACGGAATTGGCGCCGATGCGCGCATTGCGGCCGATGGTGATGGGTCCGAGGATTTTGGCGCCCGCCCCGACGATCACGCCGTCTTCGAGCGT
>JBAUVQ010000205.1:0-2503 GCA_049583305.1 Methylocystis sp.
GGTCGGCCGCCATGTGCAGGACGGGTTGCACCTTGGCGTGCGCGGATTGAATCCGACGTGAGGGGTTCTTTACTCTTCGCGGGCGCGGCCAGCATCGCCTCCTTCGACATCGGCGCCTGGAACATTCCGCAAGACCAGCTCGCGATGGTGCACAAGAGCGAACTGGTGATGACCGCTTCGCAGGGCGAGGCGTTTCGCAATCTCGTCAACAACGGCGGGGCGCGCGGCGACGCCGCGCCGAGCGTTCACGCGCCGGTGAATTTCCACGTCCACGCGCTCGATGCGCAGGGCGTCGCGAGCTTCTTGCAGGGCAACGGCCGCGAGATCATGAAGGCGGTCGGCCGCCATGTGCAGGACGGGTTGCACCTTGGCGTGCGGGGATTGAATCCGACGTGAGGGGTGGGGGGAGCGCGAGACCGGCGCGTGTCTCGCCGATCGAGGCTCGGTTTTCCTCGTTCGCTCTTCACGGGCGCGCGGGCTCGAATTAGGCTGAGCGCATTCCGTAGTTGTTTCAGGAGAGAGGCGGATGCTTCGCGGTGACGCGCTCAAGAAGCGATTTGAAAGGCGCGCGCGATCGCGGCCGATCGCCTACGCCGCCGAGATAGGCGATGACGGCCTCGTCCTCGGCGCCGGAACGATTCTTGCGCGGATGACGCGCGATTCCCAAGGGGAGCCGGCGCTCGAACCCGAAGAAGGCGAGGACCGCCTGTTTACTTTGCTCGCCGTCGCGCATGGCCGGCCGATGTCCCCGGGGCCGACCTCCGCGGATTTGCCGCGCCATCTGGGCGAGGCTTTCGCCCATTGGCGGCGCGGCGAGTAGGCTTTGGCCAACATCCGTCTGGCCTTCGCCCGAATTCCCCGGCTGGATGAGCCCTCCGACGCCTATCGGCTGTTTCTGGCCGAGGAACTGCTCGACGCGGGAATGTCCCCCGCCGGTTTGATGAAGGGGCTCGGCTTCGACGCGCCCGCGCGCGGCCTCGCCAAATATGATCCGAGTCAGCCGCGCGTCCCGGCCGGGAGCGGTAGAAACAGCGGAACGATGATCGAAGCCAAGGGGCCGGGGTATGCGGGACTGATGAAATCCGATTTTTTGGCCGATAAAATTCGCGACGAAGAGTGGTTGCCGCAGGCTGGGAGGCAGGTCGCCGCGGCGGGATCGCGTATGATCGAATGGTATTTCGCCGAGCCCGAGGCTGCGGACAAGGCGAGAGAGTGGTTTCGCGGAGAAGCGGCGCTTCGAAAGATCAAAGTATTTTATGTTCCCGCGGAGGCTCCATGACGAGAAGCCCGATCCCAATCGAGATCAAGACGACCAAGAGCAAAGATTTCTTCGTCACCTGCGACTGGGAGCAGCGCGCCGAGACGCCGGACGAAATCGCCGCGCGTTTCCTGTGCATGATCGACGCATTAAAGGCGATCTATCCCGCTTTCAGCCTTTGGACTTGCGGCGTGAAGCGTCCCGAGAATTTCGAGGAAGTACGTGGCCGCTTCGCCCAGGAGATCGCCGCCAAGATCGTGCGGGACGATTGGAGAGAGCCCATTCCCGCCTATGGCTATTCATTCGGCGCGCACACGCGTGATACGCCGAAAAGTCGCTCCTTCACGGCGAGCTGTCGTGCGGGTTCGATCCTAAGATCTAGTTTTTCGAATCACGTGACGCTCACGACCAATGCGCCGACCGGTTCTCGACCCGACGCCGACATCATCAGCTACCAGATTTTTCGTTCCGCCCTGCAGGCGATCGTGGACGCCTGGGAGCCTTTTGTGGCGGGCGCCTATTCCCAGCCGCTGATTCAATTATACGCTGGCGACTCATTTTTTCCTCCGGCTTGGATTCAATATCTCAATCCCTGGCTCGCCGAGAAAATCACGCCGCCGTCGACGGCGTTGTCCGAGCATTTGCCGAACGGCGGGCTGGTGATGTCGGCGACGACGGAAACCTTCGACGTGGACAACCCGGCGCATCTCAAAGCCGCGCAAGACATGGCCGCCGCGATGGCGCCGCTCAACCTTATGTCGTGGCCTTCGTCCCGCGCGTGACCCGCTTTTTGCTCGGTTGATCGCCCGTTCTCTCGTTCGCGACAGAAGGCGTCGCCCGAAGCACGGGGGATGAGGGCTGCTGGGAAGTTCCATCCAAGCCGCGAAAACCCTCATCCGCCCCCGCTTCGCGGGGCCACCTTCTCCCACAAGTGGGAGAAGGCAGCGACAATCCCAGAGGCCCGCATGACTTTCCCCTATCTCTCCGCGATAAACCTCATCCCCGCGTCGGGCGAGTTCGCTTACGACACCGTCGCGTATAGCGGAATGCAGCCGGGCACTTCGACTTTCGAGCCGGTCAACACCTATCACGCGCCCGGCGGAACGCGCACCGACGTGATGTTCGCGCTCGATCAGTTGCAGGCGACGCTGCCCAATTGCACGAGCGTCGCGCTGGTCGTGCAATGGCTGGGGAATTCGCTCGACGCCTCGGCCTGCCAGGTCTATCCGGCGACGACCTATCTCC
>JBAUVQ010000206.1:0-1564 GCA_049583305.1 Methylocystis sp.
GTCGCCTATAGATTCTCATGTCCTTTTTCCACCCCGTTGACCACGAGGCGTCGTTCCGCGGCGGCGGTTGAAGGAATATGGCTGCGCATCGCTGGCGGCGAAGGCTTCGAGACGACGGTTGATCAGACTCTGATGCGCGGATTGGATACCGCAAGACCGCGTTTTCGTCTCGGGCCTGCCTCTGTCTCACAACGGGCGTCGATTTCACCGGCCACAGAATCTAGATCGAGGATTGCCCTACCGTGCCTCCGCCGCCGGCGATGCGCAGATGTTCGCACTGAATGCTTGGTCCCTCCCTGCTGAACCGCCTGCCATCACGCTACGACGACCGCCATGGCGTCGTTCGTCGCAATCGCCCAAACGAAGGCGGCGAGTTCGCGCGCGATCGCGACACAGACGACATTGGTTGGCTTTCCCGCCTTGGAGAGCCGGCGATATCTTGCGCACAGCCGCGCCTGCGCCTTCCAGGCGATCTCCTTGATCGCCTGCGGCAGCGCCTCATTGCGTTTGAGGATATCTGTTCCCATTCGCGCCGGGAGCCGATAGGTCCAGGCGCCTTCGACGAGCACCCGTCTCGCTCGCGTGTTGCCCGCCTTGGTGATGGAGCCGCGCGCCGTCTTGGCGCCGGACGAGCATTCGCTCGGCGTCAGCCCCAAATAGGCCATGAGCTGGCGCGGGTTGGCGAAACGCTTGAAGTCGCCGATTTCCGCGACGAGAGTGATGGCCGAGATCATCGCGACTCCTCGCAACGCTTGGAGGGCTGCAACCACCTTCGCGAGCGACCAGGAAGGCAGAAGCTCCTCCATCTGCTTGGTCAGCCGATCACGACGAGCTTTCGCCTCATCCACCGCCTGCGCCAGCTCCTCGAAGGCGATTTGCCTCGCCGGATGCTCGAAGCGTTGCGCCGCGAGCCATAGACGATGCTTCTTCGTCCAATTCTCGCCGTCTGAATACACGCGGCCTTGCCGCAGAAGGAAGCTCAACACCTGCTGGCGTGCGCGCCGCAAAGCCTCCACCGCTGCTTGACGAGCGCGGGAAAGATCGCGCATGGCTTCGTGAGCGTCATCTGGAACCCAAACCGGCGTCAGCTCGCCCGCGCGGAACAAAGACGCTTGTGTCACCGCGTCGCGACGATCGGTCTTAACTCGGTCGCCCGGTCGCGTGGGGATCAACGAGGGCGCGACAACGACGCATTCATGGCCGAGCACCGTGATTTGTCGATAGAGCCCGTAGCCGCAAGGCCCGGCTTCATAGCAGAACGCCAATTGGCCATGCTTCTTGGCGAGCCGGTCGACCATCTTGGCCACAGCCTCAGGACGACTGGGAATCTCGCCAATGAAGCGCGTTTCCCCACGTCGCCCGCCTTCCGCCAGCGCAACCGAAATAGACTTTTTGTGTGTATCCATCGCCACATAGGTCATCGTAGACTGTTTCATGGCTCGTTCCCCATGCATGAGGCTTCGACCGATTCGTCGGCCAACCCTCGTTGTTGCATGCCGCGGAACGAGCCACCCTAAAAAGGACATAGCGTCTCACACATCTCCGCCTTCGGGAATCCCAAAAC
>JBAUVQ010000207.1:0-16544 GCA_049583305.1 Methylocystis sp.
GCCCTGGCCTTCAAGGAAGCCTCGGGCGCGCTCGCCGAGCAGGTCAAGACGGACAAAACGCTCGCCGACAAGGTCGCGGCCAACCCCAACTACCTCGCCCGCGCCGGCGCCGTCCTCATCAAGGTCAACGATGAAATCATCGGCGTGATCGGCGTCGGCGGCGCGCGCGGTTCCGAGAAGGACGAACAATATGCGCTCGCGGGGCTGCAAAAAGTACAGGCTCGGCTGAAATAAAATCGCCGCGAATAGATCGACATCACTTTGTTTTCCTTGGCGAGCGCGGTCGCCCACGGGCGGCCGCGAATTCAAACCTCCGGCGCGGGACGCCGACGCAGCTCCTTCGAAAGGCCACGCAATGTCTGAAATCGCCCTCTCGCCCGTTGTGGAGCGGCCAAGCAAATTGACCGAGGACTGGTCGTCGGTTCTGGTCGGTCTGCTCGTATTTGTTTTGGCGCTCGCGGGCGTCGCGGGCTTCGATCTGCTGGGCTGGGCCGCCGCGACCTCGGTCTGGATCGATCCGTCGCATGCGCTCGGCGCCGTCTCCAAAACCTATGCCGATCTTGGCGGCGCCTTCGCCCTGGCCGCGACCTTTCTCGCTCTGCTGTCGACACTAACTCTGGCCGTCTGGGCCTCGGGAGGCGATACGAGACGTTTCGCGTTCGCCTTCACCATCGTCTTCGCAATCGCCTATGCGAGTTGGTTCGTCGGCTCCTACGCGCATCTGGCCGCGGTGACGCCCGCCGATCTAACGAAGTTCGGCATTTCCTGGTCGTTGAAACTGACCAACGAGGGCGGATTCATAATCGCGCTGCTGGTCGGAATCATAATCGCGAACTTTTTTCCGCGTTTCGCGGATTGGCTCAAGGAAGCGATACGGCCCGAACTCTATATCAAGATCGCCATCGTCATCCTCGGCGGGTTCATCGCGGCGACAACAGTCGGCAAGTTGACGCTGGCGTCGTCGGTATTGCTGCGCGGCGTCGCGGCGATCATCGAGGCCTATCTGATCTATTGGGCCGTCGTTTATTTCGTCGCGCGCAAATATTTCGGCTTCACGCGCGAATGGGCCGCGCCGCTGGCGTCGGGCATTTCGATCTGCGGCGTCGCGGCCTCCATTTCCACCGGCGGCGCGATCCGCGCCCGACCTCAAGTGGCGGTGCTGGTCTCCTCGCTCGTGGTGGTCTTCGCCGTTGTCGAAGTGCTGGTCCTGCCTTTCCTCGCGCAGACATTCCTTTCGCACGAACCCCTGGTCGCGGCCGCCTGGCTCGGTCTCGCGGTGAAAACGGACGGCGCGGCCATCGCGGCCGGCGGCATAACGGAATCGCTGCTGCTCGCTCAAGCCGCCAGCGAAGGCGTCAACTACGAACCGGGTTGGATTCTCGCGACCACCACGACCGTAAAAGTCTTCATCGACATCTTCATCGGCGTCTGGGCCTTCCTGCTCGCCTACATCTGGACCAACCACATCAACGCCGAAAAGGACGACAAGGCGAAACTCTCCGAAATTTGGGAGCGCTTCCCGAAGTTTATTCTCGGCTTCATCCTCACCTTCGTCATCGTTCTCGCGCTCGCGCTCGGCGGCGGGTTGACGCAAAAGCTGGCGCCCGCCATCGCGGAGGCGAACACGTTTCGGGTGATATTCTTCATACTGACCTTTTTCTCGATCGGCGTGCTCTCGGACTTCCGCAAGCTTTGGGACGAGGGCCTCGCGCGATTGGCGCTGGTTTACGTCGTCAGCCTGTTCGGCTTCATCATCTGGGTCGGACTGGCGATTTCCTGGGTGTTCTTCGCCGGCGTCAAACCGCCGCTGGCCGGCTGAAATCAAGGGAGCAAGCCAATGAGCGAACCCACCATCCCGGACGAAGCCAAGCTGCGCCACACCGAACCGCTGTTGCCGATCGAAAGGAAACTGATCGGCTGGAGCCTTGGCGTCGGAGTCGTGTCGCTGATCATACTGGCGGTGCTGAGCCGCTTCCTTCCGTCGCCATGAGATCGCGAAAATGAACAAGTAAGTTGACTATAATTGTCGACTATGTAGACTAAGTGGGTCAGGCCCGCCTGATCCCCGACGCGCGCGCGGGTTGGGAAGCCAAGTCCATTCGACAAGCTAATAATAGGGGCGTTGCTTTCGACAACGCCGGGAGAACGCAATGCCGCCGGCTCGCGCCAACTCGATCCGAGACAATCTCGACGCCGCTGGGTTTGGCGGAAAGGTTCGGGGCTTCGAACGTCAGGCTGGCGCTTTGCCCGCGCATGGACCGGCGACGCGCGCACTCCTCGTCCACGGCGATATCGAACTCGACGTCTCGACGCGCCGCCTCTGGCGCGGGGGACTCGAAATCAAGATCCCCAAGCGCGGGTTTTCGATCCTTCTCTGTTTGATGGGCAAGCCGAGACATGTTTTTACACGCGCGCAATTGCGCGATTTCGTCTGGGGTCGCGGCGCGGATATCGACGAGCGCACGGTCGACGTGCACATCGGGCGATTGCGCAAGACGCTTAATTCTACCCATCGCGGCAGTCCCATCAGGACTGCTCGAGGCGCGGGCTATTTTCTGATGGCGGGTGCTTCCGGTTCCGCCGAGCGCGCGGCGCGCTGAACGCGCCGCCTATTGGCGCGTCGAAAAGTAAGAGATCGTGATGACGCGTTGGCGAAATTGGCTAAATCTCGGCGCGATGGCCGCCGCCATCACCGGCATGTCGCTGATCGCAATCAAGAATGCGCCGGGGAACGTCCCGCATCAACTCATCAATGTCTCTTACGATCCCACCCGAGAACTCTATCAGGCGCTGAACCCGCTCTTTGTCGCGTCCCACGAAAAAGAGACGGGGCGTCATGTCGTCATCGCCCAGTCGCACGGCGGCTCCTCGCGACAGGCGCGAAGGATCATCAGCGGCGAACAGCCCGCCGATGTCGTCACCCTCGGCCTTTTCAGCGACATCGACGGCTTGCGAAAGCGCGGGTTGATCGCGCCGAACTGGGCCGGAAGGCTGCCAAATCATTCCCTGCCCTACACCTCGACCATCGTGTTCGTTGTGCGTCGCGGCAATCCACATCACGTCAGGGATTGGCCCGATCTTCTGGCGTCTGGCCTCGAAGTCGTCACGCCGGACCCGCGAACCTCGGGCAACGGCAAGCTCGCGGCGCTCGCCGCCTGGGCGGCTGCCGTGACCCGGGGCGGAAGCGACGGCGAGGCGCGCGCCTATCTGCGATCGCTTTACCAGCATGTTCCCGCGCTCGAAGAGGGCGCGCGCGGCGCCGCCGTCAGTTTCGCGATCCAGGAAATCGGCGACGTCCATCTTACCTGGGAGAACGAGGCGCTGCGTGAGGTCGCCGACTCCAAGGGAAAGCTCGAGATCGTCTATCCCCCCGTTAGCATCCTCGCGGAACCCTATGTCGCATGGGTCGACGCCGCCGTCGCGCGCGACGGCGAACTGGACGACGCCAAAGCCTATCTGACCTTCCTGTTCAGCGACGAGGCGCAGGAAACTATCGCTCGCCTTGGCTACCGCCCCTATAAGCCCTACGCCGCGCACAAGGCGGGCGTGAATTTTCCGACGCTGACGCTCGCGCCGATCACCGACATCGCCCGGGACTGGGACGACGCCAACGAAAAATTCTTCGCCGAAAACGGCGTCATCGACATAATCATCGGATCGCGGCGCAAATGACCTTCAAGATCGACTACAGCCTGGCGGAGTTTCGGCGTGATCTCGTCGCGGGCCTGACGGTCGCCGCGATTTCCTTGCCGCAGGGCATGGCCTATGCGCTGCTCGCCGGAGTGGATCCGCGCTATGGTCTTTATTCGGCGATTCTCGTGACCGCCGTCGCTTCCGTGTTCGGTTCCTCCTCGCATCTCATCAACGGTCCGACCAGCGCGATCTCGCTTGTCGTGTTCAGCGCCCTTTCGATCTTCGATTCCGAGCAGCGTGTCGAAGCGGCGGAAGCGATGTTCCTGCTCGGCGTGATGGTGGGCTCGATCCAGATCTTCATCGCGGTGTTTCGTCTGGGCGATCTCACTCGCTATATCTCGGAATCGGTGATCCTTGGTTTCATGAGCGCGGCGGCGCTGTTGCTGGCGATCGGCCAGATCGGCAACGCGCTCGGCCTGCGCGAAAAGGGCACCGGCGCGCAGCACGTTCTGCATCGCCTTTGGCTCACGCTCTCGGCCGGCGACGTGATCAACCTCAAGGCGGTCATCGCGACAACGACGACGCTGGCGCTGGCGGTGTTGTTCCGCGACCTCACGCGCCGCAAAAAATGGCCGCAGTTCGACATGCTGGCCGTGCTCGTCATCGTCGGCGTCGGTGCCTATCTCGCCGACTGGACCACGCCCGGCCTTGACGGCAAGACCGCGATCGGTGTCGCCGGCGCGGTGCCGAACAGCCTGCCGACACCGCACATTCCAATGGTGAAGCTCGGCTGGTTTCTGGATCTCGCCCCCGACGCCGCGGCCATCGCCTTCCTCGGGCTGTTGGAGGCGCTGGCGATCGCTAAATCCATCGCTTACCAGACGCGCCAGCCGCTTGATTTCAATCGCCAATGCCTCGCCGAGGGCTTAGCCAATCTGACCGGCGGATTCTTTCAATGCCTGCCTGGATCGGGCTCGCTGTCGCGTTCGGCGATCAACTTCCAGGCCGGCGCGGCGACGCGCCTTTCTGGCGTGCTCACAGCCGGCTTCGTCGCGATCGCGGTGCTCGGCCTCGCGCCGCTCGCGCGCTATGTGCCCAAGGCGGCTCTGGCGGCGCTGTTGCTGCTGACCGCCGCGCGGCTGATCGACGTGAAACGCCTCGCCTTCACGCTGCGCGCGACGCGAATGGACGCCGGCGTCGTCGGCATAACGGCTTTTTCGGCGCTGGCTTTCGGACTCGACCAAGCCATCATGATCGGCGTCGCAATCTCGATCCTCCTGTTCGTTCCGCGCGCCGCGCAACTAAAGGCGACGGAACTCGTGGTCGATAATCGCGAGATTGTGCGCGAGAAGCAGCGGTCCGATCCGCCCAACGAAGGCTTCCTGCTCTATGATCTGGAGGGTGAACTGTTCTTCGGCGCCGGCGCCGAACTCGACCGCGCCTTTGAGCAGATTTTGCACCGCGCCCATCGCGAAACGATAGATCATGTCATGCTGCGTCTCAAACGCGTGCGTCACCCCGATGTTGTGGCGCTCGAACATTTCGAACACTTCCTCAAACAGGCCGAACGTCAAGACATCACCGTCTGGCTCGCCGGCGTTCAACCCGACCTTCTCGACTCCTTTCTGCGTCTGAACTTCTTCGCATGGCTACCGAAAAATCACGTTTTCGTGCAAGGCGCCGACGAAGATTCCGCCACTTTGGCCGCCATCCGGGCCATTCGCGGGCGCTTGACGCCACAGGCTCCCCATCAAATCGACAGGCTCTACTATCTCGTTTGACGCGAAGGCCATCGTCCATCGGCCCGGGTTTAGGAACACATGACAATCACGCAGACCCGCATAGCCCGTATCGTCGTCGAAGGCTGCGTTCAGCGCGTCGGTTATCGCGTCTTCGTCGCCCGCGAGGCCGGACGACTGCATCTCGACGGCTGGGTGCGCAACCGCCGCGATCGATCGGTGGAGACGCTCGTCGCGGGTCCCGACGCTGCTGTCGAGGCTTTTTTGATCGCCGCGCGGCGAGGTCCCGCGACAGCACGGATCGCGTCCCACCGAGTTGAGGAAGCCGATGAAGCCGCTTTGAAAGAGGGTGGCGGCGAGCATGGCTTCGTCGCGGCGGCGGAGGTCTGAGACCGACCCTGTCTTCGCGAGCGCGCCGTCGCGAAAGACGCCTACTGAAGAAAGCAAACTTGTGGTCGCTGGCGCAATAGATTACTATGTCTATAGAAAGTGTGTGTAGGCATGAGTGAGTTGCGGCGATCACAAGGGCGAGCGGCATGAGCCAACTGATAGAGCGCGGAACAAACACCAACGCCCGCACCCCCATCGACGGCGTTGTTCTGGAGTTGCGCAAACTCCGCGCGGCGTCCCAGAAGAGCCGATATCGGGGTGGTCCCTTGCCCGAGTTGCCGTCGCGCGACGCGATGATCGATATTGTCGACGGACTGGTGTCGGTGATTTATCCTCGGCACTTTGGTCCGCCTGGACTGCGGGCCGACGATCTCGACGTGTTCATCGCAAGGACTCTCGATGCGACCTCGCGCTTGCTTGAAGAGCAAGCGCGTCGCGAGCTTTTGCTTTTCTCGCGCGGCCATGACGAAACGCCCGCCGAACTGGAACGACGGGCGAATGAAATCGCCCAGGAATTCATTCTGGAGTTGCCTAAGGTCCGCGCCTTGCTCGACACCGACATTCGCGCCGCCTTCGAGGGCGATCCCGCCGCCAAAAGCCACGATGAAATCGTGTTTTGCTATCCTGGCGTCGCGGCGGTTATTCGTCATCGTCTCGCGCATCGGCTTTATCGACTGGGCGTCACGATGCTGGCGCGGATCGTTTCGGAGATCGCGCATTCCCAGACCGGCATCGATATTCATCCCGGCGCCGAGATCGGAGAAGGCTTTTTCATCGATCACGGAACCGGCGTCGTCATCGGCGAGACGGCGGTCATCGGTCGGCGCGTTCGGCTCTATCAGGCGGTCACCCTGGGCGCCAAGCGCTTCGAGGTCGACGAGAATGGCGCCCTGGTCAAAGGCCGCGCGCGACATCCGATCATCGAGGACGAAGTGGTCATTTACGCCGGCGCGACGGTCCTTGGCAGAATCACCATCGGCAAAGGCGCGTCCATCGGCGGCAATGTCTGGCTCACGCATGGCGTGGCGCCTGGCACGAACGTCACCCAGGCCAAGGCCCACAGCGAATCCTTCGACAACGGCGCCGGCATATAGGCCAGGTGCAGATAGCTATGACTTTTTGCGATTATCCCCGTGAGACGGAGGCCACCCGTAATGGCTCGGAGCGAAAGCTGCGGCCCTACGTGATCCAGCGGATATCGCGCTATGCGGGCCGCGCAAACCTAAGTGGATGGTCACGGCCAAAAGCCGCTTTGCCCGAGCGGTGGCCGCAGTGAGCGACTGGTGTCGGCGCCACCGACACGAGCCAATCCGCGACCAGCATCGCCATCTGTCATCCATGATGCGGGGCCACTTCGCCTACTACGGCGTCGGCGGCAACATTCGACGACTGCGGGGCTTCGCCCATCAAGTGGGGCGAACATGGCGAAAATGGCTGTTTCGACGAGATCGCCATAGCGTCGTCACATGGGCGCGTTTCAACGATCTCTTGAAACGCCATCCTTTGCCGTCAGCCAAGATCGCCCAAGGATACGCCGCCGCGAGCGAATCTCACTCATAAAAAACCGGATGCGGGAATTCCGCTCGTCCGGGTCTCCGAGGGATGGTGGCGGCAACGTCCCTATCTACTCGGCGATGACCCCCTTCACAATCGCACTTTTGCGGCACGCCCATGCAAAAGCATGGCTGCGGAAACCGTCGCCATTGTCCGCGTACACGGCCTCGGGCAATCCGGCGGACGGCCAGGACGCGTCAATCGCGCCCTCCTTCAGCCATGCGCTCTTGCCGTAAACCGCGTTCAACATGCAGCAGCTGCAAAGCCGTCGCGACGACGAGCGCCAATCTCTCTCGCTACTTCTTGTTCTGCAAACGCAGCCGCGCCATCGTCGCCTTTGCTTTCGTCGGATCGGATCGCATCAGGCAATCCAAGGCATATGGCCATCGATAAGTTTTAGGTTTTCGAATGCCGGCTCCCCAAGTACGGTCGTCTGCGGCGGAGTCGGGCCGGCATTCGAAAACCTTTCTTGCACCAAACCGCGAGCCGTTGAGGCGGGGTCGTCGCGGGCGCGCTATGGGGATTTGGGAGAGGCGGGTGGTCGCTGTCGAAGGGCGCGACCGGCGTTTGATGCGGTCGGGAATGATTCCGGCGGCTCGAGCCTTTGGAAGTTTCGCTCATGGCCGGCGTCACAATCAAATTTTTCGTGGCCGTCGTGTTTTGAACGGGCTTCAGGCGGGTCGAAGGCCGAGTTCGGTCGACGCCGGCGAGCGAGGGACAGCGCGAAGGAATGGCGTTGCAAGGCGAACCACGAAGCGGCGTCGATCATGACGTGTCGATCCTGATTTGACCGAGCCGAGAGCCGCGCGCAGCGCGTCCGCGTCCGAAGCTCTCGATGACGATCAGGCGACCGCCACAGCATGGACAAGGAAGCGCG
Organism: Methylocystis sp.; assembly: GCA_049583305.1. GTDB lineage: Bacteria > Pseudomonadota > Alphaproteobacteria > Rhizobiales > Beijerinckiaceae > Methylocystis. The sequence goes on from JBAUVQ010000207.1 coordinate 8,194, forward strand.
AGGAGGCGCGTCTCGGGTTGGGCGGCGTCCTGGGAGCACCCGTCTCGTGGGGCCGGGATGTCCACGGCGAGCAGTTCGCGCGCGCGAGCAATGTTTCGAGCGCGGACGCTGCTTGCGAACAAGCCGTAATGGCGAATGCGATGAAAGCCGCTCGGCAGGACATGGAGGAGGAAGCGGCGGATGAATTCGTCGGTCGCGAGCCGCATGACCTTTTGCTTGGCGCGGCCCTTGGCACGGTAATCCTTGTATTTGAAAGCGACGCCGGCTTCGTCGCAGGCCAGCAGGCGGCTATTGGATATGGCGATGCGGTGGGTGTAGCGCGACAGATAGGCGAGCACGGCCTCGGGGCCGCCGAAGGGGCGCTTGCTGAAGACCACCCATTCGACCTTTCGCGACGGGGCCAGATATTGCGCGAAGGCGTTGGGGTCCGCGAGCCTGGCCAAGGCGCCAAAGAAGAGCAGCCGCCCGGCGGCGTGGGCTTCGGCGAGCATTTCCAGAAACAGCCGACGGAACAGCCGCGACAGCACGCGCACCGGCAGGAAGAACCCCGGCCGGCAGGCTTTCCAGCTCAAACCATCCAAGGAGACGCCGCCGCCCGGAACGATCATGTGGACATGCGGATGGAAGGTGAGCGCCGATCCCCAGCTGTGCAGCACGGACGTCACGCCGATCCGCGCCCCGAGGTGTTTGGGATCAGCGGCGATCGTGATCAAAGATTCGGCGGAGGCCTTGAACAGCAGGTCGTAGACCACGGCTTTGTTCTGATAGGCGATGTCGCCGATCGCCGCCGGCAGGGTGAAGACCACGTGATGATAGGCGATGGGCAGCAACTCGGCTTCGCGTTCGGCCAGCCATCTCTTCGCCGCCGCGCTCTGGCACTTCGGACAATGCCTATTGCGGCAGCTAATGGGCGTCGCCCATTAGCTGCCTTATGGGCAAACCCCGTAATGGGGAGCTGGCGGCGGGTTGGTCGTGATCTCACGCCGTCGCCGCCGGTCCTACTCACCATTACGAAGGCGGCTTGAGGAGCGCGATCAGCCGGTCGGGGGGCTGGAATGCGCCACGCCGTAGATGCGGTGGGACAATCGACTCCATGGCGTCGAGCTTCTCCGTCGGATCCCCACGCGTGTAGATTTCCGTGGTCGTCAGAGTGGCGTGTCCCAGCCACAGCGACACTTTCCGGATGTCCTGCGTCGCTTGCAGGATGATCATCGCGCAGGTGTGCCTGAGCACGTGAGGCGAGACGCGTTTCTTGGCGAGGCTGGGATGGGCTCGAGCGGCGGTCGCCACGTGCTGCTTGAGCAGATAGGCGAAGCCCCATCGACTCAACGGCTCGCCCCGAGCATTGACGAACACTTCAGGCGCGGCGACGCGCCTGCGAATGGCGAGCCAAGCGCGAACGGCGCCGGCCGTGGTCTTCCAAAGGGGAAGCGTCCGTTCTCGCCGCCCCTTGCCAAGAACGCGAATGCTCACTGACGATAAATCGATGTCGTCGAGCTTCAACCCCGTCAGCTCGGACACGCGGAGGCCCGCGCAAACCGCCAGATGCAGCATGGCCCTGTCGCGGACGCCATCATGGGTGGCGGGATCCGGAGCGTCGAGCACCGCCTGCAGCTCTTCTCGCAGAAGATATGGAACGAGACGCTGATCCGTTTTCTTGAATGGGATCGCCAAGACGCGACGAACCTGCTCCAAGGCTGCCGGCTGCCTGTATTCGAGGAAGTGGAAGAAGGACTTGATGGCCGCCAGCCGTACATTGCGCGTCACCGCCGCGTTTTTGCGTTCATCCTCGAGATGCTCCAGGAACGCGCCGACGAGTCCGGCGTCGAGCTGCTCGAGCGTCAGCGCCGACGGCGTGACCTTCAGTCTTTCTGCGGCGAACAGGAAGAGCAGTTGAAAGCTCAAGGCGTAAGAGTCGCGCGTGTGTCGACTGACGCCCCTCTGGCGAGCGAGCGTCTCGCAAAGGAAGGCTTCGATGAGAGGAGCAATCGGCGTCATGATTGCCTCCCATCGACCAGGAACCCTTCCCCAGCCGCCGCGACGTCCCGCATGAGATCGGCGCTCGCCTCGAGATACCAGTAGGTCGCATAGATGTTGACATGACCCATGTAGGTCGCAAGCGCCACCATATGCGCGCCGGTTCGACAACGGTCTTCTGGTCCCTGTTGCAGCACGCGGACCGCAAAAGTGTGTCGCAGATCGTGCAGTCGCGGGCGGCGCTTCCCCGCCGCGATCACGCCTGCTCGTTCGGCGAGCCGGTCGAAGGTCTCCTTGACCCTGAGGTAACGCAGCGGCAGACCACTTGCGTCAACGAACACCAGATCAGTCTCGGAACGAGGCCGGCGGCGCGCCAAGTAACGCTGCAAGCCCGCCGCCGCCGTGTCGTGCAATGGCGCCAGCCGGGTTTTTCTGAACTTGGTCTCGCGGATCAGCAGACCGTCACGCGTCACGTCGGCGACTGTCAGCTTCAGCGCCTCCGAAATCCTCAAGCCTGTGACTGAAAGCAGCGCGATCAATGTCGCGTAGGTCTGGGAGCGCAGACCGCCTTTCGGTCGGAGCCGAAGAGCGGCCTCGATGAGACGGGTGATCTCCGCCGCCGAGTAGATATGCGGCGAGCGCCGCCTCTTGCGGGCGCCGAAGTGGTTGAGCGGCGGCAGCTCATGGCGTGCGTCCTCAACGCGGACATGACGCACGAAGCGGCAGACGGCTTTCAACCGGGCGTCGCGTTGCGCGACAGTTGGCCCGCGCGCCGCCCAATCGATCGCGGATTGCGCCTGGACATGCGTTTGTTTGCGCTCAGCCGCGAAATCGGCGAAGCTCTTGAGCAGGAACTCCGCACTCAGCATCGCGAATCCCGTGGCGCGACGCAGCGCCAGATAAGCCTCGATGGCCTTCAACATCAGAAGACCTCCGGCCAGGGCTGGGCGATTTGCTTTAGGAGCGTGACATCGACCTTGGCGTAGCGCGCGGTCGTGTCGACGCCTCGATGCCGCAACACCAAACCGATTTTCTCCAGCGGAACGCCATGACGCAGCATCTCGGTCGCCGCGGTGTGTCGCAGAGCATGGGCTCCCTTGACAGGCGTTGCGACACCCGCTCGCCGCATGAGGTGTCGCACCATGGAAGAGATGCCGTCGCCTTTCCGGAATGGGCGGAACGGCGCGATATTGCGCAGGAATACGTGATCGCTCGCGCAGTTCGGTCGGCGCCGCTCGAGATAGGCGACGATTGCGTCGCCCACATCTTGCGGAAGCGGTAGACGCACCTCGCGGCGCGACTTGCCCTTAACCCGCAGCGAGCCCGTCTCCCATTCGATGTCGTCGAGGCGGAGCTGCGCGACGTCGCCGGCCCGTAGACCAAGGCGCGCCAAAAGCAGAACGATCGCGCGATCACGCAGGCGTCCCACGCCCTCGCCGTCGCATGCTGCGATCAGTCGGTTCACCTGCTCCGCCGTCAAGTATCGCGGCAGGTCGGCAAGCCGCCAATGGGCATAGCTTGGAACGACATCGGCGAGACCCGCTCCGCAGCGGCCTTCTACGGCAAGATATCGCAAGAACGCGCGCAGGCTGGTGGTCAGCTTCTCGACGGTTCCCTTGCCGCAATGGCTTGCGCGGTCCAGGAAGAAGCAGCGAATGGCGGCCGGCTCCCATCTTTCTGGATCATTCCCGAGAGCCGCCATCAAATGCGCGGCATCGCGGGAATAGAGCTTGATGGTGGGCTCGGACGCCCCGCGGTGCTTGCTCATCCAAGCCTTGAAGTCAGCCACCAGGCTCGGCTCGACAGGCGCCACCTCGGCGGCAGGCCTGCAGACGCGGATCTCGACAAGGTGCTGGCGGAAGAGCCTGGCGCCGAAAATGGTGTGGTGGTTACGGCGCCCTCCCGATGCACGCGGGCATCTGCAAACGCGCAAGTGCTCGCCGAACGCCGCCAGATCGATGTCACTCGGCATTTGTCCGTGCCGAGCCACGATGTGGCCGAGCTGCGCCGCTGCCCGCAAATATCGCACGGCGGCGCCGGCGCTATAGCCTCTCCGCTCGAGCACGGCCGCAAAGGCATCGAGATATGGGCCGCTTGGCCCGCTTCGTAGATGCCCCAGCATCTTCGACGACGAGAAGTAGGTCTCCAACATGTTGTCTCCGTGCGTGACCGGCCATTGATGGCCGAGCCGACGGAGGCGCAGGAGCACCCCGTTATGGAGACAAAAATCGCTGCAATTCACCGAAAAATGTTGATGCCGGCGCGCCAGCTCCCCATTACGGGGTTTGCCCATAAGGCAGCTGTTGTACGAGACCACTTCGTGAGCGCAATCCTCGCAACGTGCGACATGCCCGCCGAGCGCCGCCGTGCGGCAGCACTCGATCGCCGACATCGCCTTCAACTGGTCGAAGCTCACATGGCCGGCGTTGGCCTCGCGCCACGCCAGCCCGTGGTCGCGGAAGATGTCCGCAACCTCCAGAGCAGGACGCTCCATGACCGCAGCGCTCTCACGCGGGCGGCTTGGCGTCTCCAGTTCTCAGCGGGCTCAGACGATCCAGCGGGCTCGTGACGTCCCTGATCGTATTGGCGGCGACATGCGCATAGAGCGTGGTCGTTTCCAGATGGGCATGTCCGAGCAAAACTTGAATGATGCGGATGTCGACTCCGTTCTCCAGCAGATGCGTGGCGAAGCTGTGCCGCAAGGTGTGGAGCGAAACACGCTTGGTTATTCCTGCCTTGCGCGCAGCTTCGACGCAGACGACGCCGAGCTGGCACGTCGTCATCGGCTTGGTCGGGTCGCGCCCTGGAAACAACCAGACTGGCGGCCGTGCGATACGCCACCAATCGCGCAGCAATTCCAGCAGCTGCGGCGACAGCAGCGTGTGACGGGCCTTGCCGCCTTTGCCGCGCTCGATGCGCAACAACATGCGCTTGCTGTCGATGTCGGAAACTTTGAGCGAGACGACTTCGGAAACGCGTAGGCCTGCGCCATAGGCAAGGCTGAGCGCCGCTTTGTATTTGACGCTCGTCACGGCCTCGAGCAGGCGCAGGACCTCTTCCTGACTCAGCACGACCGGCAATTTCCGCGGCTCGTGGACGAAGGTCAGGCGCCGCGCCGTGTCGGGTTGATCGAGCGTCACGGTGAAGAAAAACCGCAGCGCGGCCGTCGTTACGTTGATCGTTGACGGCTGGGCGAGGCTTGCCGTCAGATGCAGCTGGAACCGTCGCAGATCTTCGGGTGTGGCCGTAGCCGGCGATCGGCGGTCGAGGAAATCCGACAGCTTTTCAACCGCCCGGATGTAGACTCTCTGCGTGTTGCGGGAGAAATGCCGGATGTTCATATCTTCGATCATCCGCTGGCGAAGCGGGCTGACGCGGCCTTCGATCATGGGATGCTCCTGTCTGAGCGGGGTTGAACCCCACGATCCTCAGACAGAACTCGTCCCGCTTCCTACCAGACGTCGCACAGAGCAGACATCGCCAGGAAAACCCTACCGCGTCAGCGGTTTAGTGCAAGGGTATTATCATATACTAAAGGGCAAACAAGCCTCGGCGTTGCGTGGGCCGATTTTCCTTGAGTTGTACGGATTGTATCCGTATAATGTGGCATGAGGTGAACCATGCCCCGTGAACATGTCGAGAATGGCCGGGTCGAACTCCGGCTCAAGCCCGAAGACAAGGCCGTGCTGGCGCGCGCCGCCGCGCTCGAACGCCTCGACCTCACCAGCTTCATCCTGCGCGCCGCGCTGCCGCGCGCCCAGGATGTCATCGCGCAAGCCGAAAATCTGAGCTTGTCGGAACGCGACTCCCTGCGCGTCCTCGATCTCTTGGAAAATCCGCCTGAGCCGACCGCGCGCTTGCTGCGCGCCGCGAGGGCCGGTTTCATGCTCGAATGACGGCGCTGCTGTGGGACGAAAGCCCGCTCGGCAAAAGCCATGACCGCAACATCTTTGACTGCGGCGACGATCCTCTCAACACCTATTTAAAGCGCTATGCGCGCCAGAATCATGAAAGCGGCGGCGCAAAATGTTTCGTCGCCACGCCGCGCGAGACGCCCACGCGCATTCTCGGCTTCTACACGCTGAGCCCCGCCTCGGTGGAATTCCAGCGCGCGCCCGCCGTCGCCACGCGCGGCCTCGCGCGCTACGAGGTTCCCGTCTATCGGCTGGGTCGTCTCGCCGTCGATCGCAGCATGCAAGGGCGCGGACTCGGCGGAAGCCTTCTGCTGCGCGCCGCCGAGCGCTGCATGATCGTCGCCGAACAGGCGGGCGGCGTCGCCCTGCTCATCGACGCCAAAAACGACGACGTGGCGCAGTGGTATGAAGGCTACGGCGCGCTGCGCCTGCTCGACGCGCCCCATTCCCTGTTGCTGCCGTTCGCCACCGTCCTCAAGGCCCTGAAGCAAGGCAACTGAGCCTGTGCCATGCGCGCGCATTTTGCGCGTATCTTCTGCACGAAAAACGTCGTTTAGAATCCGACACTTAGTTTTTGCACGAATGTCTTGAGCTCGGGCGGAGAACTTCGAGATCGAATGGGTTCGCATATTCTTGCGTAATGGTGACGCTCAGTCTGAAGAACTCTACAAACCTTACGGCCGAGACTTCGGCGTTGAAAAGGAACGCGTCCCGATCACTCTCGAATATAAAGTGTCTCCAAGCGGAAAGTGGTGGGGCTGGGTTGGCCGTAAGCGCGTTTCCGGCGCGATCAAGGATGCTGCGTCGAAGGGGATTCGGGTGCGCGTACGCAACATCCAGATCGACGGCACCGAGATCATCCGCGACATCTTTGCGGTCTCGCATCTCGGAGGCAAACCGCGCACCTCATATTCGCGCTTCGTCGACTGATACGTCGGTGAAATCCACGTCAAGCCAAACGCGGCGATCCCGAATGCGCGGCGCGACGGATTTGAAGAAAACCTGGCTTGGCAGTCCATCCGGAACGAGCTCGATGAACACATTGGGACCAAATACGGAAAGCTCGCTTACAAGACATCCACCGCCGACCAGCTCTCGATCGATAGTCTGAACAAGCGGGTGGCAGAGTTCCGGCGGACGGCCGACCCGCTAATCGCGAAACAGCGTGCGGACTGGGATATCGTTTCCGAAGCCGTAGCAGAGGCCAACGAGCTGCAGCGGCGCCTGGCGCAGGCTGTCAAGGCGGCCGACGAAGAAGAACTCGTAACGATCCGCACGATCACGGAGACAGTGTCGGCCTTGAAGAAGGAGTTGGACGGCCTTGTGGTCGACGCTCCCGCCCGTGCGGGCTGTGACGAGGAGATCGCTCTCGCGATCTCACAGTTCACACAGCAGCTATACAGCGCATTGAAGCAACGGCTCGCGCCGAGCGAGTGGCAACGTGTCCGCGACATAGTGCGCGAGGTCTCCGGCGAGGAGCCAAGATAGATACTCCATGGAACGCACGACGAACTGCTCAGCGCACGAAAAATGCGGCGAGACCGTTGGGGAGCGAGATTCGGCGTAGGCCGCTTGGCACCCAAGGCTCATCCATACCTTCAAGGCCGGCGTCAGGAAGGCTGGGACCGTTTTCGTCCTGGGGTCCGCACGCACTCTGTGCCGCAATGGTGGAACCAATCGCCGCCCGGCAAGGGGCAGGCGTGGCGTTGCGCTTTCAGTCCAGAGGATATATATTCCGATGTGTCGGATGAATTTATGAGGCAGCCATGGCCACGGTCGTTGATATGCTGAAGCCAACCGAGGCGGCCGTCGTGGCGCGCGTCGCCCTTCGCGACGTCAATCGCGCGATCGACGAGCACATTCTGCCGGAGGGCTTCTTCTCGGTTGATGACGGCCGGCGTGTGATGGCTACCGCCTGCACGCTGATCTCCTTCTACTTCGATAGCGCCAAGCATCTGACGTCCGAGGAACGACTGTTCGCGATTCGGGAGGTCGGATCGCGCCTGCACAAGTTCCGCTCCTTGGCCTTATCTTCATTGCTGGAAAAGGATTGGACGGTTCGGGATGAGTTCCTGACCATCGATCTTGCGCCCTTCGTCAGGCGCACCAAAGAGCGCATGGATCGCTTGGCGGCGGCGCGGGATTTGGTCGTAACGGATCCAGAGGTGCTGGGAGGCGAATGCATAATTCGTGGCACGCGTATCCCGGTCTACGACGTGGCGGCCTCCGCCGCGGCGGGCGCGCCGATCGACCGCATCCTTGCTTCATATCCTAGTCTGGACGCCGACAAGATCGAGCTCGCGACGATTTATGCGCAAGCCAATCCGCCGCGAGGCCGGCCTCGAACCACCGATGAGCTTCCCAAGGGAGCGGTCATCGTCGACGATCGCCGGGTGATTCGTCGCAGGAAGGCCGGATGAAGTTTCTGATTGATGAGTGCCTGAGCCCGGAACTCACCAA
>JBAUVQ010000208.1:0-2358 GCA_049583305.1 Methylocystis sp.
CGGCACGGGCTCGGCGAATATTACACGCCCGACTGGCTCGCCGCGAAGATCGTCAAGGCGACGGTCTCCCGTCCGCTCGAACAGCGCGTGCTCGACCCCGCCTGCGGCTCCGGGACTTTTCTGTTTCACGCGATCCGCCATTTTCTGCGCGAGGCGGAGGAAGTTGGGCAGGCGGAGGATTTGCGCGCGGGCGAGGTTTGCGCGCAGGTCGCGGGCATGGATATTCACCCCGTCGCCGTCATCATCGCCAGAGTCACCTATCTGCTGGCGCTGGCGCCGGCGCTGGCGACCCGCAAGGGCGCGCTGTCGATTCCCGTCTATCTCGGCGACTCCATGCAATTGTCGATCAGCCAGTTGATGGCTGGCAAGGAACTGGTCATTCGCGTTCCCCCGCCACCTGCGGGGCAGGGCAAGAGCGGCGAAAAAGACGAAAACGGGCGCGAGCAGCTCGATTTTCCCGACACTTTCTGTCGCGATCCCGCGCTGTTCGACAAAGCCATCGAGCGGATGCGCACCGGCTCCGAAGCGGACATGACCCGCGATCAGATCGAGAAGGCGCTGTATCGCATCACCGAGCAGCACTACCGAGCCGATGTGACCGAAGAACAGCAATGGGCGATCGAGGATCTCGGCAAGACCTATGTGACCTTCGACAAATTGCGCCGCGAGGGCCGCGACTCCGTGTGGGCCTATGTCGCGCGCAATCTCTCGCGCCCGCTGGCCTATTCGGCGGCGGGCGGCTGGGCGCATGTGATGGTCGGCAATCCCCCCTGGGTCGCCTATCGTCATATGAGTCCCGATCTCCAGACGCGCTTCAAGGAATTGGCGAAGGGAGAACTGGTCTATGTCGGCGGCAAGCTGGCGACGCAAAACGATCTTTGCGCGCTGTTCACCGTCCGCGCGACCATGCTTTACCTGCGCTCCGGCGGGCGGCTTGGGCTCGTCCTGCCGATGGCCGTGCTGACCCGCGGCCAGTTCGACCGGCTGCGGCGCGGCTCGTTCCACACGTCGCGGATTAGCTGGGACGCCACCTGGGTCATGAACGACGATGTTCAGCCACTGTTTCCGGTGCCCTCTTGTGCTGTCTTCGGGCGCCGCACGGCCACCTCGAAGCCGCTGCCGGACAAGGTGCGGGCTTATTCCGGAAGCTTGCCGCTGCGCGACGCGCCGGAGGAAATCGCGGATCGGCTCCTCAAGGTGACGGAAGGCGCGCCGGCACTGGAAACGGCGCGACAGGAGGGCGGTTCGCCCTATCGCAAGCTATTTCGCAACGGCGCGACGCTGTTTCCGCGACTGTTCGTGTTCGTCGAACGCAAGCAAATGGGTCGTCTCGGCGCCGATCCCAGCGCCCCCTTTGTCATGAGCCGGCGCAACAATCAGGAAAAAATGCCTTGGAAGGAGTTGCCTGGAGTCGAGAACCGCGTCGAGGCGGAGTTTCTGCATCCCGTGCTGCTCGGCGAGAGCATATTGCCCTATCGTGTTTTCAAGCCGCTTGAGGGCGTCGTTCCAGTGACAAGTAGAGGCGAAGTCCTGGACGCCAAAGCGGCCTTGATTCGTGGTTTTGACGGATTATACGGCTGGATGACGAAAGCCGAAGCGGCTTGGGAAGCGAACAGTCAAACCGAGGATTTCAGTTTGACGGATAGATACGATTATTTTGGCCTATTATCCTCCCAATTCCCGCTGGCTCCGTTGCGCGTCGTCTATGCGAAAGCCGGCACTCAACCCGCCGCCGCGATTTTGCGCGAGAGCAAGGCAATCGTCGAAAACCTTCTCTACTGGAGCGCGGTCGCGAGCGAAAACGAGGCTCGATATTTGGTCGCGATCCTCAACAGCGAGACCGCGCGCAAGCGCGTCGAAGCGTATCAATCGCGGGGACAATGGGGCGCGCGTCACTTCGACAAGGTGATCTTCAACCTGCCAATTCCGCGTTTCGATCCCAAAAACAAAACCCACGCCGCGCTGGCGAAAGGCGCCGCCGAGGCGGAGAAAATCGCCGCCGCCCTCGAATTGCCGGAAGGCGTTAAATTTCAGCGCGCGCGCGGCTTGGTGAGAACGGCCCTGGCGGAGGAGGGCGTCGCCAAACGGATCGACGCGCTCGTTGGCCAATTGCTTACGTCTGACCCGGCTTGAGCCGATAAAAAATGTGGTGGCCGATCACGTCCATTTTGGTCAGCGCGCGCGCCCAGCGCGGTTTCACGTAATTGGCGTGATAGTGCGTCGAGCGGCCTACGTCCGAAATATAGGTGCGGCCGGCCATGACCTCGTCGGCGACGCGCACGGCGTTGGCCCAGGCGTCGCGCTCGGTGATGCGCAGCGATTTGCCCTCGCAGGCGAAGGAGAACTGGCAGCCTTTAT
>JBAUVQ010000209.1:0-4770 GCA_049583305.1 Methylocystis sp.
CGCTGGTCGAGCGCGGCGCGCGGGCGGCGCTGATCAAGGGCGGGCATTTGGACAGCGCGCCGGTGGATGTTCTGTTCGCCAACGGCGCCCTGACGCTCCTTCCGGGCCGGCGCGTCGACACGCGCCACACGCATGGCACCGGCTGCGCGCTGGCCTCGGCGATCGCCGCCAATCTCGCGAAGGGTTTATCGCTCGGCGAGGCGGTGGCGGAGGCCAAGGCATGGCTTGAGCAGGCGCTCGCGGCGGGAGAGGCCTTGCGGCTTGGCGCCGGCGCCGGGCCGCCGAACCATTTCTGGAAGCTGTGGCGGGACGGGCGCTGAAACCGCGCGTCCCTCACCTCGATACGCCGCGCGCCGCGATCGCATCGCGCAACTCTCCGAACTGATACGCGCCCGTCTCGATCATCGCGAGCAGGCTCTCGGTCGATTCGCGCCAGGTTAGGAAAGGGATCGAAGGGGCGATCTTTGGCGCCGCGAGACATTCGCGCGCGCGTTCGCTCAGCATCTCGCTGTCGGCCACGTCGAAATAGCGGATCGCGTCGCCGCCGATCTCGCGAAACACCGGGATATCGCTGGCGATGATCGGCAGGCCGTGATGCGCCGCCTCGATCAGCGCGAGGCCGAAGCCTTCCGCGATCGACGGGAAGATCAGCGCGCGCGCGCTCCGGTAAAGATCGGCCAGCTCCGCGTCCGAGGCGTCTTTCAGCCAGAACAGTCGGCGGCCGAATTCGGCGTGCGAAACAATGCGCCGCGCCAGCGCGTTGGCGCTCCAGCCATGCCGCCCGACGATCACATAGCGAAGGTCGGCGCCCGCGCGCCACAGATTCTCCATCGCGTCGAGCCCGACCGAATAGCCCTTTCTCGGCTCCAGCGTGCTGACGCTCAGAAAAAACGGCGTCGCGTCGTCGCGAATTTTTTTAACCCGCGCCGAGATGGGCGCGCTGTTGGGAACGGAAAAATCGCAGCCATGCGCTTGCCACCCGAGCCGCAAATTTTGCTTGAATGGCGATTGCCGCGACGCGACATGATCGATGAATTCTCGCGCGACGCTGTTCGAGAAGCACACCACGGCGTCGGCGTTCAAGACGATTTTCTCGAACCATCCGACAATCCCGTCGGCGTCGTAATTGCACAAATCGCGATACAGGAAGGGGATCAGATCGTGCTGCATCACGACGGTGGAGCCGCCGCGCGCGGATAGAGTCGTCATGACGTTGCGCAGCGCCTCGGGATAGGCCCACCATGCGCCCGCGACGATCAGAACGTCGCCCTCGGCGATCTCGATTTCCGCCACTTTCGACAAATCGCCGACGCAGCCGAACAATCGATCTTCATAAACGATGACCGGGACGCCGCCATGTCTTAGCGCGGTTCTGGAAATTTCCCAGACGACGCGCTGAATGCCGGTCATCGAATGGCGGTCGAGATTTTGCGACATGTCGATCAACAGTCTTCGCGCGGGCGCGGTCGGCGCGCGCGGGGATTCGGCCGCCAGAAATTCTCGCAGGGCCTGGCTTCGCTTGGCGAAGCGACGGGCGGGCGACCCGTCGTGCAATTGCCCCAGCCCGAGCAGGCGCGTCACCGTCCAGTAAAGTTCGGCGCCCCTGGCGGAGAGATAATCGGCGCATCGCCGCGACCAGCCGGCCTTCGCTTGCGCGAGACGCCGCGTTTCCTCGACCTCGCTCGCGATCTCGGAAGCGATGTAGCGATCGATATTCGCGCGCGCTCTGGTGTTTTCTGACACGTCACAAGCTCTTTGGTGGCGAACCCGTCTTCAGGGTCGGAATTCTTAGCGGGGCGGCGCCAGCGGAACAAGGAGGCGTGGCTCCAGCGTCGCCCGCTCAGCAGATTCGCGGCAATTGCTCTCCCGAGAGCCAATCGACGATGCGCCCGCCGCCAAAGCCGGTCGTCATTTGCACGAAGCACTGGTCATCGTCGATCACCTCTCCGATGCGCGCGCTTTCCCTCCCAAGCGGATGCGCGCGCATCGCCGCCAAAACCGTCTCGGCCGCGTCGGGCGCGACGAAGGCGACGAGCTTGCCCTCATTGGCGACGAACAGTGGGTCGAGACCAAGCAGCTCGCAAGCCGCCGCCACTTGAGGCCGGATGGGAATGGCGGTTTCGCGAATTCGCACGCCGACCCGCGATTGATGCGCGATCTCGTTGAGCGTCGCCGCGAGACCGCCGCGCGTTGGATCGCGCATCAGGCGGATCGACGCGCCGCCTGCGTCGATCATGACCGCGACGGGTTCATGCAGCGCCGCGTTATCCGACAACACCTCCGTCTCGAAAGCGAGATTCTCGCGCCGGGACATGACGGCGACGCCATGATCTCCGATCGGACCGGACAGCAAAACGACATCGCCGGGGCGCGCCTTGTCGCCCGAAAGATCGAGGCCGACCGGCGCGACGCCGACGCAGGCCGTGGAAATGAAAACGCCGTCGGCCTTGCCGCGTTCGACGACCTTGGTGTCGCCGGTGATGATCGGCACGCGCGCCGCGCGCGACGCCGCGCCCATGCTTACCGCGATGCGCTGGAGATCGGCGAGCGGGAATCCCTCCTCCAGGATGAAACTCGCGGACATATAGAGCGGCCTCGCGCCGGCCATCGCGATATCGTTGATCGTGCCGTTGACGGCGAGATCGCCAATGTCGCCGCCGGGAAAGAACAGCGGCGAAACGACGTAGCCGTCCGTCGTCATCACCATCCGCCCGGCGGCGACGTCGAAGGCCGATTGATCGTTGCCGGCGCGCAAAAAATCATTGTCGAACGCCGCGTGAAAGACATCGGCGATGAGCCGCGCCATCGCGCGCCCGCCCGCGCCGTGCGAAAGATCGACGCGGCCGCGGCGCAAATCGAGCTTGCGTCCGAGAGGCTCGTATTTGTTCATCGAGTCGCCCTTCGCGGCGCGGGCTGGCGAAAGCGGCCGTAGGCCCAATAGGCTGCGCACGAGCCCTCCGAGGACACCATGCAGGCGCCGATCGGAGTCTCCGGCGTGCACGCCCCGCCGAACAGATTGCAATCTTGTGGCCGCTTGACGCCGCGCAGGATCGCGCCGCATTCGCAAGCGGGATTATCGCGCGCGGGCTTGCTGGCGACAGGGAAGCGCCGTTCGGCGTCGAAACGCGCGTAAGGTTCGCGCAGACGCAGGGCGCTGCGCGGGATTTCGCCAAGGCCGCGCCATTCAAAGCGTTCGCGCAGCTCGAAAATATCCTCGATCTCGGCGAGCGCCTTGCCGTTGCCGTCCTGCGTCACCGCGCGGGCATATTGGTTTTCGATTTCGGCGCGGCCCTCGTTGACCTGCCGAACCAGCATCAGAATCGCCTGCATGACATCGAGCGGCTCGAAGCCGGCGACGACGACGGGTTTATGAAACTCGGTCGCGAAGCGCCGATAGGGCGCGGTTCCGATGATCGTCGAGACATGCGCCGGCCCGATGAATCCGTCGATTTCAACCGCGTCCGGATCGCCGGATTCGAGAATGGCCTGGATCGCGGGCGGCGTCAGCACATGATTGCAGAAGATCGTGAAATTGGTCAGCCGCTTTGCCTGCGCGAGACGAATGGCCATCGCGGTTGGCGGCGTCGTCGTCTCGAACCCTATCGCGAAAAACACGACCTGACGCTCGGGTTCGTTCGACGCGATCGCAATGGCGTCGAGCGTCGAATAGACCATGCGAATATCGGCGCCCGCGGCCTTGGTCTTGAGCAGGCTCGCGCCATCGGAGGCCGGCAGGCGCATCGTATCGCCATAGGCGCAGAGCGTGACTTCGGGCCGCAGCGCGAGTGAGATCGCTTCGTCGATGCGTCCGATCGGCAGCACGCAGACGGGGCAGCCGGGGCCGTGGATCATGCGGATGTTGGCGGGAAGCAAATCTTCGATCCCATAACGCGAGATCGCATGGGTGTGGCCGCCGCAAAACTCCATGAAGCGGTAGGAGCGCTCGCCCCGCGTTTCCGCCGCGATGCGCCCCGCGAGGCCGCGCGCGATTTCGCCGTCGCGATATTCGTCGACATGCTTCACGCGCCAGCTCCCAGTTCGGCCGCCTCGCGCAGAAGGGCCAGCGTTCGCAGCGCTTCCTCCTCGTCGATTTTCGCGAGCGCATAGCCGACATGCAGCACGACATAGTCGTCCACGGCGATGTCCTCGACCAGCGCGATCGAGATCGTCTTGACCACGCCGTCGAGGCTGACGCGCGCCATTTCGTCGGGCAGAAGTTCGATCACGCGCGCGGGTATCGCAAGGCACATCGCTTCATCTCCGCTAGGGTCGCGCGCTCGCGGCGCGCGCGAGAAAGGCCTGCCCGAGCGACAGGCCGCCATCGTTGCAAGGAATCTTTCGCGCGAGAAGGGGTTCTATCCCCTGTTCGCGCAGGCGTCGCGAAAGGCCGTTCGCGAGCACGGCGTTCATCAGGCAGCCGCCGCCGAGCGCGACACGGCCATGGCCGAGGCGGCGCGCCGCGTCGCCGATCCAGGTGGCGAGCGCTTCGATCAGAGTTCCATGAAACAGCTCCGATCCTTCTCGCGCGGAGAGTTTTGAGTCCAGCAGCGCGCGAAACAGAGGCGAAAGATCGAGCACGTCGCTCGTTGTCGAGAAGCCCTGCGCCATCGCGCGCGGCGCCTGGCACAGCGCCTCCAACTCCATCGCCGCCTGCCCCTCGTAAGACTGCTCCAACCGCGCGCCGAGAATCGCCGCCGCCGCGTCGAACACGCGGCCAAGGCTTGTCGTTCGCGTCACGCCGGGCGAGGCGGCGAGGCGCGCGAGTTCCAC
>JBAUVQ010000210.1:0-3943 GCA_049583305.1 Methylocystis sp.
GCGATGTCGGTTTCGGCAAGACCGAGGTCGCGTTGCGCGCCGCCTTTTGCACTGCGATCAACGGCCGGCAGGTCGCCGTCGTCGCGCCAACGACGCTGCTGGCGCGCCAGCACTACAAGAATTTCACCCAGCGCTTCGAGGGACTGCCGATCCGCATCGGGCGCCTGTCGCGCATGGTCGGCGCCGCCGAGGCGCGCGACACCAAGAGACAGCTTGGCGAGGGCAGCGTCGACATTTTGATCGGCACGCACGCCATCCTCGGCAAGGGCGTCGTGTTCAAGGATCTCGGCCTCGTCGTCATCGACGAGGAGCAGCATTTCGGCGTCGGCCATAAGGAGCGCTTGAAGGAGCTGCGCGCCGAGGCGCATGTGCTGACGCTGTCCGCGACGCCGATTCCACGCACGCTGCAACTCGCGATGACCGGCGTGCGCGAACTCTCGCTGATCGCGACGCCGCCGGTCGATCGCCTCGCCGTGCGCAGCTTCGTCTCGCCCTTCGATCAGTTGATCGTGCGCGAGGCGCTGCTGCGCGAGCGTTATCGCGGCGGCCAGGCGTTCTTCGTTTGCCCGCGCATCGACGATCTCGAAGAGGCCGCGGCCTTCTTGCGCGAGAATATTCCGGAAGCGAAATTCGTCGTCGCGCACGGGCAGATGGCGCCGACCGAATTAGAGGAAAAAATGTCGGCCTTCTATGACGGCGGCTACGACATTCTGCTGTCGACGACCATTGTCGAATCCGGTCTCGACATTCCCAACGCCAATACGCTGATCGTCTGGCGCGCGGATATGTTTGGATTGGCGCAGCTTTACCAACTGCGCGGGCGCGTCGGGCGCGGCAAGACGCGCGCCTACGCGCTGTTCACGACGCCCGCCAACCGCACGATCACGCCGCAGGCGCAAAAGCGGCTGGAGGTGCTGCAATCGCTCGACACGCTCGGCGCCGGCTTCCAGCTCGCGACCCATGATCTCGACATCCGCGGGGCGGGAAATCTGCTCGGCGACGAACAGTCCGGCCACATCAAGGAAGTCGGCTACGAGCTGTATCAACAGATGCTGACCGACGCGATCGAACTGCTAAAGGCCGGCGTCGAGGAGCCGCAGGAGGAGGCGTGGTCGCCGACCATCGCGCTCGGCGCGCCGGTGACGATCCCCGAGGATTATGTCGCCGACCTCACCTTGCGCTTGCAGCTATACCGGCGGCTGTCGACGCTGGAGACCGACCAGGACATCGAGAGTTTCGCCGCCGAAATGGTCGACCGATTCGGCCCGACGCCGCCCGAGGTCGAGCAATTGCTCAAGATTGTCGCGATCAAGGCCCTGTGCCGGCGCGCGCATATCGAGAAGGTCGACGCCGGGCCGAAGGGCGTCATCGTCGCCTTCCGCGACAATCTCTTCTCCGACCCCGCCGGCCTCGTGCGCTACGTCTCGGAGCAGCGATCCTTCGCCAAGGTGCGGCCGGACATGAAAATCGTGTTCGTCCGCGAGTTCGAGACGCCGCAACAGCGCCTCGACGGCACGCGCGAAATATTGCGGGCGCTCGCCGCGATCGCGGAGAAAAAGAAAAAGTGACGCGGCGTCGTCCTCTCCTCACGCCTCTCGCGCCGGCGTCGGCGGAATGTGGCGCTTCGAGACCCATAGGCAGAGCAACGCCACGGGGACGCCGATCAGCGATGTCGCGATAAAGTAATTCTGAAAGCCGAGCCTCTCCACGAAATAGCCAGAGGCGCCGGCGAGCAGACTTCCCGGAAGCGCGCAGATCGACGTCAGCAGCGCGAATTGGCTGCCGGCGAGATGGGTCGAGGCGAGCGACGACATATAGGTGATCAGCACGATCGTCGCGTAGGACGCGGCGAAATTGTCGACGCTGACCGCGAGCGCGAAGGTCCAGAAATCGCCGCCATGCGCGGCGAGATAGGCGAGGCTGAGATGCGAGGCGGAGCCGGTGACCGTGCCGAGCAATAGAGCGCGCATCAGGCCGATCTTGCGCACCAGAAAGCTGCTGAACACGACGCCGGCGAGAGCGACGCCGAAGCCAAACAGCTTGGTCACCTCGGCGATTTCGGTATCGCTGTAATGCAAGCTCTTGAACAGCGGCATCGCCATGGCGTTGGAGATATAGCCGGGGAGGCGAAAGCCCGCGACCATGATGAGAATCGGAATCGCGATCGGACCCAGCCGCGAAGCCAGCTCCTTGATCGGCTCGGCGATCGTCGTCGCGAAGCTCGGCTTTCCGCGGTCGGCTTTTTCGTGGGGGGCCGGTTCCGGGGCGGCGAGCGCGGCGATCATGCCGGGCGTCATCAACACCGCCATGCAGAGATAGGCGGCGCGCCAGCCATATCTGTCGGCGAGCAGCAGCGCGCCGGCGCCAGCGCAGAGCACGCCAACGCGATAGCCGGTCTCGGCGAACCCCGTCATGACCGATTGCTTGCTCGTCGGCACGGAGGAAATGCGCCAGCCGTCGATGACGACGTCCTGGGTCGCGCCGGCCACGCCAAGAGCCAACGAAAATGCCACGGACCAGGCGAGGAAATGCGCGGGATCGCCAAACGCGACGCCCGCGAGCGTCAGCATGACCAGGATTTGCGAGACGACGATCCAGCCGCGGCGGCGCCCAAGCAACGCGCCGATGATCGGCGCGTCATATTCCTCGAGGAACGGCGCCCACAGCCATTTGAACTTATAGGCGATCGTCATTTCGCTGAGCAGGCCGATCGTCTCGATCGGCACTTTCGCTTCGGAAAGCCAGGCGGACTGAGTGGCGTAGACGAGCAGATAGGGTATCCCCGAGCTGAAACCCAGCCCGAACATCGCGGCGAATCGCCGGTCGGCGAGGAGATGATCGAGGTAGGAGGTCTTTTCGGAGCTGTCGGGCATGGCGGCATAATGCACAACCGATCGGACGTGACCAAGCCCGACGCGCCGCGGCCCGTAACCTTTTCCGCGCTCGCCGCCGGGACGCGAGCCTGCGACGACGTGACCTGCGCTTAATGTGAGAAAATCACCGACTCGTCGCCTATATTTGGCTAGCCTGTTGCCGTTCGGCGTCGCCCGGGGGGCGCGGGCGGCTTTATTCCGCGACCGCGGATCAGGGGCCGAATGATTTTCGCGCGCGCAAGAACGCGCCAAAGGGAGAACCACATGAGCCTGAATATTGAACTTTCTCGCAAAGCTCTTTGTCGTTTGACGACCACGACCGCGGCGTTGATTCTTTCAGCCGGCGTCGCCCTGGCTCAGGCCCCCCAAGTCGCGCCGGCGCCGCAAGGCGGCGGAATGGATCACGGCGCGATGGGCCATGATATGAAGGGCATGGACATGAAGGGCATGGACATGAAGGGCATGGGCGGCATGGACCATGGCGGCGGCGGGATGGGCGGCGACATGATGCGGCACATGCTGTGCGGCGTGACGGAACATGTCGAGGGCCGCCTCGCCTATCTGAAGGCCGAATTGAAGCTCACCGACGCGCAGCAGGCCGCGTGGAACAGCTTCGCCGACGCCTATCGCGCGACGACGCAAAAGACCGCCAAGGTCTGCGCGGCGCTGGAAGCCGCCGGCCCGGATCATTCGATGCACAAGGGCATTCTGGGACATCTTACGATGATGGAGCATCATATGAGCGACCATCTCGACTCCGTGCGCGGAATTAAGGCCGCGATAGAGCCGCTGTTCGCGGCGCTGACCGAGGAGCAGAAAAAGACCGCCGAACATGTCATGGCGCACATCATGGGCATTGGCATGGGCGGCATGATGGGCGGCGGCGGCATGGGCGGAATGGGCGGCGGCATGATGGGCGGCATGGACCACGGCGGCGGCGCGGGCAAGATGGAGCATTGAGTCCAGAGCGCCTCGCCGTCAGGCCGCGCGGTCTCGGCGCGGCCTGATTTCCCACTTTTGCCGAAAGCACGTTAGCCGCCGAAGAAGCTTCTCACGGCGGCGAGTAGGCC
>JBAUVQ010000211.1:0-5057 GCA_049583305.1 Methylocystis sp.
GCGAAACGCCGCCGTGCGTCGATGCGATCATCGCCGCCGGCGTCGCGCGCGTTGTCACGGCGATGGACGATCCCGATCCGCGCGTCGCCGGGCGCGGCCACCAGCTGTTGCGCGCGGCGGGCGTCGATGTCGCCGTGCATGTGATGGAACAAGAGGCGCGGCGCGATCACCTCGGCCATCTGCTGCGGGTGACGCGGGACCGACCGATGGTGACGCTCAAACTCGCGCGGACTCCGGACGGTTACGCCGCCGGCGCGGCGCACGACCCAAGGCTGCATGTGACCGGGCCGCTGTCGGACGCTCACACGCATATGCAGCGGGCGATGCACGACGCGATCATGGTCGGCGCCGCGACCGCGCGCGAGGACGATCCGCTGATGACGGTTCGTCTGCCCGGCATGGAAAACGAGAAGCGGCTTCGCGTCGTGCTCGACACGCGGCTGTCGCTGTCGCCAGGATCGCGCTTCGGCTCGACCGCGCGCGCGGCGCCGACGCTGCTGATCGTCGGGCAGGATGTGACCGACGCGGCGATCGAGAGTTTCATCGCCGCCACCGGCGCCGAGGTCGCGCGCGCGCCGATGGATTTGCTGGGCCGCGTTTCGCTTCCCGCAGCGCTGGGCGAGCTGGCGCGTCGCGGCGTCACGCGGGTGTTTTGCGAGGGCGGGCCGCGGCTCGCCGAGAGCCTGATCCTGGCGGGCTTCGCCGACGAGGTGATCTTGCATACCGGGGTGAAGCCGCTCGGCGGCGCCGGCCGGCTCGCGTTGAGACCCGCCGCGAAGGCCGTGCTCGAGGACTCCGACTTCTACCGGCTGGCGGAGACCGCGCGGCTCGGCGCCGACGAGATGAGCCGGCGCGAGAGGATCGCGTAAATGTTCACCGGCATTGTCACGGACATTGGCGAGGTCGCGGCCGTCGTGGAGCGGGGCGCCTTGCGCCGTCTGCGCGTCGCCTGCGCTTATGAGGCGGACAGCATCACGCTCGGCGCTTCCATCGCCTGTTCCGGGACATGCCTGACCGTGGTCGCGGTCGCGCGCGAGGGCGGGCGGACCGTGTTCGATGTCGACGCGGCGGCCGAGACTCTCTCGCGCACGACCGTGGCGAGTTGGGTTGTCGGCTCGAAAATCAATCTGGAGCGCGCGCTGAAAGTCGGCGACGAGCTGGGCGGGCATATCGTGACCGGCCATGTCGACGGCGTGGCGCGTATTGTTTCACGCGAGGACTTCGACAACATGGCGCGCTTCGTCATCGAGGCGCCGCGCGAACTCTCGCGCTTCATCGCGCAAAAGGGTTCGGTGACGCTTGATGGGGTTTCGCTCACCGTGAACGAGGTCGAGGGCGACCGCTTCGGCGTGCTGATCATCCCGCACACGCTGACGGTGACGACGATCGGCGCGCGCGTGGCGGGAGATCTGTTCAACATCGAGGTCGATCTGATGGCGCGTTACGCGGCGCGGTTGACGGAGCGGGACATGCGCGGCCCGTGAAACGTCGAATTTCAGCTATCTATACAGCCCGCCTCGCAACGGAGCGAAACCTTGGACCGTCCGCCGCTTCCCCCCTTCACGATCGAGACCGCCGCGCAAAAGGCCCGGCTGGCCGAGGACGCCTGGAACACGCGCGATCCCGCGCGCGTCGCGCTCGCCTATACGGTCGACAGCCGCTGGCGCAACCGCGCCGAATTTTTGCAAGGGCGCGAGGCGATCGAGGCGTTTTTGACGCGCAAATGGCAACGAGAGCTTGATTACCGCCTGATCAAGGAGGTCTGGGGCTTTCGCGAGAACCGCATGGCCGTGCGTTTCGCCTATGAATGGCGTGACGACAGCGGCAATTGGTTCCGCAGCTACGGCAATGAGAATTGGGAATTCGACGAGCACGGGCTGATGCGCGTGCGCTTGGCCAGCATCAACGACGCGCCCATCGCGGCGAGCGAGCGGAAATATTTTTGGCCGCTGGGGCGCCGCCCGGACGATCATCCGTCGCTGAGCGATCTGGGGTTTTAACCCACGGCCGCGTCACGAAGTTTCCGCCAAAACTCGCGTGGCGCAACAGCATGGGTTATACCAGCGGCCCGAAGCCGAGTTCCGTCATAGCTTCGCTCCGCTCGCGATGACGCGGGTTCATGATATCAGCGGTCGCCAAAAGTGGCCGGCGCCGCGGCAGGAGTCCCAAACACATGGCAGGTTTTTCTCGCGCCGACGATGACGCCGCGCCCGTTCCGGGTGCGAAGATTCTCGTCGTCGCGGCGCGGTTCAATGACAATATCGTTTCGCTGCTGCGCGAGGGCGCGCTGGCGGCGCTGGAGCGGCTTGGCGCCAAGGTGACGCTGATCGAGGTTCCCGGCGCGCTGGAGATCGCGCCGGCCATCGCCATCGCCCTCGAATTCACGCGGAGGGCCGGCGCGTCCTATGACGGCGCGGTCGCGTTGGGTTGCGTCATTCGCGGCGAGACCTATCACTTCGAGATCGTCGCCAACGAGAGCGCGCGGGCGCTCACCGATCTTTCCGTAGTACACCGACTGCCGCTCGGCAATGGAATCCTCACCGTGGAAAACGAACAGCAGGCGCTTGTGCGCGCCGATCCCAAACAAGGCGACAAGGGCGCGGACGCGGCGCTCGCGGCGCTGTCGCTCGTGCGTCTCGCGCGAAAATTGGGAGCGCGGGCATGAGCGTCGAACAACGCTCCAACGCGCGCCTCGCCGTCGTGCAGGCGCTCTATCAGATGGAAGTCGCGGGCAAGGGGCTCAACGAAATCTTCGCCGAATTCGAGACCCACTGGATGGGCCGTGAAATCGAGGGCGAGCAATACAAGCCCGCCGAGGTCGGCTTCTTTCGCGAGATTCTGCAGGGCGTGCTCGACGAGCAGGGGATGATCGACCGCGAGATCGACGCGGCCTTGCAGGGCGGCTGGCCGCTGGCGCGGATCGAGACGGTCATGCGCGCCATTTTGCGCGCCGGCGCCTATGAGCTGCACAAACGCAAGGACGTGCCGATGCGCGTCGTCATCAAGGAATATGTCGATGTCGCCGGAGCCTTTTTCGGACCCACCGAGTCCGGCATGATCAACGCGGTGCTCGACCGTCTGGCGCGGCAGACGCGGCCCAAGGAAATGAACAAGGACTAGCGCCGCGAGGGCCGAGAATGGCGCGTCGTTTCACCGAGGACGAGATTATCGCGAGGCTGTTCGCGCCGCTGGCCGGCCCCGCGGCGCTTGGCCTTCGCGACGACGCCGCGCTGCTGCCGGCGCGCGAAAACCCTATCGTCGCGACCAGCGACGCGCTGGTCGCCGGCGTGCATTTTTTCGAAAGCGATCCGCCGGGAGCCATCGCCAGGAAGGCGTTGCGCGTAAATCTGTCCGATCTCGCCGCCAAGGGCGCCGCGCCCATCGGCTTTCTGCTCGCCATCGCCCTTCCGCGCGACTGGACCAACGACTGGCTGACTGCTTTCGCGGCTGGACTTGGCGAAGACGCGCGCGATTTCGGTTGTCCGCTGCTGGGCGGCGACACGGTTTCGACTCCGGGTCCGCTCACGGTCTCGATCACGGCGCTCGGCGAGGCGCTTGGCGGCGTTTTCATCGCGCGGACCGGCGGCCGGGCGGGGGATGGCGTCTATGTCAGCGGAACCATCGGCGACGCGGCGCTGGGCCTGCGCCTGCGTCGCGACGAGGCTTTCGCGCGCCGTCTCTCGGCGCCCGCGCGCGACCATTTGCTGGAACGCTATCTGGCGCCGCGCCCACGCGTCGATCTGGCCGGGCTACTGCGGCGTCACGCCAGCGCGGCGATGGATGTCTCCGACGGTCTCGCCGGCGACCTCGCCAAGCTGGCCCGCGCGTCGAAACTTGGCGCGCGGGCGCGGCTCGCGAGGGTGCCTCTGTCCGACGCGGCGCGAGAGGCGATCGCGCTCGACCCCGGGCTTCTCGAAATGGCGCTGACCGGCGGCGACGACTACGAAATTCTGTGCTGCGTCGGCGCCGAAGCCGCGCGATTCGAGGCGGACGCGCGCGCGTTGAACGCCCCCTTCGCGAGAATTGGGGAACTTATTGCGGGAGAACCCGAGACGAGTTTTCTGGACGAACACGGAAAATATATAAGTTTCAACGTGTTGTCGTTTAGTCATTTCTAGCGCGCCAGCCGGTCTCGCCATTGCCGGAACCGGCTGTTTCTGGCAAAGGGAAGCCCAAACGCGCGCAGCCCGCGATTCGGGTCGCGGACGCGCGTCTTTCCCGCGGCGCGGCGCCTTTATCGCGGCTGTCCGGCGGGCCTATCGACCGCGCGCGCGGTCAGTAATGAAGGGGACGAATCCACCATGGTGTTGTTTCTAACAATTATCTTCGGACTTTTGTCCTTGGTCTACGGGGTCGTGACCTCGAAGGAGCTGCTTGCCGCGGACGCCGGCTCGCAGAAGATGCAGGACATCTCCAACGCCATCGCGGAGGGCGCGCAGGCCTATCTGAAGCGCCAATACACCACCATCGCCTATGTCGGCGGCGGCATCTTCGTGCTTCTCGTGATCCTGCTCGGCTGGTGGGTGGCCTTCGGCTTCCTGCTCGGCGCGGTGCTGTCCGGCGCCGCCGGCTTCATCGGCATGAACGTTTCCGTGCGCGCCAATGTGCGCACCGCGCAGGCGGCGACGAAATCCCTGGCCGCCGGCCTCGACATCGCCTTCAAGGCGGGCGCCATCACGGGCCTGCTGGTGGCCGGCCTCGCGCTGCTCGGCGTCGCGGTCTACTACGCCATCCTCACCTGGTTCGGCGGATTTACCGCGGCGGATCGCGTCGTCGTCGACGCGCTGGTGGGCCTTGGCTTCGGCGCCTCGCTGATCTCGATCTTCGCGCGTCTCGGCGGCGGCATCTTCACCAAGGGCGCCGATGTCGGCGCCGATCTCGTCGGCAAGGTTGAAGCCGGCATTCCCGAGGATGATCCGCGCAACCCCGCGACCATCGCCGATAACGTCGGCGACAACGTCGGCGACTGCGCGGGCATGGCGGCGGATTTGTTCGAGACCTACGCGGTGACGGTCGTCGCCACCATGGTGCTGGCCTCGATCTTCTTCGCCGGACAG
>JBAUVQ010000212.1:0-13155 GCA_049583305.1 Methylocystis sp.
GAGTCTGGCCGCGGAGTGATGGGGGGCGATTTCCTTCTCCCACTCGTGGGAGAAGGTGGGCCTTGCGTCAGCAAGGGTCGGATGAGGGCGCGTCCGGCTGGGTTGGAACTTCCCGCGGACCCTCATCCGTCGCGCCTTCGCGCGACACCTTCTCCCACAAGTGGGAGAAGGAGGGGCCGCCCCGCCAAACCTCCAATTTCCCAAGATTTCCTGCCAAAACCGCGACGGTTTGGCGCATGGCGATGTGCCGCGCTTGGGCTAGCTTTGAGGGTGGCGGGTTAACGACCCGCCCGCGCCAAAAAACAAAAAACAGGCGCGCTCCAGGGAAACGCTTCGAGGAGATTGTCCATGAGCATTCATATCGATGAAGGCGAAACTTCTCCCAAGGTCAGGTGCTTCGCCTGCACCGGCGCGATCGCGGGCGCCATTCTTGGCGGCGTCGTGCTCGGCTTCCCCGGCGTCATCGCCAGCGCCATTGGCTTCGGCCTCGCCGGCTGGATTTTGGGCGTCTATCTCTAGGCGCGAGCCGGCGCGCGCGCCGCCCCGTCCCGCGCTCCAAGGGGCGGCGCGCGAATAATCCCGTTGATCCCGCGCGGCGAAGCCGGCATGGTCTGGCCATGCGACTTGCCGCCCTGGTCCTCCTCGCCCTGCTTCTCCCCGCTAGCGCGCTCGCCGAGCCGCTGGCGATCAAGGTTGGCGTGTTGCGGCAGGCGCATACGCGCGAAACCCTGTCGATCCAGGACATCCCCACCGAGGACGACGCGCTGGCCGGCGCGCTGATGGGCGCCGCCGACAACAACACCACCGGCAAGTTCACCGGCCAGACCTTCGCCACCATCGACGCCAAGCTCGGCGAGGACGAAGACGCCGGCGCGGCGCTGGACAGGCTCGTCAATGAGGGCGCGCGGTTGATCATCGCCGACCTTTCCGCCGACGCGCTGCTAAAGGCCTCCGAGCGCGCGAAGGCGAGCGGCGCGCTGCTGTTCAACATCTCCGCGCCCGACGAGAATTTGCGCGAGGAGGACTGCCGCGCCAATGTCGTGCATGTCGCGCCGTCGCGCGCGATGCTGGCGGACGGGCTCGCGCAATATCTGATGTGGAAGCGCTGGAGCCGCTGGCTGCTGATCAAGGGCTCGCACCCCGCGGACGAGCTGCTCGCGGCCGCCTATCGCGCCAGCGCCAAGAAGTTTGGCGCGAAAATCGTCGAGGAGCGCGTTTACGAGGACATCGGCGGCGGGCGGCGCAGCGATTCCGGGTCGGTGCAGACGCAGCGGCAAATGCCCGTGCTGACGCAAGGCGCGCCGGCCTATGACGCGCTGATCGCCGCCGACGAGTCGGAGGTGTTCGCGGGCTATCTGCCCTATCGCACCTTCGACCCGCGCCCCGTCGCGGGCTCCGGCGGGCTCGCGCCCACCAGCTGGGACAGCGCGCACGAGCAATGGGGCGCGCAGCAATTGCAGAATCGGTTCATGTCGACGTTTCGACGGACGATGAACGCGCGCGACAATGGCGCGTGGCTGGCGATGCGGATCATCGGCGAGGCGGCGACGCGCGCGGCTTCGAACGAGCCGGAGAAGCTGCGCGAGTTTTTGGTGGGCCCGGATTTCTCGATCGCGGCGTTCAAGGGCGTGCGGCTGACGCTGCGCGGATGGAACCAGCAGCTGCGCCAGCCGATCCTGCTGTCGGACGGCCGCATGGTCGCGTCGGTCTCGCCGCAGGAAGGCTATTTGCACCAGACCAGCGAACTCGACACGCTCGGCCGCGACCGGCCGGAAACCAAATGCAGGCTGAGATGATGAAGAAGACAAAGCCACGCGACTCCCTTCTCCCGTTCACGGGAGAAGGTGGCATGCGAAGCATGACGGATGAGGGGTGTTGCGGTTGCCAACGCCCATCGTCGTTGGCGCGGAGAGAGCCCTCATCCGACCTCGCTTCGCGAGGCCACCTTCTCCCACGAGTGGGAGAAGGGACGCGCGTGATTCTGGCCCTCGCGCTCCTGTTCGCCGCCACCCCCGCCCACGCCTATCTCGCTTACGTCAGCAACGAGAAGGGCAACAGCATCAGCGTGATCGACACCGACACGTTGCAGGTCGTCAAGACGATCAAGGTCGGGCGCCGGCCGCGCGGGGTCGAGCTGACCAAGGACGGCTCGGAGCTGTTCATCTGCGCCGGCGACGACGATTCGATTCAGGTGCTCGACACCAAGACGCTTCAAATCACCGGCAAGCTGCCGTCCGGCCCCGACCCCGAGCTGATGGCGCTCTCCCCCGACGGCAAGACGGTCTATGTGTCGAACGAGAACGACAATCTCGTCACGATGATCGACACGGCGACGAAGCGCCAGATCGGCGACGTGCCTGTAGGCGTCGAGCCCGAGGGCATGGCGGTCAGTCCCGACGGAAACATTCTCGTCAACACGTCGGAAACGACGAACATGGCGCATATGATCGACACGCGCACGAAGGAGATCATCGCCAATATTCTCGTCGACGCGCGCCCGCGCTTCGCGCAGTTCAAGCCTGATGGCTCGGAGCTGTGGGTGTCGTCGGAAGTCGGCGGCACGGTCGCGGTGATCGATCCGGTCAAGCATGTCGTGAAACAGAAGATCAGCTTCGAGATCGCCGGCCTGTCGAGGGAAGCGATTCAGCCGATTGGCATTTCGTTTTCAAAGGACGGCAAGCACGCTTTCGTGGCGCTCGGCCCGGCGAACCGCGTCGCGGCGATCGACGCGGAGACGAAAAGAATCGACAAATATCTGCTGGTCGGCCAGCGCGTGTGGCATCTCGCCTTCACGCCCGACGAGAAATATCTGCTGACCGCCAATGGCGTCTCCAACGACGTGTCGGTGATTGATGTCGCGAGTCTGAAGGTCGTGAAGTCGATTCCGGTCGGGCCGTTTCCGTGGGGCGTCGTGGTGGCGCCGAAATGAGTATTTATGCGCCGCGCGCCATGGCCGTCATTGCGAGCAGCGTAGCGACGCGGCAATCCAGGAGTCGCGTGAGGCCCCTGGATTGCTTCGCTTCGCTCGCAATGACGGACTCCGCCAATGGGCCGCGCTCATGACCGACGCGCCGGCGCTTTGCGTGACCAAACTCTCGCACGCCTATGGCGCGCGCAAGGCGCTTGATGATGTGAGTTTTTCGCTGGAGCGCGGCTCGTTCGCGGTGTTGCTGGGGCTGAACGGCGCCGGCAAGAGCACGCTGTTTTCCATCGTCACGGGGCTGTATTCGGCGGGCTTCGGGCGCGTGAACATCTTTGGCTTCGACATCGCGAAGGAGCCGGGCGAAGCGTTGCGGCGGCTGGGCGTCGTGTTTCAGGCGCGCACGCTCGATCTCGAATTGAGCGTGACGCAGAACCTGGCTTATCACGCCGCGCTGCACGGCATTGGCCCGCTCGAGGGCAAGCGCCTCGCGCGGGAATCGCTGGAGCGCGCCGGCCTCGCCGACCGCGCCGGCGACAAGGCGCGCGATCTCTCCGGCGGACAAATGCGCCGCGTCGAAATCGCGCGCGCGTTGCTGCACGCGCCAAGCCTGTTGCTGCTCGACGAGCCGACCGTCGGCCTCGATATTAAAGCGCGCGCGGATATTCTGGCGCATGTGCGCGCGCTGGTCGCGCAAGAAAATCTTTGCGTTTTGTGGACAACGCATCTCATCGACGAGATCGAGCCCGGCGATCGGGTCATCGTGCTGCATCAGGGCAAGATGCTGGCGAACGCCACCGCCGCCGGGATCGTCGACGGGCAAGGCGTGGCGACGATCGGCGAGGCGTTCGAGAAGCTGACCGCGGGGGCGAACCCATGACCCCCACCCTAACCCTCCCCCGCTTCGCGGGAGAGGAGACGCGCCCCACCGGCATGAGTCGCGGCCTCGATGAAGCGCCGAGTCTATCCCCTCTCCCGCGAAGCGGGGGAGGGTTAGGGAGGGGGCGACTTCGATGACAACAACCCCACCGCGCTTCACCCCCACGCAATACGCGATCTGCCTTGGCGGGATCGTTTGGCGCGAGGCGTTGCGCTTTCTGCATCAGCGCGAGCGCTTCGTGTCGGCGCTGGTGCGGCCGCTGGTTTGGCTGTTCATCTTCGCGGCGGGGTTTCGCTCGGTGCTGGGCGTGTCGATCATTCCGCCCTACGACACCTATGTGCTCTATGAGGTCTACATCACGCCCGGCCTGATGGCGATGATCCAGCTGTTCAACGGCATGCAGTCGTCGCTGTCGATGGTCTACGACCGCGAGATGGGCAATATGCGCACGCTGCTGGTCTCGCCCTTTCCGCGCTGGTTCCTGCTGGGCTCGAAACTGTTCGCGGGCGTCGCGGTGTCGATCCTGCAGGTCTACGCCTATCCGATCGTCGCCTATTTCTGGGAGATCGAGCCGCCGACGAAATGGGGCTATCTCACCGTGTTGCCGGCGCTGGCGCTGTCCGGCCTGATGCTCGGCGCGCTGGGGATGCTGCTGTCGTCGCTGATCAAGCAGTTGGAGAATTTCGCGGGCGTGATGAACTTCGTGATCTTCCCGATGTTCTTCGCCTCCTCCGCGCTCTATCCGCTGTGGCGCGTGAAGGAATCTGGTCCGTGGCTGTATTATTTCTGCGCGCTGAACCCGTTCACCCACGCGGTGGAGCTGATCCGCTTCGCCTTTTACCAGCAAATCGCCTGGGATTCTCTTGGCGCGGTGACGCTTTACACGACGTTGTTCCTGATCGCCGCGCTGCGCGCCTATGATCCGGCCAAGGGACTGCTGACCCGCAAGGGCGGGTGAGCGGGCGAGATATCGTTCATTAGCCATTCCCCGAACGATCGGTCGCGAAGCTGTTTACCGGGTTGACGCGGTCGCGGGGCGCCTGTATCGGAACTCTCGACCGCCGCGTCGCCAGGGATCGAATCTCCCCCAATATCAGCCAAAATGGCTCAAAAAGGATAGAACTCCCGCCGACGGCCAGCGTTTCGCGCGGCGGCGAACGGGAGCCGAGCCCATGAAGCAAAATATCGATTCAACTTCCGCCTTTCGCGCGCCAAGACCGGTCCCCGGCCGCGCGGCCGCCTCGTCATGTCGTTTTCAGCTGGATTTATTCGGTCGGACGCCCGCGCCGACGCGAACGAATTCCCGGTAGACGGAGCGCAAGGCGGTGTCGGACATGACGGACAAAGAGGAAGAGGACGAGGTTCTGTTTTCGGCGGCGGCGCTCGGCTGGGCCAGCGTCGGCGCGCTCCTGGGCCTCTTTATCGGCGCGGCCACGGTAGGCTTTCCGGTCTGCATCGCCAGCACCGTGCTCGGCGGGATTTTTGGCGCGGGATTGGGACGGTATTTGCGCTGAGCGCGGGAAAGGCGTTACGCCCGCGCGCGCCGCAAAACGCGAGCGGCCGCGGCCGCGAGTCCGATCGCGGCTCCCCTACTTCTTGCGTCCGCGCTTGCGCGGCTCCTCCAGCGGCAGATCGGCCGGGCGCTTGACGCCTTCCGCGAGTTGCGTGCCGAGCGTCAGCGCGCGCGCCTCGGTCACGCGTAGCGCGCAATAGCCGTAATCGGCCTCTTGCAGGTAGTTGCGGCAGATTTCCTCGCGATGCGAGGAGAAGCCGGCCTGGACGCGCACCAGCAATTTGCGCAGCGGCTTGTCTTTCTTGTTTTTAACGTAAAGCAACTTGAAATCCGCGCGCATGGTCTTCTCGACGCGGGCGCGGGCGCCCAGCATCTGCTTGGAGCGCTTTTCGTCGAAATCCTTCTCGCCCCAGAGGCCCGATGGGTCGACGCGGCAGTCGGCGGCCTTGATCTCGCAGGCGCCGCCTTCGTTGGTCACGAGAATGGCGCCGTCGAGCACGTCGAAGCTGAACGGGCACGCCGGGAACTCGACCTGATAGCGGCGAACGCCTTCGTCGCCCTCGCGCGAGGTCAGCTTGAGCGGGGTCGGCGTCACCTCGACCCGGCAGCTGTCGCCGGAACGCGACATGCGGTCGCCGATCAATGTCAGCCGCGACAGGCGCGTCTCGCCGGTGAGGTTCTGGAACTCCACGATGCTGCGCGAACCGTCCTGATAGAGCGTCTTGCCGACGATGGTGTCGTCCGACGGCGGCTTGGGCGCGATGGCGGGCCCGGCCGCCCCTTCGTCTTCCTTGTCGCCTCGGGAAACATGGGCCCTTTTATGCCCCGGCTTCCCGGCGCGCGCGCGGACCCCGCCGCCGCCCGACGGCCGCTTCACGCCCTCGGCCACCGAGCCCTCCGATTCCGGCGCGACGGCGCCGGGCAAGGAGATTTGCGCCAGCGCGGCCGAGCCCGCCGACAGCGCGACGAGAACGGCCAGCGCCGCGACGCGCCGCCGCCAAAATGAGGAAAACCGGGGGTTCGACATGCGCGCGCGACAGCCATCCGTGCAAGAAAAAAGGGATAAAGACCGCCGCGGCTAGCGCGGCGACAGCACCATGATCATCTGCCGACCCTCCATCGAGGGCTCCAGCTCGACCTTGGCGATCGTCGCGGTCTCGGTCTTCACCCTGGTCATCAGCCGGTAGCCGATATCCTGATGCGCGATCTCGCGGCCGCGGAAGCGCAGGGTGATCTTCACCTTGTCGCCCTCCTCGAAGAAGCGGCGCGCCGCCTTCATCTTGGTGTCGTAGTCGTGATCATCGATGCCGGGACGCAGCTTGATCTCCTTGACCTCGACGATCTTCTGCTTTTTGCGCGCCTCGGCCGCGCGTTTTTGCTCCAGAAATCGGAATCGTCCGTAATTCAATATCTTACAAACGGGCGGCTCGGAGTTCGGGTCGATCTCGACGAGGTCGAGGTCCGCGGCTTCGGCAAGCTCCAGCGCCTGCATGAAGGGAACCACGCCGTGATTCTTGCCTTCGGAATCGATCAGCCGAACCTCTCGCGCGCGAATCTCCTTGTTTGTTTTCAGGCCTTCCTTTTGGGGGGCCGCGGTGCTCTTCATTGGACGGCGAATGGATGTTCTCCTTATGCAAATGCCGGTCGTATTCCACCGGCGGAAGCGCTGGAGGCCACGTTTCGGTCATAGGGCTCCGCGACGGCGGACCTCCGACGAGCGCAGAATCCCACGATTGGCCCGCATGTCAACCACGCGAACCCCCGTGAGAGCGAAATTCCTTGAACTGTGGCGCCGGCGCCGATCTCCGGCGCGGCTATTTCGTCCCGAGTTGGATCGCCATATTGTAATCTTGGCCGGCGTGGTCGCCGTCGCCCTTGGCCTCGAAGGCGATGCCGCGGTGACGATAGGCGGTGGGGTCCTGGGGATTGAGCCGGATCGCCTCGGTGTAGTCGGCGATGGCGGCGTCGAGATCGCCCTGCGCCTTCTTGCCCCGCGCGACATAAATGTCGCCGCGCCCGCGCAACACCACCGCGTCATCGGGCGCGAGCCGGATCGCGGTGTTGGCGTCGGCGAGTGCGCGGCCGTATTCGCCGATCTCCTTAAAGGCCAGCGCGCGGTTGAGATAAGTGTGGGCGAGACCGGCGTCCAGTTGTAGCGCCTGGTTGTAATCGGCGATGGCGCGGTCGTAGTCCTTGGCGATCTGATAGGCGTTGCCGCGGTTGTTGAACGCCACCGCCCGCTCTCGCGCCGACGCGCGTTTGTCGCCGGCGATCCGCGCGCAGGCGGCAATGATCTTGCTTTTGTCGAGGTCCTCCCGCTTGCAATCGCTCCAATCGGCCTCGCTGGCCGCGAGCGGGCCAGAAATCAACGCGCTCGCGAGAAGGCAAAAAATTCTCGGTCGGTCACGCATCTCACGTCTCCTGTTCCGCGCGGCGGCGATTTACGTAACTCGCCGGACCGAAGGCAAAGGGCGCCGGCGCGGTCCCGGGCGCGGGAGCGATTTTCGGGGCGCTCGCTTCGCTCACCGCTTTCGCTCCTTGCCGATGGGCTCCTGGAAGGTCAAGGCCGTGTCCCAGGGGAAATAGATCCAGGTCTCCTGCGGAACCTCGTGAATGTGGGTGTCGACTTGCGGCAAGCCCTCGGGCTTGGCGTAGATGGTCGCGAAATGCGCGCCGGGCAGCAGCGCCCTGACGATTTTCGCGGTGGCGCCGGTGTCGACCAGATCGTCGATGATCAGAATTTCGCCGGCGGGGCGCGCGAGCAGCTCCTCCGACAGCGATTTCAGCACGGCGATCTCGCCGCGCGTCGTCTCCTCGTGGTAGCTCGCGACGCAAATCGTGTCGATGACCCTGATGCCGAGTTCGCGCGCGACGACGCCGGCCGGAAAGAGCCCGCCGCGCGTGACCGCGGCGATCGCCGAAAAACCGCCGATCGCGGCCAGCCGATGCGCCAGCGTTCGCGTGTCGGCGTGAAAGCGGTCCCAGGAAACGGCGAGAATCTTTTGCATGGCCTCCACCTCTATACTTTCGCGCCGTTGTCGCTCAGCCTCGAAATCATCTCCCGCGCGGCCGTCGTCGCCGCCGCGAGGCGAGAAGGGTCGCGCGCGCGCAGCACGATCTGGTTGCGCACGACGCCGCCGGAAAATTGCGGATAGGAGCCGATGCTCACATCCCCGAAATCAGCCGCCAGCGCCGCGAGGTCCTTCGCATAGCGCCCCTCGGGCATGGTCGCCTCCAGCGTTTCGACCAGCACGCGCGCGCCGGTTCGCAGCCTCGGCGCCGCCGCGTCGAGCATGGCCTGCATGATCATCGGCACGCCCGCCATGACGATCACGTTGCCGATCATGAATCCCGGCGCCTTGGACACGCTGTTCTCGATCAGCTCCGCGCCCAGCGGAACGCGCGCCATGCGACGGCGCGCCTCGTTGAGCCGGTCGGCCGGGATGATCTCGAGCAGCAATTTTATCGCGCGCGGGTCTTCCGCTACGCCGACGCCGAAGGCGGCCGCGATGGCGTCGGCGGTGATGTCGTCATGCGTCGGGCCGATGCCGCCTGTCGTGAAGACGTAATCGTAACGCGCGCGCAACGCGTTCACCGCCGCGACGATGTCGGCCTCGACATCGGGAACGACTCTTATCTCGCGCGTGTCGACGCCGATTTGCGCGAGATATTCGGCGATGTAATGGCTGTTCTGATCCTGCGTGCGCCCCGACAGAATCTCGTCGCCAATGACGAGAACCGCCGCCGTCACCACGCCCGCCTCGCCAGCCATCCGCCGCTCCTTCTTTGCGCGATCATAGGCCGTGGGGAATTGGGGGCAAGGGGTGGTTTCGTCGACGGGCGGTCAATGTGAAGTCTTGCCGCGCCACGATTGTTCCACGTGTTCAGTTCGAGGCGGGCGCGACGTGAAATTCGACGCCCGCCCGTCTCTGGAGATAGCCGATCACGTCAAACAGATTTCGCGCTTGCGGATTGCCGCGCGGACCGAACATGCGCATGAGACTCTTGGGCGGCATATGCGTCGCTTCGCCGAGCTTCTCGAAGCCCACGGTCGCCTTGATGTAGTCGCGCAGAACGGACTTTCCAGTTTCGATATCGCCGGTCAGCATCGCGTCGATGGCTTCGCGCAGAAGGGCTTCCGCGAACGCGGGATCGTCGGCGGCGCGCCGCTGCACCAGTTCCTTGAAGCTTTTTGTCAGGGCCATGTCCGCCACTCTCAGTTCGCGCGCGGCCGTCGCCGCTGTTTGTAGTTCGCCTAACTCGCCTTCGCCGCGTCGATGTCTCTTTGCTGGCGCTTCTTGGAGCCACCTGTCAGCAGTATGACCAGCGTGTCGCCGTCGCGCCCGAAATAGACCCTGTAGCCCGGCCCCCAGTTGATCTTGTATTCGAGGACGCTTTCGCCGACCGCCTTGACGTTCGAGAAGTTGCCTTGTTCGAGCCGCGCCAGGGCGATCGACACCTTCGCGGCCGTCGCCGAATCGAGGTTGGAAAACCATTCCGCGAACGGACTTTTGCCATCGGCGGCGAGATAATAGCGTAGCTCGGTCATCGCCGAAGGTAAGACATGTGTACCCCCTTCATGGCGCGAATTGTAGAAGACTTTTCGCTCGGGTTTCGGGCGCGCGCCTCAACGCGTATAAGCCCGCCCCGACCCTCGACCGCCATAGCGCGCTTCCCGCCTTCCCACATCAAGTGTAACATCGCGGTCATGGGCCGCCCAAGATTGTCCATCGGGGATCGCTGACATGAGAAAGCTTTTGTTGGCCGCGGCTTGCGGCGTTGGGATGTTCGCCGCGCCGGCCCACGCCGCGACCTTGACCCCATGGATGCTCAAGCCGCAAAACGAATTGACGCACGCCGAATGCTTGGGCGCGATGCGGCATGACCGCAACTATTCGTGGTCGCGCGGCGCCTGCCATATGAAGTTCATTCGCGACGCGGCGGGCGTTGTGCTTCGAGACACCAAAGTCGACGGGAACCCGGACGCCATCCTGAAGAAGGGCGAAGTAATCAATATAACCCAGTATCGCCCAAAGGAAGGTCTCTACTGCGGTCACGGCGCCGGCTGCAGTCCATCGAAAGATATAATGCTGCTGGGGTCGGTTCTTACCGGGCCCGACAAGGACGATCCAAAGACGGGCGACGAGTCCGATTTATGGCAGGGCGTCGACACGTCTTGCGAGCTGATCCTCGCGGACAAGGCCGAGATCATTAAAGCCGGGGCTCAAAAGCTGCTCAGGGATTGCCACTGAAGTCTCGGGACCCATGCTCGGAATTTAGCCCCTGGGGCGAACGCCCAGAGTGCTTTCGGCAAAAATGGGCGCCGGTTTTGCGTTTCGAAAGCGCGTCAGGACAAAGGTAGCAAGTCAACAAAATCAGACTTTCGGTTCCCTGTCTCAACTTGGGCGATATTGCCGGACCTTCGGCGCGCGCTACGTCCGAAGGGGCTTCGGGGCTTTGTTCTCGCGCTTGGGAGGCTTCGGTATGAACAAGAACACATGCGAGAAACTTCTCAAAACGGCGCTTGTGGCGTTCGGCGCGATCTTCTTGCTGGTATATCCGCTCGGACTGGTTTGGCCGTCGGGTTGGGTGTGGCACGGTGGAGAAGGCAAATATTATCTTCAGATGATCTGCGGGGTCTATGCGGTCCTGGGCGGCTACCTGATCGCCGCGGCTCGGAACCCTTCCGAGCATCGAAGCCTGATCTCGTTCACTATCTGGTCGAGCGTCGTTCATGCTGGAATCATGGCGGTTCAGTCGATCAATGACGAACACGAGAGAGGCCATCTTGTTGGAGACGTGCCCGCCCTTCTGCTCGTCGCGGCGGTGCTATGGTTCCTCTCGCCAGCGAAGCAAAAAGCGGCTGGCGAACCATCCGTCTGATTTTCAGTAATAAAGTCTTTCGGGTTCATTCCGATCGGGGAAAACTGTATCCTTCACACCGCCTTGCCGTCATGCGGCCGCCCGAAGTCCGGCGCGGCCGTGTCCTGGCCCTGTTCGACGATGCCCTTGCGGATCGCGCGCGTGCGCGTGAACAGGTCGAACAGGCCCTGGCCGTCGCCTTCCTCGATCATGCGCTGGAGCGAGGCGAGGTCGGCGTTGAAGCGGCCGAGCATGTCGAGCACCGCGTCCTTGTTGTGCAGGAACACGTCGCGCCACATCGTCGGGTCCGACGCGGCGATGCGCGTGAAATCGCGAAAGCCCGAGGCCGAGAATTTGATGACTTCGTTCTGCGTGACGGTTTCGAGATGCGCCGCCGTGCCGACGATGTTGAAGGCGATCAGATGCGGCAGATGACTCGTGACCGCCAGCGCGAGATCGTGATGCTCCGGCGTCGTCGTCTCGACCTTGGCGCCGAGCCGCTTCCAGAATTCCGCGAGTTCCTCGACCATGCCGGCGTCGGTGTCGGGCGTCGGCGTCAGCAGGCACCAGCGGTTCTGGAACAGCGTCGCGAAGCCTGAGTCCGGGCCGGAATATTCGGTGCCGGCGAGCGGATGCGCGGGCACGAAATGCACGCCGGCGGGAAGGTGCGAAGCGACTTGCGCGACGACCGAGCCCTTGACCGAGCCGACATCGGAGAGAATGGCGCCGCGCTCCAGAAACGGCGCGCAGCTCTGCGCGACAGCGCCGATGGCGCCGACGGGAACGCAGAGGATGACGAGATCGGCGCCGTCCAGCGCGCGCTTCAGGTCGCCTCCGGCGTCGTCGGCGATGCGAAGTTCGCGCACGCGCGCGAGAACCTCGGGCGACGCGTCATAGGCCGCGATTTCGCGCGTGGCGTTGGTCGCGCGCGCGGCCCGCGCGATGGACGAGCCGATCAGGCCAAGGCCGATCAGGCAGAGTTTTTTGAACAGCGGCGCCGTCTCGCTCATGCGCTTCCCACAAACTCGGCCAGCGCCGCGACGACGCGCTCGTTCGCCTCTTGCGAGCCCACCGTCAGGCGCAAGAACTCGGGCATGCCATAGGCGGAGATCGCGCGCAGCACGAGGCCGCGCTCAGTCAGGAATTTGTCGGCGTCGGCGGCGCGGCGGCCGTCCGCGTCGGGGAAGCGGATCGCCAAAAAATTGGCGACGCTCGGCAGAACCTCCAGCCCCAGCGCGGCGATGTTTTCACTCAGCCACGGCAGCCATTTCGCGTTGTGCTCGACCGCCGCCATCAAATGCGCGTCATCCTCCAGCGCGGCGATTCCGGCGGCGGACGCGACGGTCGAGACGTTGAACGGCGAGCGGATGCGGTTCAGCGCGTCGATGATCTTGGCCGGGCCATAACCCCAACCGAGCCGCAGCCCCGCGAGGCCGTAAATCTTCGAGAAGGTGCGGGTCATCACCACATTGTCGCGCGAGGTCGCGAGATCGACGCCGGCGTCGTAGTCCCCCGCCGTCACATATTCGGCATAGGCCGCGTCGATGACGAGGATCGCCCGCGGCGGCAGGCCGTCGGCGAGGCGCGTGACCTCGCTTCCCCGCAGATAGCTCCCCGTGGGGTTGTTCGGATTGGCGAGAAAGACCATTCTGGTCCTGTCCGTCACGGCGGCGAGCAGCGCGTCGACGCTGGCGGTGTAGTTCGTCTCCGGCGCGACGACCGGCCTTCCGCCGGCGGCCAGCGTGACGATTTTATATTCAAGAAATCCGTATTGGCTGTAAATCGCCTCGTGGGCGGGTCCGATATAGGCCAGCGCCAGCAGCTCCAGAATCTGGTCCGAGCCCGCCCCGGCGATGACGCGCGCGGGGTCGAGGCCATGCGCCGCGCCTATGGCCTCGCGCAACAGACGCGACGACCCTTCCGGATATTCGGCGGCGCGCTCGACGCAGGCGCGCGCGGCCTCGATCGCGCGCTTTGAGG
>JBAUVQ010000213.1:0-1805 GCA_049583305.1 Methylocystis sp.
GGGCCGCCAGTCCTCTTGCCGGCTGTCGCCGGTCGCGTCGTCCGCGCAGGCGAGCGCTGCTTTCCCGTAACGCTGGACGACGCTCGCATGGATCGACTCATTGATCGCGGCGAGAGGCTTTCCGTGCTCGTCGACCGGCGCATAAACGTGATCGCGCAAGTGATCGAGGAGCGACGGGTCGAACGAGCCGCCGCCGAGTTGCGCCAGCATGACCCGCCATGTCGGCCTTATGCGGTCCGCCGCGAAGACGAGCGTGCGCGAATCGTGGTTTGGCGCGAGGGGATCGAGTTTGTTCGGATCGGGCAGGCAGGACCAATCGAGCGCCAGCCCTTCTTCCTCGGCTCTTTTCGCCATCCAAACCAGGGGAATGTCGGCCAAGGCGCGCGTCGCATAGCCTCCCCCGACATCGGAATGCGCGCCGGCGAACCACACTTGCTCGATGCGGACGCCCGCCGGCGCCGTCCCCGTCCACGGCGTCGGGATGAACTCCGCCCGATGCTCCTCGATCGCCATGGCGTGACAGCCGCGCTTCACCACGGAGCAAGGGCCGGTGTTCAAGAAGCCGTATTGCTGCCTGTTGAGCCTGGCGAACAGCGGCCCCGGAATCCCGAGCGCGCCCACCGTGTCCCAGACGCCGAGGAATTTGATCGTGGCGTCGACGTGGCAAGCCGAGTGGCTCGACCGAACGAATTCCTGTGGCGAGTGGGGGCTGGGGCCGCGGTAGTATCGCCAGGCCAGCACCAGATCGCCGAGATTTTCACGCCGCAACACGCCGCAGGCCGCGATGAATCCGGCGAGGCTGCGCGCCGTATAGGCCCCGCGCGAAAAGCCGAACAGAAAGATCTCGTCGCCGGGATAATAATTCTGCGCGATGAACATATAGCCGGACAATATGCTGTCGTCGATGCCGCGGCCGGTCGCCCCGTCGAATACGGTCTCGAAATGCAGTCCCGTCGTGCCGACGCCGCGAAGATAGAGCACGACCTGCAGGACGCCGCCCGTGTCCTGATAGGCGTGGATCGACCGGCCAATCAGCGCGACATTGGTCTCGGCGGTTTGCGTGTCGGCGTCGTTCCACGTGCCGTCGCAGCAAACGATTATGCGTTTCATCGGAGGCTTCATCGGACTTGCCCTTATGCGTCTTGTAAAAATCGCGTCAGTCTAACCCGTCGCCGCGAAAATGGAATGACGCGCGCCGCGCTGGTCAAGCCGGAAACGATAGTCGACTTATCGTCCAAGGTTCACCGTCGCCAAAACGGCCGCTCCGGCCGGGGGGCGCCGAAAGAGGGGGAGCCGCGGGCGCCGGCGTATCGAGAACAGCAGCCACTATGTCCGCGACGCAACTTTCGCCGATCCAGATCGCGCGCCTGTAGCCGATGCCCGAGGCGGCGTCGAAAACGCCTGTGGCCAGAAATTGCCGACGAAGGAATTCAGGACATCGTCATTGCCGCCAATCTGACGCCGAGAAAATACCTTGGCTTCAACCCCGTTCCAGGCCATTCTCTTGGCAAAAACCTAAAAGCCGTTTCGCTTGCACCGGTTGCGCTTCACTCCAGAATCCACGCAAACAGCAAGGAATTAATTTGAAAGCAAATCGAGTTCCGGCTCCCGCGGAAACCCCGGTGGACGTGATTGTCTCTGGAGAAACTTCAACACTCAAGAACATCAAAATCGCGCACGTCGGTCAGCTGATTCCAAAAACATATTCCTGTGACCGCGTGGAAAACGCGCCCGGCTTCACATGGTATGTCAGTCGCCATTACGCGCTAAAAACTGATTTCTCCAAAAAACAAGCTCATGAATAC
>JBAUVQ010000214.1:0-2611 GCA_049583305.1 Methylocystis sp.
CATCTCGTCGCCGTCGAGCTCGACGACCGGATTGGAAACCTTGATTTTCGCCATTGCTCTCACCCCTAGAGGAACAAGGCCCTATATCACCGCCGCCGGGCGCGGCAAAGCCCAAGGAAAAGGCGGCGTGGGGGAGGGATGCGCGTTGTC
Organism: Methylocystis sp.; assembly: GCA_049583305.1. Taxonomy (GTDB): domain Bacteria; phylum Pseudomonadota; class Alphaproteobacteria; order Rhizobiales; family Beijerinckiaceae; genus Methylocystis. Next base: position 151 of record JBAUVQ010000214.1, read on the forward strand.
GCGGCGCCCCGCGCCACTCAGTCTGGGTCGAAGGTCGGCTTGAAAAAATCAATCCCCAGCCCAACCGCGAACCAAGCCGAGATTCCGCCCGTGACCGGGTTCGGCGCCTGGCTGGCGAGCGTGAACAGCTCCGTGCGATAGCGCTCCGCCCAGTCGTCCGGGGCCTGCCATGTCTGCAACGGCTTTCCGTCCGCGTGCTTCAGTTTCAACAGCAGGGCCCTAACCTGCACGGGTTCTATCGCCCGCGACGCGCTGGGGCTAATCGAACGCAAAATCCCGTCCACGGTGCGGTAGTCATACGCGGGGTTGATTAGTTCGGCGAGAATCAGCCTGACGTCGTCGTTGGGGAGGTCGAGATTCTCCGGCAGTGTCCAGTCCGAAATCTGGTCGCGACGCACGAGATCGGAGAGGATCGCCCGCCGCGCATATTCGAGCGCCCGCGCGCGGATGAGGCCGGGTATACGATTAATCCCCCATATCAACACGAGGCGGATCATAAGGCCGAGAAAGCCCTTCACCTTCTGCGCCACGAGCGCTGGGGCGACCTTGTCGAAACGCGTGGCGATACGCTTTTGTAACTGATCGAACGCGACCTTGTTGATTTGTGGCCATGGCGGCAGTTTGATCTCATCCGCCAGCGGGCCAATCAGCGGAATGAGGCGATAATAATTCGGGCGATGTTGGGCGTCGTCGTCCGCCGTGCGGGGAACCTGATGCTCGGCGAGCTTGACGGTCGCGGGCCAGGAAGCGACGATGTCATGCCCCTCGGGCACGGCGAAGCTCGTACGCAGGAACTGCTGACAATTGCGGCGTCCGAGTTGATAATCGTGGTCGCGGAAGTCGCGGTGGATAAAGCCGCCAAAGCCGCCGAGCAAACCACTGGCGATGCCATAGCGCTGCGGAACGTTGTTCACGTCGCGGCTCGGGCCGATCAGATAGCGGCTGGCATGCTCTTTGTTGGCCGCCAACGCCAGTTCGTCTGGCTTGAAGCGCGCTTGATCAATCAGGGAGGGCATCAGCGCCGAAAACAGGCTCACGATGTCCATGCCAGGCTGGCCTTCCGGCAAAATGGGCTTCTCCTCGGGGAAGGGCGTGATCATAATGACAGCGCGGTCGACCTCTCTCGGAGCGCACTCGATCGGGTCTTTAAGCTTACCCCCTTCCTTCAGCGCGAAGTGCGCGTATTCGAAAGGATCGTTGTCGATGATGCCGCCATCGGCGCAAACGAAGCAATAAGGCGTTGTCGGTGGCGCAACCGTCGCGGGCGTTATCGGCGTCGTCGGTGTAGCAACCGTCGTCGGCGTAGTCGCGCGCGGCCAGTTGGCATCGATGCTGTCGTCGTCGGCGAGATCCGCGATCGGGAAGCGACGCTTTAAATATTCTTCCTGCGTCGCGCCGATGAGACGTGGCGCGAGCCCGACCGGATACGCCGAGGAGGCCAGCGCGCAGATTGAGAAGTCCTTCCAATTCGCGCGCGCCGCGTGGTCGCCGGAAAGATCCTTCGCGCTGATGGGGCGCGGCGGCTTATCGTCTTCGCCAAAGCTGCTCGTCTTTGGCCAGGAGCCAACGCCACTCACGGCGTAATGCGCGCGGTCGCCATGGTCGATCATGAAATAGTCGCCGCCCTCGAAATGGACGCGATAGGGCACGCCGCGCAAATTCGAGAGCGTGAGGTAAATATGCAGCGTCTTCGACACATAGGCGCGCGGCGTTTTCGCGACCTGCTTCACGTCGATGGCGTCACGCGCGATCTCGTCGAGCAGGCGCGCGTTGAGCAGCGAGACCACGACGCGCGGCGCATTCGGGGCCACCGCCGGATAATTGGTCGTGCGGGAGAAATCGGCCTCGCCTGTCCAATCCTTCTTGGGATCGAGATCGCTGTCGGTGAGAAAATCGTTGGTCTCGCGGTTCTCGGCGACGAAGGTCGGGCGGACGACCCAGGCCTTGTAGAGCCGCGGCAGTGTGCAACGATAAATGAAGCCATCGCGCTCATGTTCGTCGTAGCAGCCGGGCTTTTTGGAGTCGTCGTCGGCGAGCGAGAGAACGCCGATCACCGCGGTGATCGCGCCGGCGGAGGCGCCGGACATCGCCTTGAGCCCGACGCGGTGGTTGGGAATCTCAGGGCGATCGCGCGCCGCCTCCCAGGTTTCGAGCGCTTCGATGAGAAAATCAAACACGCCGGCGGTGTAGGCGCCGGCCGATATCGCCCCTGACATGCTGAGACTGATCTGAAATTCTTTTTGCGAGGAATTATTTCCCGTGAGTTCGCTCAAGGTCCAATCCTCCAACGATTATTCGCCAATTAACTAACAATCAATTTTCTCATAAGGCCGCGAGAAGCGCAAGCGGACGCCGCGCAAAGCGGCCCTCAATACCCAAACTGTTCGCGCAATATGCGTTCCTCCAGCGAATGGCCGGGGTCGTGCAGCAGCACCAGCCGCGTCTCGTGGTCCATCTCGAC
>JBAUVQ010000215.1:0-12199 GCA_049583305.1 Methylocystis sp.
CATGGCCTTCGCGCGCGCGGTCGGCGAATATGGCTCGGTGATCTTCATCGCCGGCAATATCGCCTATGTCTCGGAAATCGCGCCGCTGCTGATCGTCGTGAAGCTGGAGCAATACGACTACGCCGGCGCCACGGGGATAGCGACGATCATGCTCGCGATTTCCTTTGGCGCGCTGCTGGCGATCAATCTCATTCAGGCCTGGAGCCGCCGGAGGTTCGGCCATGTCTGACACGGGCGCGCATAAGAACGTGCGAACCGAGGCGCCAGCGACCAGGCTCGCGTTGATCCTCGTCGCGGTGGTCTTTCTGGCGCTGTTCCTGCTCGCGCCGCTCGGCGTCGTGTTCACGCAGGCGCTGCAAAAGGGCTTTGGCGCCTTCGCGAACGCGCTCCAAGACGAAGACGCCGTGGCGGCGATCGAACTCACCTTGCTCGTGGCGGCCATCGCCGTGCCCGTCAATTTGGTCTTCGGCCTCGCCGCGGCCTGGTCGATCGCCAAATTCTCGTTCCCCGGCAAAAGTGTGCTGATCACGCTGATCGATCTGCCCTTCTCGGTATCGCCGGTGGTCTCGGGCCTTGTCTATGTGCTGGTGTTCGGTTCGCAGGGCGTTCTGGGCGATTGGCTTTCCAGGCATGACATCGACATTATCTTCGCCGTTCCCGGCATCGTGCTGGCGACGATCTTCGTGACCTTCCCCTTCATCGCGCGCGAGCTAATTCCGTTGATGCAGGAGCAGGGAACGGTGGAGGAAGAGGCGGCGCTGACGCTCGGCGCCTCGGGCTTCCAGACCTTCATCGCGGTGACGCTGCCAAACATAAAATGGGGTCTGCTCTATGGCCTGCTTTTGTGCAACGCCCGCGCGATGGGGGAGTTCGGCGCGGTTTCCGTGGTGTCTGGGCATATTCGCGGTCTGACCAATACGATCCCTCTGCAGGTGGAGATCCTGTACAATGAGTACAATTCCGTCGCGGCCTTCGCCCTCGCGGCGCTTCTGGCCAGCCTGGCTCTCGTCACTCTCGGTCTCAAGACCATCCTTGAATGGCGCCACGCCGACGCTCTTAGGGGACGCGCGAACCGCAGCCACTGATTGCGTCACTGACGGCGCGCATGGCTTCGGCATCCGCATCGAGGGCGTCGAGCAGGATTTCGGCTCCTATCCAGCGCTGCGCGACGTCTCCCTCGACATAGCGCCCGGCGAACTCGTCGCGCTTCTCGGCCCTTCGGGCTCCGGCAAGACGACGCTGCTGCGAGTCATCGCCGGGCTCAACACGCCCGACCGCGGCGCGGTGTATTTTGGCGAGGATAACGCGACCGCTCTCTCCGTGCAGGAACGGCGCGTCGGTTTCGTCTTCCAGAATTACGCGCTGTTCAAACATATGACGGTCGCCGACAACATCGCGTTCGGCCTGAACGCGCGCCCGCGCGCGTCGCGTCCCTCGCGCGTCGAGATTTACGAGCGCGTGACGAAGCTTTTGGAGCTGGTTCAACTGGAGGGGCTGGGCGAACGCTATCCGGCGCAGCTTTCTGGCGGCCAGCGTCAGCGCGTGGCGCTGGCGCGCGCGCTTGCCATCGAGCCGCGCGTGCTGCTGCTCGACGAGCCGTTTGGCGCGCTCGACGCCCGCGTGCGCAAGGATTTGCGCCGCTGGCTGCGCGAAATCCACGAAAAGACCAAGCTCACCACCGTCTTCGTCACGCACGACCAGGACGAGGCGATGGAACTCGCCGATCGCGTCGTCGTGCTGAACCAGGGCCGCGTCGAACAGGTCGGCGCGCCCGGGGATCTTTACGACAATCCGGCGTCGCCTTTCGTGATCTCCTTCGTCGGCGAGGCCGTGGCGCTGCCGGTCAAGGTCGTCGACGGACACGTGGAGTTCGGCGGACGCGAGTTGCATGTCGACACGCACGGCCTGCGCGACGGCCTGGCGCGCGTCTTCTTCCGCCCGGCGGACATCGCCATCGGCGGGAAGGGAGCGGGCGACCTGGAGGGAAGAGTCGAGAGCCTGCGCCGCACGGCCGGCGGCGTGCGCGCGACCATCGCCATCGACGGCTACGACCAGACGCTGGAGATCGACTCGGCGCTGTCGAGCGGCGCCAAGCTCGGCGGCAAGATTCCGCTGTCTTTCTCGAACGCGCGGATATTCCCGTCCGACCCGATCAGCGACAGCGATTTCACGGAGGCTGGCGACGGGATTTGAGGCGCGGGCGCCAAAAAAAACGCCGGGCGTACATCCGGCCCGGCGTGTCGCGCCCCCGTCGCTGTTCAGCTAACGCCGAGGACACTGTGTTTTAGATAGCGTTTCAATGTGACCGACGAATGACTTTTCCCCGCGCTAGCCAAAATTGGCGAGGCCGGGAAAAGTCTGCATCAGCCAGAACGACATGCTCTGCACGCCGCCCGTCAGAAAGGCGATTCCGGTCAGCACCAGCAGCGCGCCGACGACTTTCTCGACCTTGGTGAAATGGCGCTTGAAGCGCGAGATAAAGCCCAGAAACGGCTCCATCGCCAGCGCCGCGGCGAGAAACGGCACGCCGAGCCCCAGCGAATAGGCGATTAGCAGTTGCGCGCCGCGCCCGACGGTTTCCGATGTGCTGGCGACGGCGAGGATCGCCGCGAGGATCGGGCCGATGCAGGGCGTCCAGCCGAAGGCGAAGGCAAGGCCCATCACATAGGCGCCGAGCAGCCCCATCGGCTTTTCGACGGTCGCGCGCTTCTCGCGGTAAAGCAGCGGTATCCTCAGAAACCCGAGGAAGTGCACGCCCATCACGATGATGATCGCGCCGGCGACATAGGACAGGATTTCCAGGTTGGCGCGCAACGCCTGGCCAAAGAAGCTCGCGGTCGCGCCGAGCGCGGTGAACACCGTGCCAAAGCCCAGGACGAAAAACAGCGACGCCAAAAATATATCGCGCCGCGCCTTCGAGCGGCTCTCGCTCGAGAGGTCTTCGAGCGTCACGCCGGCGATGAAGGTCAGGTACGGCGGCACCAGCGGCAACACGCAGGGCGAGAGAAACGACAGCAGCCCCGCCGCCGCCGCCGCTGGAAAAGTCACATCCGCCGCCATTTATCGCCCTCGCTGTCGTGGTTTTTAGACTATTGCCACGGCGAGGGCGCGCGGGCAAATGAACGCCTTCCCGACGGGAGAAGCGGCGCGAGCCTCCCCGCGCCGCCAGTTGCTAGCCTCCCGTCGTCGGGGATCGCCTCAGTAATAAGGATACCCCCAACCCCAGAACGGGAAGGTCGCCACGGCCGCGGCCGTTCCGACAACCGCCGCGGCGGGATTATAGTACGGGTAATAGCCGTAGTAGCGATGGTAATGACGCCAATGAGCGTAATGATGGCGGCGCCAGTGCGAATAGTGGTGATGGTAATAATGATGATGCCAATAATATCGGTAGTGAACCTGTTGCGCCGGCGACGCCAATCGCACCGTCGCTTGATCAGCTAAGCTAACGACGCCAGCAACGGCCTGGGTCGGAGCGACCGAAACCGCGATCATCGCGCACATCGCGGTGGCGGCGGCGGAGTTAAACAAGTTGCGCATCTCTACCTCCTCGAAAGCCCGCGAGCACGCCCGTAAGCTTCTACTTGCCGAGCTTCGGCGTCTCGCTCGAAGTATTTTAAAAAGCTAGACACGGAGGTTTGCTCATCAAGGGCGAAAGACGCGAAAATCAGCGAATTACCGAAATGTAATGCGCTCGGCGAACGCACATCCCTTCTTCCCAAATGGGAGAAGGGATTCCCCCCTAAAACCGATCCGCCCCATACGGCGCCGGGTCGGTGAACGGCGTCTCCCCCGTCATCATCTCCGCCAGCAGCCGCCCGCATACGGGCCCCAGCGTAAACCCATGATGCTGATGGCCAAAGTCAAACCACAGCCGCTCGTGGCGCGGGGCTTTGCCGACGATTGGGAGCATGTCCGGCAGGCAGGGGCGGCAACCCATCCAGGGTTTTGTGTCGAGCCGTTCGCCGAGCGGAAACAGTTTTCGCGCGATCGGCTCGGTCTGCTCGATCTGCACCGGCGTCGGGGCGGTGTCGCGGCGCGCGAATTCAGCGCCGGTGGTCAGGCGAATGCCGCGCGTCATCGGCGCCAGCACATAGCCGACATCGGCGTCGAGCACGGGGCGCCCGAGAACGGCGCCGTCCCGCGCCGCGTAATGCATGTGGTAGCCGCGCTTGACCGCCAGCGGAATATCATAGCCCAACTCGCGAAAGATCAGATCGGACCAGGGGCCCATCGCGACCACGAGATCGCGGGCGTTCACCTGTCCCTGGTGCGTCGCAACGCTCCAGCGACCGTCCGCCGCCTCCTGCAGCGAATGCGCGTCGCCGGTGAAAAACCGCCCGCCGCGCCGCGTGAACAAATTGGCGTAGGCTTGCGCGAGGCGGCTCGGATCGTCGACCGAGGCGGCGTCGAGGTAATGCACGCCGCCGACGGCGCCGATTAGATGCGGCTCGCGCGCCGCGAGCGCGTCGGCGTCGAGCGTATCGATATTGAGGCCGAAACCGCGCAGCTTTTCCGCGTCGGCGGCGCCGGCGTTCATCGACTTTTCCGTGCGATACAGCTTGATCCAACCCGTCTTGCGCAACAGATCGCCGACGCCCGCGACCTCGATCAGCGCCTCGTGCTCGGTGAGGCAGCGTTCGATCAGCGGGCACAGCGCGGCGCTGTTTTTCGCCGCGCGATCCGGCGCGCTTTCCCTAAAATAGCGCCACAGCCAAGGCGCGACGCCGGGCAGCGCGGAGGGGTGATAATGCGCCTCTGGCAACAGGTTAAGCGCGTAAAGCGCGAGTTTTTGGGGATCGCGCGGAAACAGATAAGGGAATAACGAGGCCCGCTCGATCAGCCCGGCGTTGCCAAAGCTCGTCTCGAGCCCCGCCGCGCCGTGACGGTCGATCAACACCACGTCCCGCCCCCGCGCCTGAAGGTGCAGCGCCGCGGAAACGCCCACCATGCCCGCCCCGATAACCGCGACATCCGCGCTTTGCATCGCCTTCCCCTCCGCCGCTGATCCAAGCATTATATGGCCTTCGCGCCCCCTCGGCGCCATGACCGAAGCGGGACTTTTCGATATTTCCCGCGCGATCGGTTATGCTGCTTTGAGGCTTTGAGTCGCGGGCATGGGCAAACCGACATTTTACGAATTTTTCGCCGGCGGCGGCATGGCGCGGGCGGGGCTGGGTTCCTCCTGGAAGTGCCTGTTCGCGAACGATTTCGACGCCAAGAAGGGCGAGACCTATCGCGCCAATTGGGGCGGGGACGAACTGCTTGTGGGCGACGTGCGGACGCTGGAAGCTAAGCAATTGCCGGGCCATGCCGATCTCATTTGGGCCTCTTTTCCGTGTCAGGATCTTTCGCTCGCCGGGGCCGGAGCCGGTCTCGCGGGCGCGCGTAGCGGGACTTTCTGGCCATTTTTCAAGCTTGTAGCGAAACTTCACGCCGAGGGTCGCGGCCCCAAACTGCTGGTTCTGGAGAATGTCTGCGGCGCTCTAACCTCGCATGGCGGCAAGGATTTTTCCGCGATATGCGACGCGCTGGCGGAAGAGGGTTACAGTTTCGGCGCGCTGGTCGTCGACGCGGCGCTGTTCGTGCCGCAATCGCGTCCGCGCTTGTTTATTATCGCGGTTCGTGAGGATGTGGCGGTTCCGGCCGAACTGATCGGAGAGGTGGTGTCCTCGCCGTTTTACACGCCCAGGTTGGTCGCGGTGCACGCGCATTTACGCGCATCCACGCGCGAAAAATGGCGCTGGTGGCGCATCGCCGCGCCTCCCAAGCGCAACATCTCCTTGCGCCAAATTGTCGAGACCGAGCCCTCGGGAGTCGCGTGGCGTTCGTCCTCCGAAACCGCGGCGCTGATCGCCAGGATGAGCGAAAAAAATCTCGCCCGGATCGAGCAGGCGAAGAAAACTGGAGTCAAAACAGTCGGCACGCTATATAGGCGCACCCGCTATACTTTATCAGGCGAAAAAATACAGCGAGCCGAGGCGCGCTTCGACGATATCGCGGGCTGCCTGCGCACGCCGGCCGGCGGATCGAGCCGGCAATTCGTGTTGATCGTCGAAAAAAATCGCGTGCGCGCGCGACTGATTTCCGCGCGCGAGACGGCGCGGCTGATGGGACTCGCCGACGATTATGTCCTGCCGAAAAACTATAATGAAGCCTATCACTTAACCGGCGACGGCGTGGTCGTTCCCGCCGTGCGGCACATAGCGGCGCATTTGCTGGAGCCCCTGCTGCGCGGCGCCAGGCTGCGCGCGGCGGCGTGAGCCCCGAAGACCCCGAAAAACGCTCCGCCACCATGCGGGCGGTCAAATCCCGCGACACGACTCCCGAGCTGATCGTTCGCGCGCTGCTGCGGCGCTTCGCGCCGTCCTATCGGCTGCACCGCAAGGATTTGCCTGGAAATCCCGACATCGCCTACATCGGCAAGAAGCGCGCGATTTTCGTGCATGGCTGTTTTTGGCATGGTCACGATTGCCCGCGTGGCGCGCGCATGCCGAAGGCAAACGCCGAATATTGGCGGACGAAGATCGCCGGCAACCGAGCCCGCGACGCCGCCAACGCTGAAAAGCTCAGCAAGCTGGGTTGGAGCTCGCTTACGGTATGGGAGTGCGAACTCCAGGATTTGGCGGAGCTGGAGCAAAGACTGCGGCTTTTTTTGGCCTGACGCTCGGCGCCTTGGGAAGCATTAATTTTCCGCCCCCGCGATTCCGTTTAAGACAAAACTTACCAGGACTTGCGATCCGGCGCGACTGGGTCGCGCTCCACTCGCTCGCGACGGTTCCTCCGGCCGGGTCTTGGAGTCAGCCGCTTGAATTCGGCGTCAAATTCTGTCTTGATGGAAATAAATCTGCGCTGTCGGTTCGAAATCGCGCCTTTGCCCGCTGTAATGCTGAGAAATCATGCTTGGTGAACCAGTTCGCCCAAAGGTTAAGGGAAGCGGAAGCGTAGCGACGCCTTTGGAGGGGGGTCGGCTGAACAATATAGACGCGCTACGTGGTGTGGCAGCGCTTGCCGTGGCGATTTCTCATGTTTATCAGCAATTTTACGCCGAACAATCAGACTCCATTCTTCATGAATTATTGTCGTGGGGAGGACGATGGGGCGTCGTTGTTTTTTTCGTGCTGAGTGGATTTTGTATCCATCTTCCGCATGCCGAGAGAAAGCGCGCCAGCGCAAAGGCGGGTGGGGTCGCCAAGCTAGACATCGCGGATTTCGTGATCCAGCGATTTTTGCGGATCATCCCTCCATATTGGCTTTCGCTTGGTGTATCATTGGTTTTGGGCGCGATTGCGAAAACAGATTTATTGAATGGATCGACTTATTGGGGCGATGTTCTCGTTCACATCTTGGGTGTTCATGGCTTCTTTCCAAATTGCCTGTGGAGCATAAACTCGGTTTTCTGGTCGATTGGAATCGAGATTCATTTTTACGTGATGTATATATTCTTCGCGAACCGTCCATTTAAGCTATATGTGGCCGCCGCGCTGATGGGGTGTGGATTGTTCGTCTATGGCGCCTTTTCCGCCGCGCTGCCGCTCGACGATCCGTGGCGGACGATTGGCGCGCATTTGTTTATCACGGCGTTTTGGCAGTGGTATCTCGGCGCTTGGCTCGCTGAAATCTATGTGAAATATAAATCACGCTTTGTTGGGCCGACAGTTATCGTTTACGCGACGCGTTGCTCCGTGGTTGCCCTAAGTTTCCTGATAGCGCTCGTCGATCCAACCGTTTTTAAGCTGCATATCATGCAATGGATATTTCCGTTCCTGTGCCTGTTGATGGTCGCCCTGTTTCTGATCAACGGCCGGAAAACCGGCGGATTGGTTTCCAGTTGGCTGGTGCACCTTGGAGACATGTCCTATTCGCTCTATCTGGTGCATCCGCTCGCGATCTGGATATTCGTGATGTTGCCTCCGACGTCGGGGCCCGCGTGGATCTGGCGCGGAGGGTTTTCGCTGATCGTGTCAATATTATTCGCGTCCATCGGCTACCAAGTCGTCGAGAAGCCGCTTCTGCTGTGGCGCAGATCGCTGCGCGAACCCAGTCGCGGCGCGACAGCCGCGGAAAGCGGCGGCGCATCGGCGAAGAGGCGGGTCGAGAATCCATGACGGGGGCGCGCGTTTCCCGCGGGAGTTTTCGCGGTGACGCGTCGAGGTCGCGACGCATTAATTTTCCGCCTCGATGCAACCCCTTGTCGCGCAAAAGTGTTTCCAAGGCGGGTGAGGGGGCGAAGGGAGCCACGCATGACTTGGGAAACGATCTCACCCGCCGCCGCGGCATTGGCGCCGTTGCGCGTGGGGCAGGCCTATGGCGCGAAGCTGATGGAACTTGGCGCCGTCAACGTCAATTCCACCTTGGAAAACGTTAATTCCACGTTGGAATTCGTCGGAGAACTGTCGAGCGCGAAAACGCCAGCGGATTTCGCCGAGGCGGTCGGCAATGAAACGCGCCGGCGGCTGCAAACGCTGACGGAACAATTCGAGGAGATGTCGCGGCTGTTCGGCGCGAGCAAGGTGGAGGAGACCGAAACGGAAGTCACGGGCTTTGGCGATTAGCCGCGCCAGTGCTCATCCGACTCGTGCGCCAGGTCGGCGAGCCGACGGATTTCCTTCTTGCAAATCTCTCGCGCGCGCCAGTCCCATTGGCGCTCGACGGCGAGGCGAAGGCGCCGGCGCCAGCCTTCGAGTTCGCGGCGCGCGCGATGGAGGGGGGCATTGTTTTCGAACGGGATGATTTTGGCGACGGCCATTTCCGCGCCTCCGCGCTTGAGGGGAACAACTCCAGTTATTAAGTGGGAAGCGTGAGGCGCGACGCCAGTCGACGCCCCGCCGGTCAAGCGAAAGCGTGACCGATTGAAGGCGCCGGGTTCGCGTGTTAGCTTCGCTCGCCCATTAAAATTATCGCGGCGGGAGAAACGAGATGCGGCGCGCGGCGTCGATGCTGGTGGGACTCGTCGCCTGCGCCTATGGGCTTATCGTCGCTTATCAACTGGCGTTCCGCCCGATGGTTTTGAACGATCGCGACAAGGCGATCACGTCCTTCGTGGTCGGCCTGATGTTCGCGGTGGGCGCGGTAAACTTCTGGGTCGCGGCGCGGCCCAAGGCGCGGGCCGCGCGGCTGGGCCGGCTGATCGTCACCCTGACCATCGTCCTCTGCGCGGTGGTCGCGGTTCCCGTCTGAAGGGTTTTAGCCCCGAGGGCGTTTTCGATGCGGCGCTGCTGGTCTTTTTAGGCGCGGCCTTCGGGTGGTCGGAGCGGGCGTGCATGCCCAGGGCCAACGCGGATTATTGACGAAACAAGATCGCCCGCGACAAGGCCAACGTGCAAAGGCTCGCCGAGCGAGGCTGGAGCGCCGGTCGCGCGAATTCTTGTTCCCGGACGTCGAGACGTGATAGTTACAGGATCGAATACCGTCGTGGACGTGGGGGCGGCGCAATGGCGGAGCTGTTGACGCTTGAACAACGAAAGCAGGCCCGGCTGGCGGAAATCCGCGCTGGAGTCGAGCGTTTGCGCGAAGAGCTTTCGCGTTATGGCGACGCGCGCGGCGGGCGTTTCTGGATTTACGGCTCGGCGGCGTCGGAACGAATGCGTTTCGACAGCGATGTCGATATTATCGTCGATTTCGAGGACGAGGCCGTCGCCGCCGCGCTCGATTTTGTCGAGGACGTCTGCGAGCGCTTGCATTTGAAGGCCGACGCCCAGCCAAGAACCTGGTGCAAGCCGGCGTTTCTCGAGCGCATCGCGGCGAGCGCGACGATTCTGCCATGAGCGACGCAAGATGGTTCGAGGTCGACGCGGACATACTGTCCGCGATCCGTCACTTTCAAAATTCGATTGAACTGTTCGAGGCCGGCGGCTTTGACGAAGCGGGATTGGCCGGCTATCGCGCCGAGATGGCGCTAATGCACGCGCTGCAATCGGCGCACGCCAGTTTGGAGGCGGGGCTGCTTCGGGTGTTGGCCATGCTCGCCGAGGAGAGGCCGGTCGGCGACAACTGGCATGCCGATCTGATCAAGCGGGCCGCGGCGCCGATTCCGGGAAGGCGGCCGGCGATCCTCGGCCCGCGACTCGCGGAAGCCGCGAATGAGACGCGTAGATTCCGGCATCGCGCCACGCATAATTACGACGGTTTCGAGGTGCGAGAGACCGCGCGAACCCTTGCCGCGGCGAGGATCCTGGCGAGCGGTCTCGCGAGGGAGATAGGCGCCTTTAAATCCGCTATCGATCCGGAGGAAAGGGGCGGGGACGGGACGTGAGGCTCGGGCGACGGCGATTGCGCCAACGATTCGAGCGAGCCCGTCGGTAAATTGTAAGACGCGATTACAACGGCGCCGATCCCGGCGACGAGGACGAAGAAAATCCCGCCCCGGAAACCGTATTTTCGCGCCGCCGCGCGCGCCGCGAACAAAGGTAAAAAGGAGAGAAACGCGGCCGCGCCCAAACTCTCGGCCGCGGCGAGCGGGAGCGCCACCGCTCCAACCGCGGGCGAAAAAACGCCGGGTCGGAGCGCCAACATCGCGGCGATCTCGACCACCGACGCGGTGCCGGCGGCGTAAAGATAAGCGCGAAAAATTTGCCGCCGCGGCGTCATGAAATCCGATCCAGAAAAGCCATCACACCCACCTCGCCTCCTGCGACGCTGATTTTCTCGACATTCGCCATGCGGATGGGCTCCGACTGTCCTTACATAATATTAATTTTGTTTTGGGTCGCCAACCATATCAATTAAAATATCTTGAATTGTCTGCGCTTTTATCCCACCTGGAACGCCGGGCACGATATTTTCTCTAATCTTCTCAAGTACTCGCGCGCGACGTTCTGTGGATTCCAGCGCTTTAAGTCGGTCACTCATTGCTAATAACTCGTTTCTCAGCAATTGCATTTCTGGAGTTGAAAGTTGATCAATTTTTAGATTACCTCTGGCGTTTGTTACAGGGTTCGATACGACATAATCGGGACTAAAAACGGCCTGCAATTGACCTGATAGCTTATCGCGTGCTTGCTCTATTGCTTGTGTAGATTTCACAGAGAATGATATATCCCTATATCCGATAACATCGAATGCGCGTTCCTCTGAGTCGAGTTGCATATGAATAGTTAGTTTATCAGTCATGTGTCTTATGCCGATTTCATAGAATACATTTGGATTATGAAAACTTAAATCAGCAATAACTAGCTCGGCATTAAGCAAGTCGTTGATCATCTGGGCATCGATCTGTCCTGGTCTTGGGTCATGGTCTGCTCGTTTTACCGAAAAATCTGGATATGGCTTCATTGCAGGAATTATAATGTAATCAAGAACAAAATCGGCGTGAATACGTTGTGCTGTTCCCGGTTCACCGATAGGACTCACAACAAAGCACAGCTTCTGCGCTAATTGTGGGATGCTTTCGCGTTCTGGATTGTCTGTCATTGGTTGGCAGCCTCCGGACTTTGTCCTTGATCAATTTATTCCATAATCAAATCTATTTCTATGGTGTTTCTAGAGGAAGGTTCTTGCCCAGTTATCGGACAACTGCATTACCGAGATGGGCGCGAACGTCTCCTCGATAGGCCCGCGCGGCGATCTCCTCGACCGCCGCGCTCAAAAATCAATCCTTCGCCCGCTCCACATAAGCCCCGTCTTCCGTCTGGATCACAACCCGCGTGCCCGGCTGGATGTGCGGCGGCACCATGACGCGGGCGCCATTGCTGAGCTTGGCGGGCTTGTAGGAGGAGGAGGCGGTCTGGCCCTTCATCGCCGGCTCGGTTTCGATGATCTCCAGCGTCACGCGCGCGGGGAGCTGGATCGCCACCGCGCTGCCGTTGAACATCGAGAGGATGCAGACCATGTTCTCCTGCAGCCATTGCGCCTGGTCGCCGACGACGTCCTTGCCCACGGTCACCTGCTCGAAATTCTCCTGGTTCATGAAGGTGAAGCCGTCGTCGTCGCCATAGAGATAGGTGTAGTCCTGGTCCTCGACGAAGGCGCGCTCGACCTGCTCGGTGGTCTTGTAGCGGTCGGTGGTCTTCACGCCGTCGGAAATGCGGCGCATGTCGATCTGCGTCGTCGGCGTGCCCTTGCCGGGGAAAAAGCTCTCCGCGCTCAAGACGACATAGAGGTTGCCATCATCTCTCTCGAGAATATTGCCCTTGCGGATGTTGCTGGCGATAACTTTCACGGTTTTGTTTCCTCGTGGGATCGCTGGAAGCGATCCGTT
>JBAUVQ010000216.1:0-2873 GCA_049583305.1 Methylocystis sp.
CTACAACTTCCGGCGCCTCCTCGCGTGGCTGGCGCTTCTTTGCGCCTTCTCGCTCCTCGCCATCCGCCGCGCCGAAAGATCGGGAAATCACCCCGTCGCCGCGTGAATGGCGTTCTTCACGGACGACACTCTAAGCCGCTCCGCGCGCGACGAGGGAATGCCCAATCGCCATCCCGGCTGTCGAGCTGGCGTCCAAAGTCGTCGAAATTGGCAATTGTTCGGGCCGTGAAGTCAACAAGTTCGAGATGTTTCACCTCACGCGAATCACGGCGCGGCGGACCGCGCCGCTGTTGATCAGCGAATGCTTCGGCAAGCTCGAACAAAGTTCGATTCGCGCAATCGTTTAGGAACTCCCCGAGAAAAGGCGGCGCGCGAAGCCGCCGCGTCCCAAAAAGCGCGCCGCGGATACAACTTAATCGCCCTATAGCATCTTACCACCGATCAAAAAACTTGCAGGAGAGGAATCTGATGTGATTCCACGAGTCCGCCTTTGATTTGGCGGAGCTTTGGATGGGCGGGATTGAACAAATCGCTTCGGCGATATGCGCGGAGCTTTTGGCGCGGTTGCCGTGGCAAAACAAGAGGCAACGCGAAGGCTTGGCGCTGCTTGTCGCCGCGGCGCTTCATGTGCGCGGCGTCAATCTGAACGAACTCGCCGCCGCCTTGCCACGCAAGGCCGAGCGGCTCGACATGCGTTATCAATGGATCAGCCGCGTGCTCGGCAATGACCTCATCGAAGTCGACGAGGTGATGGCGCCCTTCGCGCGCGAGGTTCTGACGGGCGCGGCCGAAGGCGGGCGAACCGTCGTCGTGATGATTGACCAGAGCAAGGTCAACGACGCGCATCAGATGATCATGGTGTCGTTGCGCGTGGGCGAACGCGCTTTGCCGCTCGCCTGGCGCATGAAGCGAACGCAGGGGGCGATCGGCTTCTCTGAGCAAAAGGAAGCGTTGGAGGCTGTCGCGGCGCTGTTGCCTGAGCGCGCGCGTGACGCTGATGGGCGACCGCTTTTACGGCTCTCCCGCGCTGATCGACTGGTGTCGTTCGAGCGGCTGGGGCTGGCGTCTACGCTGCAAACAGGACTTGCTCGTCTTCGACAAAAGCGGCGGCGAGACGACGCTCAAGGAATGCTTCGCACGCGGCGAGCATATGTTGACGGAGGTGGAGCTGACCGAACAGCGCGCCCGCACCAATGTCGCCATGCTTCATGAGGCGGGACATCCTGAGCCCTGGATCATCGCCTTGTCCGATCCGCCCACGACATGGCGCGCTTATGACTACGGCCTGCGCTGCGGCATTGAGGCGATGTTCGCCGATTACAAGACGCGCGGCTTCAATTTGGAGGACAGCCAGATCGAACGCGCCGACCGCCTCGACCGGCTGGTTCTGGTCCTCAGCCTCGCGCTCTACTGGGCGGTCTCCGCGGGAATGTGGGACGCCATGGAGAACAAAACCCCCGCCGAAAAAAGACCCGCGATCGCGCCGAAAAAACGTCGCGCGAGGCCTGATCTCATTCTTCAAGCGCGGCCTGCGCCGAATATAATTCTGCCTCCAGCGCATCCTGCCCCCGCCACCCCTATCATTACAGTTGCAATTTCATATGGGCGCGTTTTGCTTGGGCTTGATGGGCTCTTCGCCATAGGGACCAGGCGATGACGAAGTCTGGTTGGATTCGTTTTCGAGCGAGGCGTGTGGCGATGCGGCGGATTTCCTGCATGGACCAGCGGATGAGCGGGAAGTTGGTCATTGCTTGGTGCGACTGAGCGCCTTCGCATTGCGCCGCATCGTTTTTGGGGGCGGCGTCATTGTATTGGCGTGAACGCGGATCGCCGCCATCATGGCGAATGCGAGCATGACCAGCGGCACGTGACGACGCCAGCCATGCCAGGAGCGCGTCTCATTGTGATCGAGACCGAGTTCGTTTTTCGTCGTTTCGAAACTGTCTTCGATCGCCCAACGATGTCCTTCGATTTTCGCCAGTCTTTCGATGGTCGTCCCGCGCGGCGCCCATGTCGTGAAAAAGGCGAGGTCGCCGTCGACGATTTTGCGCCGGATCAGAAGACCGCGCGTCCATTCTTGACCGGCGAGCGCTTCGTTGTAGCCGCCGCCATCGAGATCGGCGAGTTCGAGATAGGTCCGGTCGTGCAACCGCTCGCCTTTCGTTCCCGCGCCCGCCGACAGACGCCGCCACGCGGAGGCCGGCAAGCCATCGGCGATCTCCTTCGCCGTTCCAGCGACGGTTTTTGGCTTGCCCCAGGAGTGGAACGACTGGGTGCTTTTGACGCCGAGCAGATAGCCCTTGCCGGCGCGTCGCAACGCCATCTCGATGTCGCCGACGCCATAGACCGTGTCGGCGGCGACGAAGGAGAACGGAACCCTCGCGGCAATAGCGCGCTCGATCATGACGCGCGCCAACGCTGGTTTGGTCGCGAAACCGCCCGAGACGTTGTCGATGATCTCTCGCGGCACATGCGCCTTGGCCATGCGCGCCGGATCGTCCGTCCAGCTTTTGGGCAGATATAGTCGTCCGTGAAGAACGGACTTCACGCGGCGACGGGGTGATTTCCCGATTTTTCGGCGCGGCGGATGGCGAGGAGCGAGAAGGCGCAAAGAAGCGCCAGCCACGCGAGGAGGCGTCTGAAGTTGTAACCGGCGGCGGCGAGGACGGCGTTGGCGGCGTCGCCGGCCGTATGGGCGAGGAAGTTGCGGCCCAGTCGGTGGTCGGCTTTCAGATGGCCGATGACGGGTTCGACGGCGGAGCGGCGGCGCAACTCGCGCTTGATTTGCTCGGTGACGCGTCGCTTTTGCCCCGAGATGAACACCCTGAACTTGTGTTCCTCCGGCGCGTTGTGGCCGCGATAGCCGCGGTCGG
>JBAUVQ010000217.1:0-2419 GCA_049583305.1 Methylocystis sp.
AAAAAGAACTTCGCGGAGAACTGCGTCGCCTGCCACGGAGTCGGCGGCGAGGGCAATGGCGAGATGGCCAAGGGCCTTTCGGTCCAGCCGGCCGATCTGACCGCGCCGCATGTCGGCACGCATACGATCGGCGATATTTTTCATTGGCTCACCTTCGGTGGCCAAAGCGGCGTGATGCCGAGCTTCAAGGATGTGCTCGATGTCGACGACCGCTGGGACATGATCAATTTCCTGCTGCTCCTGTCGAGCACGAACCAATCGCGCTTCATGGGTCCGAGGGGCATGATCCAGTGGCTGGTCGCGCCGGATTTTTCGCTGGAGGATCTGGACGACAAGATCAACCTTCTGTCGAACCTGCGCGGGGAGCCGACTTTGCTTTCCTTCGCGCGGTGCGGGGCGCCGGGCGATGACGAGAAGGCGCTGGACGCGAGCCTTTCGATCGCGCATGACACGGCGAAGGCGGCGGGCGCCCATCAGGTGACGGTCTATCAGGGCGGCTGCCCGGCCGGCGTCATGGCGCGCATGGCGGTGCATCCCAAGGCGGTCGAGAGCGCCTATTCGCTCATCAATCGCTATCCCAACGAGACGCCGTCCGTCGAGATCGCCGAGACGCATTTCCTGATCGATCGCTCGGGCTACGTGCGCGCGCGGTTCAGGCATTTCGAACCGGGCGACGCCCTGGCCGGGCAGTTGCGCGACCAGATCGCGATGATGGCCAAGGAGCCTTTCGTGGTGATTAGTCTGCACTCGCATTGACGGCGAGAAACCGCGGCGCGCCAAATTGTCGCAATGCGACATAAGTTTCGGCTCTTGCTGGCGCGCCGTCGGGGATTGAGACAATATGCTAAAAAAGCCGGCGGCGGCGCTGGCGTCAAAAGGGAGAAGACGGATGACGATCAAGCGGCGTGATCTTTTGTTGTCTGGCGGCGCCTTGCTTTGCGGCGCGGCGGCCGGCGGACTTATCCCCTCGGGCTTCGCGCAAGCCCATGAATATGAGCTTGGCAAGCTTGTCGTCGAGCATCCCTGGGTGCGCGCTCCGCTCGACGGCGACAACAAGGCTTATTTGTATGCCTTCATCCACAATACCGGCGACGCCGGAGACCGGCTGATCGGCGTTAAGGCCGCGAAATTCGGCAAGGTGGAGTTTCACGCCGACGCCAGGGAAGAAGGCCCGTCAACGGGCATCGCGATTACTCCCAAGCAGACCACCACGCTCGCGCCGGGCGGCGCCTATGTGCTGCTGCTCGACATCAAGAAGCATCTTGAGGTGGGTTGGGGCCTGGAAATGACGCTGACTTTCGAGAAGGCCGGCGACGTCGTCATCGACGCGGCGATCGAGGCGCCGGACGCCGCTCACGCGCATGACGCGGACGCGCAGGCGCGCTGGGAAAAGGCGCATAACAAGGATACCGCCGGCCCGGCCGGAGCGCCCGAACCACACGACCACCACGACCACGACCATCACGACGCGATGCCCGGGATGGCCACGCCGCCAAAGTGAAGGTCCAAGGTACGCCAAAACAAAGGCCCGCGCGGGAACACACGTCCCGCCCGGGCCTTTGTTTTAAGCAACGAAAATCGCCGCCCCGCGGCGCTGGATGTTAGTTGTCGCCGATGGAGACGAGACGACCGGAGAAGCCGGAATCCTCGATCGCGGCCTTGCTCGCGGACTGTTGCGAGCTGATCGGCGAAGCGAAGCCAAGCACGAAGGCGGCGAAGGCCATGGCCGCGACCAGCACGAGCGACATGCGCAGTTGTCGGCGCGCGGTCTCTGGGTCGAAACTCCGCGTGAACGCGGGCTCTATCTGACGGTCGAATTTATCCGCGAGCGACATGACTACCCCCTGGCGATCTAGCCCTTCGGTGGCCTCTCGTCACGCTTCGCGCGCGCCAAGCTCTCATGCCGTCCGTGAGCCTCTTATTCTCATAAACACGCGAGCCAGCGGAAAGTTGCATCGGACTTGCAAAATTTAATCGGCGCTTAACTTTTTTTCCGGCGAAAGCGCGGAAGTGATTCGCGTCGAGCGGTTTGCGTCGCGGCGCACAAACATGCGCGGTCCCGCGACGATCTCGCGAAAGCCGCGTTTGGCCGGCGCCGGAGCTGGGGCGCGAGCGGGAGGACTCATGAAGGGATATGGCTTGTATTTAATCGGTTAGCTTGTCGTTTCGGCGCCGGAGCCCCGCGAGTGTGGCGGCTCGGCTCGCGCTGGCGCCTCATCGTCTTTTTTCGTTGCTCGGGACATGACGGGCGCTTATGTTCCGCCGAAGCTATGTGCGGCGCACACATCCGATCTGGCCACGATGTCCCGGATCGGGAGCGCCGGCCGACACTCAAGGATCATCGACATGACCTTCCTCGCCAACGCTCTGTCGCGCGTAAAGCCCTCCGCCACGATCGCCGTGACGCAGAAGGCGCGCG
>JBAUVQ010000218.1:0-2540 GCA_049583305.1 Methylocystis sp.
AGATCGGGGCGCGCGGTGAACAGCCCTGGCGCCACGACAAGCTCGCGGTCCGCGACGGCATCAGGCGTCGGCGGGATAATGTCGACCGAAAGTCCCAGGCGGCGCAGTCCGCGATAAAAAGCGAACACCAGTTCGAAATAGGAAAAATCCTGGCCTTGCGGTTCTATGGTCCAGGCCCAGGCGCTTTCATAGTCGAAGACCAAAGCGACGGCCGAGCGCGCCGTCCGCGCTTTGGCGCCGAGCGCCGCGAGTTCGCGAGAGAGCTCCGCGACGATATGATAGGCTTCGTTCGGCTCGGAATTTGGCAGCAATAGCGCCTCGCGCATCTGCTCTTGCGCGAAGGGCGCCTGCCGCCAGCGGAAATAGCTGACGACCTCCGCGCCAGCGGCGAAGGCCTCATAGGTCCAAAGGCGGACCGCGCCCCGCGCTGGCGCCGGATTCCACGCCCCCCAATTCACGGCGCCGGGCTGTTGCTCCATCACCCACCAGCGGCCACGCCCGCAGGCGCGATAGAGATCGTGATGGAACGCCTGAAAATCGGGATCGCCGACGCGCACATAGCGCGTCTTGAACGCTTCGTCGCGCGGGGCGCGCTCCAGGAAGCCGAGCGGATAGCTATCCCACGCGGCTGCGTCGAGGTCTTCCCCCACCGCGTAATGATCGAAGGCGGTGAAAGCCCCCATGAAATTATGCAGGATCGCGCGGCCCGGCGAATGGCGCCGGATGATCAGGGCCTGGCGCCTGTTGAAACCGGCCACTTGATCCGACGAGAAGCGCTGGAAGTCCAATAAGTGCGACGGGTTCGCCTCGGTCACGGTGAGGTTGGGAAGCTCGATGTCGTCGAAGCCGGATAGCTCCATCGACCAGAAGACATTGCCCCAGGCGCGGTTGAGCGCGCCTATATCGCGGTATTTCTCGCGGCACCACAGCCGGAAGGCGTCCCGCGCCGCGCTCGAATAGCTCTCCACGGTGTCGTGACAGCCATATTCATTGTCGGTTTGCCACGCTTTCACGCCGTGATGTTCGCCGAAGGCCTCGGCCAAGGCGGCGACGATACGGTCGCACTCTCGCGCATAGCCCGCGTGACTGAAGCAATAATGGCGGCGGGAGCCAAATTTGCGCGCATGGCCCCTGGCGTCCAGCGCCAGCATGTCCGGCATTTTGTCGACGAGCCACTTGGGCGGCGTCGCGGTCGGCGTTCCCAGCACGATATCGAGGCCGGCGCCGTGGAACGTGTCGATCGCGCGCCTCAGCCATTCGAAATCATGACGCCCATCGCCCGGCTCCAATCGCGACCAGGCGAATTCGCCCATGCGGACCCATCGAAGGCCAATCTCGGCCATCCGGCGCGCGTCCTCGGCCCAGCGGCTTTCCGGCCAATGTTCCGGATAGTAGCAAACGCCCAGTCGCTGCTCGGTCGCCATCGCCTAGCTCCTCAAACCGTATTTCTCGGCGGTGATACAGCGCTCCGACAAATTACAAACTGATGACGGCGCCCGACGCGGACCAACGGTAACATTATTGTTGCCTGTCGCGGTTACGCTGCCCATCCTAGCGATTTCGATCCGCGCGGCCGTCGCCGCGCCGGGGAGCCGACAATGAAACGCCAAGCCCTTTTATGCGGCCTCGCGGCCATGATGACGATCACCTCGGCCAGGGTCATCGCCGACGATCGCATCAAGACCGCGACGCCGATCAAGCATCTCGTGGTCATCTTCCAGGAAAATGTTTCCTTCGATCATTATTTCGGCTCCTATCCGAACGCGCTGAACAATCTTGGAGAAACTCGGTTCGTGGCCTTGGCGGCGACTCCAAGAAGCATCAATAATTTGCTCACGCCGCTCGACGCGGACAATCGTTTCGCCCCGCTCGAAGGCCTCGACCTCATCGGCAAGAATCCCAATGGGCCGCTTGGAAGCGGAGCCGCCATCAACGGAAGCGACGCCTCCAACCCGTTTCGCCTGTCGCCGGCGCAGGCGCGCACGTCGAGTCAGGATCACGAGGATTTGGCCGAGCAACTCGCGGACGACAATGGAAAAATGGACGCGTTCCCGAGTTCCACCGGCCGCGGGGGCGCGCCGAAGGGCTACGGAAAAAACATCGTCATGGGCTATTACGACGGCAATACCGTCACGGCGCTGTGGAACTACGCGCAACATTTCGCGTTGAACGACAATAGCTGGACGACCACCTTCGGCCCCTCCACGCCGGGCGCGCTCAATCTGATCTCGGGACAGACCAATGGGATCGACGCCGCGCTCAACATCGTCGATGGATCGGGCAAACTTCTACATCCGCGCAATGAAGTGAAAGACGGCAATGGCAATTATACCGTGATCGGCGACACCGATCCCTTGCTCGACGCATGCTCCAAATCCACCGCCGACCAGGTGACGATGCACGGCCCGAACATCGGCGATCTGCTCAACTCCAGGGATGTTTCCTGGGGCTCGTTCATGGGCGGATTCGATCTGACGATCACCAATTCCAACGGCACGAGCGGTTGCGCGCGGTCGAGCGCGACGCGGGCGCCGGGCGCG
>JBAUVQ010000219.1:0-6300 GCA_049583305.1 Methylocystis sp.
CGCCGAAGGAACATCTCGGCTTGCCGGATCGCGAGGACGTGAAGACCGGCGTCATCACCTATCGCATCGCCGCCCACGCGGCCGATCTCGCCAAGGGCCACCCGGCGGCGATCGAGCGCGACAACGCGATGAGCCGCGCGCGGTTCGATTTCCGCTGGCAAGACCAGTTCGACATCGGCCTCGACCCCGACACCGCCCGAAAATACCACGACGCGACGCTGCCCAAGGAAGCCCACAAGGTCGCGCATTTCTGCTCGATGTGCGGGCCGAAGTTCTGCTCGATGCAGATCACCAGGGATTTGCGGGTGGAAGCGGCGGCGATCAACGCGCGAGAGCAGGGGATGGCCGAGAAGGCGGCCGAGTTTATGGCGAAGGGGGCGGAGATTTATGTGAGCGCGGGGGAGTAGGCTCGACAACCGAAGGACTCTCGATATAGGCTTCGCTTATGACCACCGTCCGCCGCCTTATCGAGCTTGACGCCGCCGTCGACGCGCGGTTGAGCGAACTCGCCGCGCGCCGAGGGCAGGACGTGGCGGACGTCATCGCCGAGGCGATCGAAATGTTGGCGTCCGCGCCGTTTATGGAAGGCCCGGATGTCGCCGAAGATGAGCGACGCCTCCACGAATTCCTGCGCACGAGAACAGCCATTCCGTTCGAGGAGGTGAAAGCCTGGACGGAAAGCTGGGGGACCGAAACGGAATTGCAGCGTCCTTCGGCGCGCAAGCTCGGATGATCCTCGTCTGCGAAGACGCGGCGCTTGATTTTGAACGGCTGAGAAATTTTCTGGAGATCAAGAGTCCGCGGGCCGCGAGTCATGCGGCGGCCGCGATCTGGACCGCGATTCAAGCGCTCGACGAATTCCCACATTTAGGCGCGCCCAGGGGCAAGGCAGGCGTTCGCCAACTCATCGTTCGGCATGGCTCCTCCGCCTATGTCGTGCGCTACGCAATTCTTGTGGAGAACGAAGATATTCTGGTGCTCCGCGTTTGGCGCGGTCGCGAGGCGCGGCCATGAGCAAAGCCGAGGCGCGAACTCCGCGCGCCAAAAGGGGCGTCGCGGAGAAGGCGCCGGGGTTTATGGAGCGGGGCGCGGAGATTTATGTGAGCGCGGGGGAGTAACCGCCGCGACCGCCACATGGGACATTGAAATGCACCCGATACGCAAAGTGCTGATCGAAGCTCACGCGCGCGAACGCATGTCGGAGCGTGGCGCGACCGAAGAGGAGGTCGCGGCGACCGTCGCGCAAGGCGAGATGTTTCAAGCCAAGTTCGGTCGCGTCGGGTTCCGCCGAAACTTCAACTATGACGGGCTGTGGCGCGAGCGGCTTTATGCTACAAAGCAGGTGGAAGTTTTAGCCGTCGAAGAGAATGATCAATGGGTTGCGATCACCGTGATCGTCAAGTTCTTCTGACATGGGAGCGCCTTGATGCGACTGACCTATGATCCGCGCCGCAATGTCGCCTATATCCGGCTCCGCCCCGCCACGGCGGAGGTCGAGACGATCCGAGTGAGCGACGAGGTCAATCTCGATATGGCGCCCGACGGAACCCTCGCGGGGATCGAACTGTTGAACGCCGGCGAACAATTGCGCGCCAGCGACGGCGGGCGCCTCGTGGTGACGGACGAGACCGATGGCCGCGAGTTCAGCGTGGCGCTGACGGCGGCATGAGCGGCGCGTTGATCCGCCCGCCCGTCACGACCGCCCCCGCCCTTTGGTATTCACCTTCATCAAAGCAGCGCGCCGCTTTTACTGAGAGGTTTCTCGAAATACATAAACTCTACTGTCCCGCCGGCGCGAGGCGCAGTTGCGCGACCGCGAAGGCGATCAGCGAGGGGTTCGCGCGGAGCGGGCCGATCTCGACCGCCGCCATGTTGGCCAGCGCCTTGGCGAGGTTCTCGGTGGGCTGGCCATCGACGCCGAAAAGGCGTAGATCCTGGTCTGGATTCGTGGCGATCCCGTCGGCGATATGGGTCGCGTAATTGTTGATCCTGATCAAGTCTCCAGGGCAATCGACGAGCGGCGCCGGCGCTTCGGCATGCGCTAAAATGCGCGTTTTTGGCTCGATTTCCGCGCCTTCATGCGCGTTTACGCGCGGCGTCGTCGACGTGGGAGCGAGGCTTGTCACCCTCGCCACGGGCCTTCGACGGAAGCCGGCCAGGGGCCTGCCGCCGCGCAGATGCGTCGCCAGCCACCGCGCCCGCACCGTGTTGTAAATCCCGCGCGGCGCGAGATTCGCGCCGGCTAGCGCGCCGCCCATCGGGATCGGCCGCTGCGGCAACATCCCTGAAATTCCAGGCGAAATCCCCGAAGCGACGATCGCGCCGAAACATTGCGACGGCGCCCAGCGCGAGGCGATTTCGCGGGCCGTATGGCGTTTGAAATCAACATAATAGCGCCGCAGCAGCAGCGCCGCGACCGCCGCGCCTTCCTCGGCGCTGGCGAAAGCGACATGGCCGTCGGAATCGGAGGCGATCTCGCCATTCCAGCCGGCGCGCTTTATGCACCAGTAATTATTGAGCTTTACGCAACGCGGAACCTGCGGCGCGGCCACGCCCGCGAATTGCTTCAGCGCGCCAAGCGGTGGCAAATCCAGGGAAAACGCGCTCTCCAGCCGCCAATTGCCGACCGCGCGATCTTGCGGCTGATAGGCGGCCGGCGCCGCGAGGGCGAGCACTGGCGCCGGCGCGAGACGCAGTCGCGGCGCCTGTGTCGGGGCGGCCAGCGCCGCGAGCAGCACGAGGGATTCGAGCATCATCGCGGCGTCGTTCGCCCCCAATCGCACCTATGATCGCAACGCATTGTTCCGCCTTGTAAATTAATCAGCAGCCTCGGTCTCGCCGCGCAAGTCCGCCGGCGTCACGAAGCGGTGAAGCCGCGCCGCGCCCCGCGCCACATTGGCCCAGCCGCCGGTCGCGAAATCCAGTATCGCCAACGACGCTGGCGGAAATTTGACTCGCATGCGCGAAATTTCATCCGTGTCGCCGGCGCCGGACAGCGCGTCGGCGAGGTCGGAAAAGCCGGGATTATGACCAACCACCAGCATGGTTTCGACCTTGTCGGGGGACTGACGCAGAATGTCGAGCAAATGGTCGACCGTAGCCGAATAGATTGTATTTTCAATGAGATGCGTAACGTGGACCGGGAACGCCTCGAGCACGCAGTTGAGCGTTTGCCGGGCTCTGCGAGCATTGGAGGCGACGGCCAGATCCGGCGTCAACCTTTCCGCGACGAGAAACTCGCCGACGCGGCGGGCGTCCTCGAGTCCGCGGCGGGTGAGTGGGCGTTCGCGGTCGCCGCCGGCGGAATGCGCGGCGGCCTTGCCGTGTCGAAGAAGGAGAAGTCTGCGCATGTGATCTTTTAGCATGCGACTCCGCGGCTTCGCACCTGCCCGAGCCATTATTTTGAGCGACGCGCCCGCGAAATTCACGGACCCTCAGAGAAACTCCGGCAGGCCGCGGAAAATCGCATAGGCGCGTGTGATCGCCTGGGCGATCGACGGCGTGGAGTTGATCGGTTCATAAGTCCACCGCTCGACCGCGTCCGACCACGGCCGCACGGCGCCAAGGCGCTGTAATCTTTCGAGATAATCGGCGATTCTGCGGCTTTTGCCGGTGGCGGCGAAGACGTGGACCGGCGCGCCCGTGGCGACCGCCTCGCCGACCATGTTCACGCTGTCGGCGGTGACGACGATCGCGTCGGCCAGGGCCAGCATGGACGGGTAGGGATTGTCTCCCGCGCCGTCCCAAAGCCAGCCCGCGCCTTCCTTCAACGCCGGCGCGAGCGCCTCGGCGACAAAGGGCGGCGTGCGCCGTGAGGCCGTCGCCATGACGCTGAAGCCATGAGAAAACAGAGTTCTAACGACATCGGCGAGCGCCAGGGCGTCGGCGGGCGTCAGGCGAAAATGCCGGTTGTCTCCGCCGATCATCAGCGCCGCGCGGGGCGCGGGCAGCGCCGCGACGCGCGGGTCGGGATTCTCCCGCGATTCGGCCAAAAGAGTCGCGGAGATGCGGTTGGCCGGCGTGACGGGCGTGAAGACGGTCGGCCCGAACATGCCGTCGTGCACCGGCGCGACGACGAAATCAGCGGCGCGCGACCCATTGGCGGGCGCGTTGAGATAGACCGTGAAGACGTGGTTTTTTGACGCATGCTTGAGGCGCCGCAGATAGGGCAGGGTCCGCCGCCCGCAGGCGAGCGCGATGTCCGGCCACGGCGGCGCGATCGGACTGCCGGGACGGGTCTCGGCCTCGCGCGGGTCGAGCGGCCCGAACGGCGCGATCGCGGCGAAGAACGGGCGCGGATGAATGTCGCGAATGTCGGGCGTCAGCCCCAGCGCCTCGGCGACCCCGAACATCTGCGCCTCATGCCCGGCGCGGCCGTCCGAGAGGATGCGCAGGTTCAGTTTGGGCAGCGTGGCCAGCGCCTTGCCGCGGCCATCGGCGAAGGGTTTGGCGGTCTGGCTCACGGGGTTGTTCCTCTCGACGCGAGGCGTCAAGATGCACATGTCCGGCGCGCGATTCAAGTTTGGGCAAAGCCGCGCGGGCGGGTTCGTTCGGTTTCTTCAAACGGGCGAGGGCGCTATAAGGTCGGCATCGAACCCGTCGTGATCGATCTGGCGTGATCGCTCTGGAGAGACCCATGATTTTCCTCGATTCGAGAGACCACGACCGCGTGAAATCGTGCAAGGCCATGACGGTGGCGGTCCTGCTCGCCGGCTTGGCTGCCCTGTCGCTCCCCGCCGCCGGCGCGGAAGGCCCCGATATTTCGGAGGTCATCGCGCAATGCGCGGCTTGCCATGGGCCCGAGGGGATCGCCAGGGATGTCGAGATTCCCAATCTCGCCGGGCAGCATGACCGTTATCTCGTGACGCAGCTTAAAAACTTCCGTTCGGGCAAGCGGCCGCACAAGGAGATGGCGTACATGAGCCGCCACATCACCGACGAGGAGATCGAGGCGATCGCGCGCTATTACGCCCAGATTCCGCATTGAGCGGCGCATGACGCTGCATGTCCAGCTATCAAAATACGCGCTGGTCGGCGTCGCCGCGTCGCTCGCGCATTATTCCATGCTGATCGGCCTCGTGGAGCTTGGCGCGTGGCGGCCCGTGCCGGCGACGCTGGTGGGTTATGTCGTCGGAGGCGTCGTGTCCTACCGGCTGAACCGGCGCCACACTTTCGGCGCGGACCGCCCGCACGCCGAGGCCTCCTGGCGGTTCGCGCTGGTCGCATTGCTTGGCTTTTGCCTCACATACGCGCTGATGAGCCTGTTCGTGAACCGGCTTGGCGCGCCCTATCCTCCCGCGCAAATCGTGACGACGGTCATGGTGATGTTCGTTTCGTTTTTCATCAATCGTCTGTGGACCTTCGGCCGCGCCGCGGGATCGTAGCGCGCGAATGGGCGGCGGCGAGCGACTCGCCGGGTTCGAGCTTCCTATCCGCGGCCCTTCGGCCTGGAACGCGTCGCGACGCGGGCGGGGTACGCAAAAATAAAATCAGCGCGATCATGGAGTTGCCGAGAGTTGGCGTAGCGCCTTCGCTCGGAATTCGTGTGGACGCGGGCGGAGCGCATCGAGCCAGTAGTAAATGATTTAGAGGTGGCAATTTTTCTAAGCCGCGGCGATAATAAGATGAGTGAGGCCGCGATGGGTTGGAGCGATGAAGCTAACGAATCGATTCTATCAATTAGTCGAGAAGATCGATTCAGTTCGGCCGGGTGACAATTTGTCTCCAAGTATACTTAAGCATATAGCTGAGTCATACGGAATGTCACATGTTGCATATTTGGGCGTGCAGCTCCCGATCGCCGATAAGAAACTTCCGCTTGGTTATGTAACTTATCCGCAAAGCTGGAGGGAAAGATATGTCGATAAGGATTACGTGACTATTGATCCTGTAGTCGAGGTTGCCCTCAGAAGCATTCTTCCGACCGACTGGGCTACAATAAATCTTGATACGAAATCACAGAAGCAAATATTTGGCGAGGCCAAGGAATTTGGCATTGGAACGCAGGGTCTTACATTTCCGATCCGCGGAAGAGGAGGAGAAAAGGCGCTTTTTACTGTTGTTGGCGACATTCCAGAAAGCGAATGGAAATCATTTAAGAAAGAGCACATTGGCGAGCTCAACATGTTGGCGTTTCATTTCCACCAGACGGTTTTGAGTATAATCAACGCGCCGCAAGCGGAGGTTAAGCTTTCCAAAAGGGAGGCCGAATGCCTGAAGTGGGCCGCGGCCGGAAAGACATTCGAGGACATTGGAGACATATTGAACATATCGGGAAACACTGTCAGGCTGTATTTGGAC
>JBAUVQ010000220.1:0-5786 GCA_049583305.1 Methylocystis sp.
CATCGGGCGTCATGATCGTCGCCCTGATCCACGGCTCCTGGATCTCCTCGATCTTCACCACGTCCGGCATGTCGGCGGGATTGTGCAGCTCGATCTCGTCGCCATTGGTGAGCTTGATCTTGTAGACAACCGAGGGCGCCGTCGCGATCAGATCGAGGTTGAACTCGCGGCGCAGGCGCTCCTGAATAATCTCAAGATGCAGCAGGCCCAAAAAGCCGCAGCGAAAGCCAAAGCCAAGCGCCGCCGAGGACTCCATCTCGAAGGAAAAGCTGGCGTCGTTGAGGCGGAGCTTGCCGATCGCGGCGCGCAGATCCTCGAAATCGGCGGCGTCGACCGGAAACAACCCGCAGAACACCACGGGCTGCGCCGGCTTGTAGCCGGGCAGCGCCTCGGCGCAGGCCTTCTTTTCGTCGGTGATCGTGTCGCCGACTCGCGTGTCCGCCACCTGCTTGATCTGCGCGGTGATGAAGCCGATTTCGCCCGGCCCCAGCCGCGCCACGTCCTGCATTTTGGGCTTGAACACGCCGATCTTGTCGACCTCGTAATGGGCGTCCGTGCCCATCATTTTGATTTTCTGGCCTTTCTTGAGCGCGCCGTCGAAGATGCGCACGAGCACGACGACGCCGAGGTAGGCGTCGTACCAGCTGTCCACCAACCCGGCTTTCAGCGGCGCGTTCTCGTCGCCCTTGGGGGGCGGCAGACGCGTGACGATGGCCTCCAGCACGTCCGCGATGCCGAGCCCGGTCTTGGCCGAAATCAGCACGGCGTTCGAGGCGTCGAGACCGATCACGTCCTCGATCTGCTGCCTGATACGGTCGGGCTCGGCCGCCGGCAGGTCTATCTTGTTGAGGACCGGGACGATCTCGTGGCCGGCGTCGAGCGCCTGATAGACATTGGCGAGCGTCTGCGCCTCGACGCCCTGGCTGGCGTCGACGACGAGCAGCGAGCCCTCGCAGGCGTGCAGCGAGCGCGACACCTCATAGGCGAAGTCGACGTGGCCGGGCGTATCCATCAGATTGAGGATATAGGACTTTCCGTCCTTGGCCTTATAGTCGAGACGCACAGTCTGCGCCTTGATGGTGATGCCGCGTTCGCGCTCGATGTCCATCGAATCGAGCACCTGCTCGACCATGTCGCGCTCGGCGACCGTGCCGGTCTGCTGGATCAACCGGTCGGCGAGCGTCGATTTGCCGTGATCGATATGGGCGACGATGGAGAAATTGCGGATATTGTCGATGTCATGGCTGGTCATGCGCGTGCGATAGCAGCGCCAAGGCGCGAAGGGAAGAGCGCCATGCGGCTCCGCGCCACGATGCCCTCGAAATAGCCGGCGGCTTGGGTCGTTCGAGCCCTGTGAAAGGGAGCCCCTGGCCGCGTTTCGCGCGGCGAACCCACCGACGCGCGCCTCGGCGCGCGCCGATGGGATCGATCACGCCTTACTTCTTGGCGAGGCGCGTTTCCACCTCGCTCATCGCCTTCGCCGCGAGTTCCTTCGCGAGCGGCCAACCGGTCTCGCGCGCCCACTGGGCGCCGGCGCGGCCGGCCTGGAGCGCGAGGCAGCCCGCCTTCGTCAGGGTGGCAATGGTGGCGTCGAACCAGGCGAGACCCGGATGATCAGGCGGAATTTTCCCGCGCAGCCAGCCCACGCACTCCTGGGTCTTTTGGCTGACCAGCGTCCACAACACATCCACCGGATCGGCGGAAGGCGCGGTGTCGATCGCTTTGCGCAGACCGAGGATTTCCTCGGCGGATTTCTCGGCGCGGCGGACCGCGTCGGCGAGAGCGCTCGCCGCCTTGGCGGCTTCCGCCGCCAAACGGTCGCGCTCGGTCGTCGCGGCGGAAAGGCGCTGGCGCAGATCGTCGCGCTCGCGGGCGATCGCGTTGGCCTTCTCGACGATTTCCGATTTTTCAAACGCGTGCCGATCGCGTTCGGCGACGATGCTTTTCAGCTGCTCCTGCAAATCGCTTACATTGATGGAGTGCGTCGCCGCAACTGGCTCCGCTCCGGCCGCGGGGTTCACGTGGTCGTCCGACAGGGCAGCCTCCCGATGTTAGGCCCGACAGCGCGCGGGCAAAATATGTTCCGAAGTTCGACTTGCGGGACGAACATTGAACAGCTGTCTAAAAACGATACATATTCGCTTTGGGCATCGGGCGCCAGAAAGTTTTCGTCACGCCCAACCTCGCAATTAACGCATTGATTTCATTACTGAAACTTGCTTGATTTTTAGCAAGATTCTGGCCGCTCGCCGGCTTAGCGCCCACCGAGGGCGCGATTACCCGATTCGGCGCCCGCGGCTTTCATCAACGCCAGACAATCGCGGGGATCGGTGAGACAGTGCTCCCGCGCCGCGCCGACGAGTTTGGCCGCCGCCGCCCGTTGGAGCGCCGACATCGCCCCTTCCCTGGCGTTGACCGCGCCGCGTTCCGCGCTCGCGAGCGTCGCGCCGCCTCGCGCGGGCGTCGGGGAGCCGACGAACTCGTTCCGGTGCAGCAGGAAATATACCGCCGCGATCGCCAACGCGCTCCTTAGAAGAAAACTCACGACAAGCTCCCGGACAGCGCAAAACGCCCTTTCACGACCGAAGGCGCGCGGCGACACTGGCCGCATATTCTTTACCGATCGTAAATCTTACCGCCCCGCTAAGGTCGACCACGCGTCAAGGACTCGCAAACCATGACCGAAGATCGTCGACGGCGCTCGCAAGTTAAACTGAATTCGGGTTGTCGGCTTAGCGGTCACTTAACGCCGATTTGAAAGCTTGAATGCAATTAGGGAGCGTCGATGTGCGTCAGTCATCCACATTTAATCCGACCGAACCGGAATGGCTCGATCTTCTTACGCATAAAAGCGCGAGCAGCGATCCAATCGAATTGGCGCGACAAAAATTCTTCATCGCGGCCCGCCTCGCCGTGGGCTTTAGCGTGCTGCTTCTTTCGCCGATTTCCTTGGTTCTGTATGGCCTCCCCTCTCCGCAGCACACCGCGCAGTTCGTTCTCGCGCTGACCCCGCTGGTCGCGGTCGTCGTGCTCAAGCAAACCGGCGATATGAAGCTGGCGGAGTGCGTGTCGATTTTCGGTTGGGCCGCGCTCGCCGCGAACATCGGCGGGTCGACCGAAGGGTTCGAGGCCGTCTCCCTGACCATGCTCACGATCGCCCTGATCGAGGCCGCCCTCACGCTGGAGATCGGCATGGTCGCGGCGGTGGTGGGCGCCATTCTCGCGCTGATCGCCCTCGAAGTCAGCCGCAATCCCCATGCCCCCACCGGCTTCGCCCCGCGCGCCAACGTGGCGCTGTTCGTGACGCCGCTCATGATGTACATGTCGGCGCTGGCGGCGGGGGCGATCTTCATGGCCCATGCGCGGGTCGCCGCGGATCGGCGTAACGCGCGTGATCTGCGCCTGCTCACCGACTCGCTGGGCGACATCGTGGTGCGCTTCGATCGCACGGGCGCCGTGTCGTCGATCGTCGGCAACATGCACAAGACCTATGGCCTGGAAACTCGCGATCTGTTCGGACGGGGCTTCTTCCGGCGGGTGCATGTCGCCGACCGGCCGGCCTTTCTCAAGCTCGTGTCGGATGCGATTGGTCGCGACACAACGGCTCACGCGGTTCTCCGCCTTCATGTCGGCGGCATCGAGAACGCCCAGGGCGGCTATCTCGAACCTGTCTTCAATTATTTCGACGCCCGCACCTGCCATGTGCGGACGACAGCGGAAGGCGACGCCGAAACCGAGGCTCCCGTGCTCTGCATTCTGCGAGACGTCACGACGGCTCGCAAGGCCGAGGACGAGATCGCCGCGGCGCGCCGCGAGAGCGAGCTGGCCATGGCGGGAAAGACGCGCTTCCTGGCCAATGTCAGTCATGAACTGCGCACGCCCCTGAATGCGATCATCGGGTTCTCCGAAATGCTCGCGAGCGAGGAGCTGGAGCCGCGAGAACCCGAAAAGCGCCGCGAATACGCGAGGATCGTGAGGGACTCGGGAAATCATCTGCACGAAGTCGTGAGCATGATCCTCGATATGTCGAAAATCGAATCCGGATCGATGCAGATTTTCCCGGAGCCGTTCTCCCTGCCCGTGCTCGTCGAACAATGCTGCGACATGATCCAGCTCAAGGCCGATCAGGGCCATGTCACGCTCTCGCGCGATTGCCAGGGCGATATCGAGGAGGTGGTCGCGGACAAGCGCGCCTGCAAGCAAATCCTGCTCAATCTTCTGTCCAACGCGGTGAAATTCACGCCGCCGCATGGACGAGTGACGGTTCGCTTGCGCCCCGAAGGCAATTACGTCGCGCTGGCGGTCACCGACACCGGCATCGGCATTGGCGCGGAGGATCTCGCGCGGCTGGGCGATCCTTTCTTCCAGGCGAGTTCGTCGCATGATCGCAGCTATGAGGGCACGGGCCTCGGTCTGTCCGTCGTGCGCGGCCTGGTCGGACTTCACGGCGGCTCCATCGCCGTCGAAAGCGCGCTGAAACTCGGCACGGTCGTCACGGTGCGCCTCCCGCTCGATGGGCGCGATCGGGTCTCGCCGACGCCAAAAATTGAAACCATCGCTCGCCGCCACGTCGCGTCGCCAGGCGAAGACGTTGCCCAGGACCAAGACAAGGTGAAAAAATTTGCGTGAAGCTCTCGCCGTCTCCCCGAACGATTTTTCCTCCCGCGGCGAACGCTCCGCCAATTCGAAGCGGAGCGGCAAGAGCGGCAAGGCCAAGCAGCAGCCGCTCTGGCGCCGCGTGACCGGCGCGAGCGGAAGCTTGCGGTCGATGCTGTTCCTCGGCTTCGCCGGCGTCGTGTGCGTTGGCGTTCCGGTCAACGCGCTGTTCATGCAGGAGGGTCGTCGCCCCGCCCCGACCATAGCGCTCAACACGGCGACGGACGCGGCGCGACAAAGCCAGACGGCCGCGCCGCGCGCGCGTCCCGCGCCCGCCGCGCTCGCCAAGCCAGAGGCGCAAAAAATGGAAACGCCGAAAGTCGAAGCGGCTAAACCGGCGGAGGGGATGTCCGACTCGATCGCCCGTCTGTTGGGCGGCGACGCGGCGCCAAAAGCCGGCTCCGGCGCGACGAGCGCAGCCAAGAGCGAGGTCAAGACCGCGGTCAAGACCGATCCCAAGGGCAAGTCGGTGATTTTCGCCCAGCGGGCCCTGGCCAAGCTCGGCTACTCCCTGCATCAGGACGGCGTCTACGGCGGCACGACGCGTCAGGCGATCGAGAAGTTCGAGCGCTCCAGCGGCATGCCGGTGAAGGGGGAGCTATCGCCCAAGATTATCCGCCTGCTCGCCTCGCGCTCGGGCGTCGCCTTCAAGTAAATTCACGCGGCCGCGTGGCGGATGCTAGGCTCGCTCATGCGATTGCGGTCGGATATTTTCGTCGCCGCGCTCATCCGGAGCGCCGAGACGCAAGGCGCCGTCGCCATGTTGCGGCGGCGCGGAGCCGCCGAGGCCGGCGCGATTTTCGTGAAGGTTGATCGGCTCGATGGCGCCGCCGCGCTTTACGGCCCCGCCCCGCAGAGCGAGGAATTGCCCGAAGGCGTCGCGCGCCTGTTCACGCGGCTGCACCGCGCGGAATGGAGCGATCCGCTCGAAACGGAGGAGCGCCTGCGCCGGGAAATCGCTTTTGATTCGGATCTTTGGATCGTCGAAATCGAGGATCGTCAGGGGCGCGCCTTCGTCGATCTTACGGCGTGAAGCGCGGCCCGCGCGATAGTCAAGCCGACCAGTCGACCTTGGCGTGACGGGGGACGGCAGGCTCCGCGCGATCCGCGCCGCCGCGTCGCCGCGCGCC
>JBAUVQ010000221.1:0-7997 GCA_049583305.1 Methylocystis sp.
GCCCGGAGTAGGCGCGCAAAGCGCCGCGAGGCACAGGGCGAGGACGAGGACCTCCGTCGTCGGGCGCATTACTTGTTTCCTTTCGCGGGACAAGTGGGAAACGCCATGAAGTCGCCGAAGGGATCCGCGAGGCGCCAAGCCGAAGCCTTGAACACGAACGGGATTCCGCTGCCTTTGATGCTGCCTGGCCACTGGAATGTCTGGGGGGCCTTGGTGAGGTTGCGCGGATAGATGAACACCATGGTCGGGTCGCCATTGGTCGTGGCGCCCGGAAGTTTTGTCCCGAAGTCGGTCGTTATAAATCCCGTGGTCCGGTTGATCTGGTAGCTCGGCGCCAAGGCGTTTAGAATATTCGTGCCGTCGCACACTTCGCTCGCCATGAAATATTGCGTGCGTAAGTCGCCAGGCAGGTCGTAATGCAAATTTTTCTGCTCCGGATTTCCATCGAGCGTGAGCGTAATATAATCCGCTGGGGCGATTGTCTTGACGACGACGGGGGTTCTGGCCTTGTAGATCAAGTCAAACCCGAATTGGCCGCTAAATCCCTCGATGGGCAAAGCCGTGGCGCCGAATCTGTAGGGAGGCTTCGTTTTCACCGGCGAGAAATCGACGCTCAAAAGCTTCGCCGCGAAGCCATAGGGCTGCCAGATATATTGCGGGCCGGAATAGTCAGGCGCGTTCTTGGCGACGTAAGTCTTGATCGCCACGTCGAGACCGTTTCTCAAGCCGGACCACACCGCCGGATCGTCCCAGAATATCTGCGACAGCAGTTCCGACAGCGGCCGCAGGTCCATCAAGACCGGCGCGAGTTGATCGGGCAGGCCGATCTGCTGCATTTGCTCGATCTGGGTGGTCAGATCCTGTTCGACGCTGCTTGAAAGGCCGCTGCCTTTCGCGCCCTTGATCCCGGCTTTCCCATCCTTGCCCTTGCCGGTGGGGTCGGGCGCGAAAATCGCCTCGGCGCTGACTTCGATCGACTCGTTCTTGCTTTGCAATTCGGTCGACGCCTGTTTGGAATAGAGCAGCAGCGAGCGCGCCACGAGGCCGCTCGTCACCGCGTTCGCGTAATGCGTGCCATAAATCGAGATGATGTTGCTTTCCCAGTCGGCTTGCGTCGGGATATGGCCGGCGAGGCTCTGGATGCGGAGCAGGCGCAGAATTTGCGCGCGGAAATCGGGATCGAGTTGAACCTTCGCCATGTCGGCGACCAGCGCGTAATTGGTCTGGGCCTCCTCGTGATAGACGATCTGGCTTTGCTTGTCCGTGGCGTTCTTGACCTCGGTCGAAACCTCGCTGTTCACCCCGAACGAACCGACCTTGGGGACGCCGATGTTGAACCCGAGCGAGCTGCTTTGCGTCGCGACATGCTCCGTCGCCGTGCGGTCGGCGGTGGTCTGGGTCTGCGAGGACTTCATCGCGTCCGGCACGAGCAGCAGCCCTTGCGGCACGTTTTTGCCCTGATCCGGGTAATAGGCGAAGCCGAGCGGGTCCGGCGCGACGAAGACATTCTTCGACTTCTGGCCGGCGCTTTGCTGGAAATTCATCGGATTGACCTGCGTCAGGTCATAGCCCGAGAAGTTCTTTTGATAGACCGGGGGCTGGTTGGGCGTGTTGAACTGCCCGGCGAACGAACCGAACGAGCCCGAATTTGGCGGTATCACGGGATAGGGCTTGGTCTTGTCGTAGCGCACATTCGTCAGCTTGAGACGCTTGCTGGAGATCCGCAGTATGTCGTCCTGATCGAACGTTACCGTCGTGTCGCCGTTGGAATAGGAGCCGTCGGTCTGCAACTGGAGCGCCATTTGCGAAAGCGCCCGCGAATAGAGCAGCATCGTCAGGCCGCGATGGTCCAGCCGCAGCCGCATGGTTTCGAGCGGCGCATAGGTGCCATGATCGTTGGTCAGCAGGTGCTTGCCTCCGACGGGAGGTATCTTCTCGACTTGTGGATGCGCGTCCTGCCCGGCGGGCTGCCAGCGCCCCTCGACATCGCCAAATTGCGGGTTGAGGCGCCGCGCGAAGCCAAGGCCGGTGATGACATTGCCGTCGAAATAGCCGTAAACGGCGTCGATCTCGGGGAAGGCGAACTTGGCCGCGAAGATGCCGGGACTGGGGGTCTTCCCGGTCGCGGGGGCGAAGAATCCCGAGTCGACTCCCGAGGTCGTGCGAAAGCCGACCGAGATGAGCGGGGTGTACATTTGTGGCGGACGGCCCGCCGCCCCGAAACCCGCGCCGGCGCCGGGCGTCGCCGCCACGGATTTAACGCCCGTTGTTCCATAAATTTGCGCCACTGAATCGCCATCGGCGATCGTAAAGTCGCGCGCCGTGTCGAAATTCGCCGCGGGCAGGCCGACGGCGGGAAGATTGTCGATGAAGCCGGCGTCGTTCCGCGTGAGCACGCGAAGGGCGCGCACGCCCGTCGCGTCCGCGACGATCCGCAGCCCGGTCCAGACGCTGCCATCGGGGATCAGCGCGACGAAGGGCTGTCCCAACTTGGCGCCGACGAAAATCGCGTCCTGCGAATAAATGTCGTCGAGGCCGGGCGGCGTGGTGTAAAAGGCCGAAACGCCCGCGTCGGTGAATTTGGTGTAAAATAGCAGATCGTCGAACAGCGCCACTTTCGCGTCGGGAAAGCCAAAGGACGGTTGGACCGTCTTGAAGTCCTCGCGCGGCACGGGCAAGCCCCAGACGCGCAGATAGTAGATTTGTCCGACGAAGGCGGCGGATTCATTAGCGCGGTTGCCGAGGTAGATCGGCAGCCGCCGGCTTTCGCCAAAGCCGATTTGCCCCTGCGCGGGCGCCTGGCCTTCATTGTCGTTGATGACGACCCGAACGACGTCGCCAAGACAACTGATCCCCAGCTGGAAATAGCCGCCCTTGCTGAGATCGAAGGGCAGGTCGACCTGCGTCGCGCTGTTCTCAAGGCGCAAGCCCTTGCCCTTGTGGATGATGCTGACGCGAAATCGCACGTTGCCGGCGTCTTCTTGCGAAAACAGGGTCATCTCCTCGGGCAGCGCCAGCAATTCCGCCTGATTGCCAGAAAGCGAGAAGCCGATTTCGATGGCGCCCATTTCGCCAAGATTCAACTCGCCGTCGGTGGCGAGCATGATCGGCGCCGATCCCGCGACGAATGTCACGGGCTGCCATTTGTCGGCGAACGCGACGCCGTACGAGGCAAACAAGGCGAGGAGCGCAAGTCCAAACCGTGCAAGAGATCCATGCATCGAAAACGCCCCCGGAAGCGCGCCACGCCGGCCGCCGTAAAGAACATCTTAACCGTAACACCGCGTGAAAATTTGGCAATCGCATCTTTTGATGCAGCACGGCAAAAGTCAAAACGGCGCCAGCCTCGCGACGCGGCCGCGAGGCGGAGCGTGATTCCCGGTTCGAGCGACGTGTCGCGCGGGACGGATTAAACAGCCACCGATATCGGCGTTCCCGGCCTCCACGCGTCGCCGACATATGCCGCGCGATCGACGACGAAGGTGACATTCGGATGGAGCTGAAGCCGGCTCGCCGGTAGAGCTTCGTTTGGCGCTTCCTCCAAGGCTCTTTTCACGGCTCGATACTTTTCAGCTCCGAAGGCCACGAGTATCGCGCATCGCGCTTCCGCCATGGTGAGATGGCCTAACGTAACGCCTTCACCCGTGAAGCCTTTTGGGAGGGCGCCATCGCCGAAATTTGCTTGTAGCGTTTCGGGAGTCAGCACTTGCCTGCACGACCGACCGAAAAAAGAGGCGCCCGGCTCGTTAAACCCGAGATGCCCATTGCGGCCGATCCCATGCAATATCACGTCAATGCCGCCAATTCCGTCGAGTTCGGCGTCATAGAGCTGCGATGGCAATCTCTGTAGACCCTGGCGGTCATTGATCGACCTGAAATCCTCGATGCGTAACGGCGATATAAACTCCTCGCGCAATTTGAAGGCGAGACTGCCCGGGTCGTCGCAGGAAACCCCGCAATATTCATCCATTTGAAAGACGATCACCCGAGACCAATTGATGCTGAAGCGATCGTGTTCCATGATATGCTTGAAAATATTGTTCATGCTCCTTCCAGAAGAAGGCACGAGCACGACTTTTTGGCGCTTTGACAGGCATGAACGCAAGTTTTCAACTAAAAGATCCGCCGCGCTCTCGGCGGCTATCTTTTCATCCGACATAATACAGATGTTGATATCGCTTTTTCCAGACCGATGCCTTGTCGGTCGGATCGCGATATCGTAATCGAACACGCCGCCTTTGCCTTTGACGGCTTTTGCCGATGCGGCGGTTGCTTCGGAGCTATCGTTTTTCATCCGGTCAAGCAGAGAATGTAGTCGTTTTGTGGCTGGTATCACGTTGCTTGATGGCTTATCATGTTTCGAAGAGTTGATTGGGTCGACGCCGTTGGCGATCACACGTGATGTTGGCTTCACAAAAATATCTCCACGATAGTTTACAATTACATCCGAGTCTTTAATGCCGTCCGCGATTATGCGGTATGGGTGTTCGCTTATTACCACGCAATTGCGCATATCCTTCCCGGTTACGTGGCCAGCCACGGAATTACCATCCTGGCCTCGAAGAAGAGCCTTTAGTAACGTGAACGTTCCCGCGTCACTCCAGCGACCGCGGTAAGCTAGATATAATTGCTTGAATGGATCGCGCGTTCTGATGCGCTCAAGTATTTCATAGTCAATAGATATGTCTTTTATCTTGGTGAATTCGTCGTATGCGAGTTTGCTGTCGTTGTTGTCCATCGCTCTAAGGGCGGACTCAAGGAGCTCGAAATTTGTAAGTGAAAAATATCGAAATGCGCTAATGATCGTCCTTATCGACCAAACAAAGATGTTTGCGTTCCACAACCACTGATTTTCACTAATATACTTTCTGGCCGTTTCAATATCCGGCTTTTCGTGATACATTGTTCCGATTTTAATTTCGCTTCCGTCGCGCCATTGTTTGCCGCATTTCATGTAGCCATAGCCATCGTGCGGAAAGGTTGGGACAATTCCAATGCTCACAAGATTTGGCCCGGAGCTGGCCGCGATAGCCGCCTGGTATATTGTGTCGCGAAGATAATCTCCATCTGGGATGTAGTGATCGGATGCTAAAACCGTGCATATGCTTTTAGGATAAAGCTTGGCAACCTTGAGCGTCGCCAGCCCGATGGCCGCGCTTGTGCCGCGCGCCGCGGGTTCGGCCACAAAATTTTCGTCGGGAAGATTTGGCAAGAGTTCCCGAGCCATTCCGACGAATTCACGCTGGGTGACTATGAATATACGTTCCGGAGTCGTGATTTTGGTCGCGAGATCGAAGCTGTGCTCGAGGAGCGTCCGGTCGTCGAAGAGTCGACAAAACGGCTTCGGACGTCCGGAGATGCTCAGGGGCCACAAGCGCCGCCCAAAGCCGCCCGCGGTGATAATAACCGTAAGATCCTCGGCGTCCATCTAACGATCTCATCCTCGCAACACCAGCCCGCATTTCGAGGAGCGAACTGGCTACACTTACACACGCGATCGATTTAGCTTGCGAGGCTAATGTCGCCCCATGGCCGCGTCAATTCCCTTAAAGACTTACACCATCCTAACTTAACCAATCGTATACGAAGAATAAAACGGTAATTTAAATAGATTCATAATAGCTCGGCGCGTCATTGCGCGGCTGCTTTCTGTCGCCGTAAGGGAGAAAGCTATTTAATAACTAAAAAGCAACACTTTGGCATCGAGTGGCTGAGCAAACGAGCGAGGCGCATAAATCCCGTTCGGCTAAATGAGCCTTTTCGCGGTGGACGCGGGCGCTCAGGCGCGGTGGCTAACGTAACGAGCGCCGCGAGTTCTCCGAAAAGGTCGGTTTCCTCGTCGAGCGCGACTCGCTGAAGTTTCCGGCGCGGTTCCGAATGACGGACGTCTTCGGCGTTAGCAAACAGTTAGCCCCACCTCACATCACAAACAATTTATCCGGCAATTCATCCTTCCCGCCCGGCGGGAAACGTCCGTCGAGCAGCCGCGTTGTTTCCGCTATCGCGGCGATATAGCCGTCGGCGACCCGACCCGCGCGTAAGTCTTCGCGCAACGGATCGAGCGCGGCGCGCCATTCCTCGTCCTTGATCTTTTCCGCGACCCCGACATCCGCGATGATCCGGGCATAGCGCTCCGCCAGCGAAGCGAAAATCAGCACGCCCCGGCGGTCGCTGGTGCGTCCGACGCCCCTCGTGAAAAACTGCTCCAGCGCCGCGCGATGGGCGCGCGCGCGTTTTATTCGGCGCGGCGTCAGCAGGGAATGCAACGGCGTCAGCTGGAACAGCAGCGCCGCGGCGATGAAAACGGCGATCTGCGTCGCGAAGATTTCGCGCACGGGCAGATGCGTGAACAGAATCAGCGGCCAGGGCGTCGCCAGCGCGACGAAGCTCGCCCATAGCGCTGGCACGTAAGAGTAATCCGACGAGCGCCGCGCCAGCACGCAAACAATTTCGACCCCGGTTTTCTGTTCCGCCGCCTGGATCGCTTCCGCGACGCGGCGATAGTCTTCCTTGGTAATCCGCATCACCAATCCCCCGAAGCGCCGCCGCCGCCCGACGAGCCGCCGCCGCCGGAAAATCCGCCTCCATCGAATCCGCCTCCATCGAATCCGCCGCTGGAAAATCCGCCGCCAAAACCTCCGCCCATCGGTGGGAAAATCATCGGTCCGCCGCCGCCGCCACGCGCGTTGCGCGACATGTAGATCATGATAAACATAAACAATATGAACAAGATGATGGGCATGAGCTGGTCGATCGTCGCCGACATATCCTGCTCCGCCGCGCGCTTCGTCCATTCGCTGGTGTCGCTCGACAGGGTCTCGATGATCGCGTCGACGCCGCGCTCGACGCCGCCGCTGTAATCGCCTGTTTTAAAATGCGGAGCGACCGCCGCCCTGATGATCACGCTGGACACGGCGTCCGTCAAAACGCCCTCCAGCCCATAGCCGACCTCGATCCGCATCTTGTGCTCGGCCGGCGCGATCAGGAACAGCACGCCATTGTTTTTCTTGGCCATCCCCAGCTTCCAGGCGCGAAACAGACCGTTGGCGTAGGTCTCTATGTCGGCGCCCTCCAGCGAATTCACCGTCGCGACGACCAGCTGAATGCTGGATTTATCCTCTAAATTCTGGAGCTTAGTCTCGATCGACGCCTTAGCTGGCGCCGAGATGACATTGGCCTGATCGGTCACCCGCCCCGTGAGTTGGGGAAAGTTGAACGCGGCCAGCGCGACGCTGGCCAACAGGCATAGCGCGACAACCGGCGACGCAAAGTTAACCGCATGATTTATCTTCATTAAAGCCTCTCCGCGCGGCGTCATCCGGCCGCGCAACGCTCGCAATATCCGGCGATTTCCACGACGCGGCTGCGAGGCGCGAAACCGGCCGCGCCCGCGAGCGCCGCGAGTTCGCGGGCGAGGCCCGGCGATGTCGCCTCTTTCACTTCACCGCATTGTTCGCAAATGAGAAACACGACCGGCTCCTCCGCGCCATGGGCGTGCCCGCAAACGACGAAGGCGTTTTGCGAGGCCAGCCGATGGGCGAGGCCGTTGTCGAGCAGATAGCCGAGCGCCCGGTAGACCGAGACCGGCGCGGGGCGTTTTCCCTTTGCGTCCCGCATCATATCGATCATTTCATAGGCCCCGACGGGGCGGTTGGCGCGGGTCAGAATCTCGAGCGCCTGCCGCCGCGCGGGCGTCATTCCGCGCGCGGCGGAGGGGTTTTGGCGGAGTTTGGGCTCAATGCTCATGCGCGCATTTTAGCGCATATTCGGCGCGCCCGCGCGCACGCACGCGCATTTCAGCGCATCAAAATCAAAAATGAATTCCGACGCCGAGGCCGCCGCCAAACTGCGAGGTGCTGGGGTTGGGATTAGGGCATCTCGAAAAATAGGGCTTCCCGGCGCGGCGCGAATCGGATTGAGGATTCGTAGGCGGCGCGAGCGGGGCATTGGCGATGGGGCAGCTTGGTTTTTTCGATTTGAGCCGGCGTCATGACGGG
>JBAUVQ010000222.1:0-18954 GCA_049583305.1 Methylocystis sp.
GGCTAGGAGTCAGCGCTGGAGACTCCAGCACGCCATGGAGGACGTCGAAAACCAGATCGCGCTCCTTCACGCAAAAGTTGCCGTCCTGGATAAGACCAAGGCCTCGCTGAAATTGGCGGAAGTAGAATTCGAAAGGGCGAAAAAGCTGGTTGTCTCACGGTATGTGAGTCGCCAAGAGTACGACCAGCGGACAGCAGCGTTAGCGGTTGCTCGCGCGGAAGTTATTCAAGCCCGAGATGATATACACCAAATTCGTGTCTCATTGGGGCTGCCGGCCGAGCCTCTGAATGGCGGAGACCTTGGCCAAGTGCCGCCTGATCTCGAACAGACTTTTTCCTCGGTGCGGCAGGCTCAGTCAGAATTGATCCAGAGTTCGGCTGAGCTGGGCATTGTCCATTCAATGAACGAAACC
Organism: Methylocystis sp.; assembly: GCA_049583305.1. GTDB lineage: Bacteria > Pseudomonadota > Alphaproteobacteria > Rhizobiales > Beijerinckiaceae > Methylocystis. The sequence continues at coordinate 413 of JBAUVQ010000222.1, forward strand.
CCAAAACACATGCTTGAGGAGTTCTATAAGCGTGATCGCAACGGCGACATTGACAAGATATTTGCCGCGCTCGTGCCGGGAGCGCCGGCTGTCTTGCAGGCCAAGGCGAAACTCCAAACGGCCGAACGCGATCTCGATCAGGCTGAGTTAAACCTTAGCTATTGCGAGATCATCGCGGAAATTGATGGCGTCGTCACGCGGCGCAATGTCAATCCTGGCAACAATGTGCTGGCCGGACAAGGTCTGATGGCGATCCGCTCGCTCACTGAAATCTGGATCGACGCCAATTTCAAGGAGACACAACTGAGCGATCTACGTATCGGCCAGGCGGTCGACCTCTATGTCGACGTGTATGGCAGCCAGCGCGTCTTCTCTGGCCGGATCACAGGTTTTACGATGGGCACCGGCTCGACATTAGCGCTTCTGCCGGCCCAGAATGCGACGGGCAATTTCGTCAAAGTGGTGCAACGATTGCCGGTGCGCATCGAGCTTCAAAACTATGACCCAAACAAGGATCCTCTGTTCATCGGCCTTTCGGTTGTGCCCTACGTCTATCTTAACAGGCCGCCGACTGGGCCCGATGCTGGGAAGATTCTGCAACCCTACATGCCTCAATCGCCCGCTGCCGCTCTGACCGCGGACCCCGGAGGGCGGCAATAAATGACAGAGGCGGCAATTGCGCTTCGCGTCCGAAGCGTGCCGATGAACCCGTGGTTGGTCGCCGCCGCCGTGGTGGTGCCGACCTTCATGGAGGTGCTCGACACCACTATCGCCGTGGTCGCGCTCCGCTATATCGCCGGCGGGCTGTCGGCGACGGTCAACGACGGCGAATGGGTTCTCACGAGTTACCTTGCCGCCAACGCCATTATCCTGCCGATCACCGGCTGGTTGAGCAACCGATTCGGCCGCCGCAATTACTTCCTCGCGTCGATCGCCGTATTTACAGCAGCCTCGGGGCTGTGCGGGATGGCGACGAGCCTTGGCCAGCTGATTCTGTTCCGCGTAATCCAAGGCCTGGCGGGGGGCGGGCTGCAGCCGAGTAGCCAGGGAATTCTGCTCGATGCGTTCCCGCAAGAGAAACAAGGGGTCGCAATGACCTTGTTTGCCCTGGCCGCGCTGCTCGCGCCGGTCGTCGGTCCGACCCTCGGCGGCTGGATTACAGACAACTATTCGTGGCGGTGGGTGTTTTACATCAACGTCCCAGTCGGCCTTCTGGCCTTGGCCGCCTGTTCCGCTGTCGTGCGGGACCCAGAGTATCTCACGATCCAAGGGCCGCGGCAGAAGGGGCGTCCTTCTCGTTTTGACGCGATCGGTTTGTCGCTCCTCGTCATCACCGTGGTTTGCTGGGAAGTGATGCTCAGCAAGGGCGAGGAGTGGAATTGGCTGGGCGACGCATTTGGGCGGATCCAGATACTATTGACACTCTTTATTGTTGGACTGGCGGCGCTGATCTTCTGGGAAATGCGCCACGAGAATCCCATCGTTAATTTCCGGGTGCTAGGGGAGCGCAATTTCAGCGCATGCTGCATCACTATTTTCGGCGCCTACGCGGTGCTTTACGGCAACAGCACATCGTTGCCGGGCCTGCTTCAATCCCTGTTTGGGTACAATGCTCTGCAGTCGGGACTGGTCATGTCGCCGGCGGGGTTTTTTTCCGTCCTTACGCTTCCGGTCGTGGGCTTCCTCCTTGGGCGGCAGACAGATGCGCGGCGGTTGATGCTGACCGGCTTGCTCGTCATGGCGGCCGGCAATTACTGGATGTCGCAGCTCAATCTTGACATCAGCCCTGGGCAGGTCGTCTGGCCCCGTGTCGTCATGATCGTAGGCATGTCCGTTTGTTTCGCCCCCACAAATGTCGCTGCCTATCTTTACACGCCGATGAAGTTGCGTGGAGCCGCGGTCGGCTTGCTCAGTCTGCTCCGCAATGAGGGAGGCAGCGTGGGAACGTCGCTCAGCCAGGCGCTGCAGGATCACCGCGAGCAAATCCACACACTTCGACTCGGCGAGTATCTCGATCCCTTTAACCCGGCCGTGCGGTCATTCCTCGAACAATCCAAAGAATTTTTACTTCAGCAGACCGGCGATCAAGCCTTGTCGCGGGAATTAGCTTGGCAGGCCTTGGAGAATCTACGCCAGCAGCAAGCATCGTCCCTAGCCTATTTTGACTGCTTTTGGGTGTTTGCCATATTGATGCTTGTGCTGGCGCCTGTCGTCTTATTGATGAAGCGCTCCGTGGCGGAGAAAGGCGCGCGCATCGGAGGTGAATAAGATTCAGGGCGTCCGCGATCAAAACACAAATTCGATTCGATGGCCGACCGCAAAGAAAACGCTCGGTGTGCTCGACGGCGCGGTGAGAAGCCAAACCTCACGATCTTGACTCCCATCGTTCTGGCGCTCTCTTAATCGCAGTCGAATGGAGCGAGAATTATCGAGGCTCCGATCCGCGGAGAAGCCCGCTTGGGTCAAGGCGGACGAAAAACGGGACCTCGTAGATCTAGAAACTCACCTTGCGTGCTAGAGGTAAAAGCGCGCCGCCAGGAGGGCGCCGATGAGCCTGGTCGAGACCCGCCGTCATCAGCTATTTCCCGTCCTCGACGCGGCCCAGATCGAGAAGGCCAAGCGCTTCGCAAGCAGCCCCGCGAGAGCTTTCGCGCCCGGAGAGGTGCTATTTGACGTGGGTCAGGGCGATGTCCCGGCTTGGCTCGTTCTCAAAGGTTCGATCGACGTCTTGCGGCGTGACGGTCTCAACCGCGAGGCTGCGATCACCAGCCTTTGCGTGGGACAATTCTCGGGCGAGGTAAGCCAGCTCGCGGGACGGCAATCGCTCGCGTCTGGTCGCGCGGGCGCCGAAGGTTGCGTCGCGCTGTCGTTCGACGCGGCGCATGTTCGCGCCCTCATGATCGGCTCCGCCGAAATGGGCGAGATCATAATGCGCGCGTTCATCTTGCGCCGGGTCGGTCTCATTGAGGATGGCGGAGTTGGCTCTGTTCTCGTCGGCAATCCGGCTTCGCCCGACCTCGTCCGGTTGCAAGGCTTCCTCGGGCGTAACGGCTATCCCTATACGGTGCTTGACGCGACTAGCGATGCGGATGGCCGAGCCGTGGTCGAGCGTTTTGGCGTGGTCCCCGAGGAGACGCCGTTGATGATCTGTCCGAACGGGTCGCTGCTGAAGCGGCCGACGGACGCCGAAGCCGGAGCTCGCCTCGGAATCACGCCCGAGCTTGATCCGGAGAGGGTCTACGACGTGGCGGTGGTGGGCGCGGGACCTGCCGGGCTCGCCGCCGCCGTCTATGCGGCGTCGGAGGGTCTGTCGGCGCTTGTGATCGATCAGCGCGCCTTCGGCGGGCAGGCGGGCGCGTCGGCGCGGATCGAGAACTATCTCGGTTTCCCGACCGGCATCTCGGGAATGGCTTTGGCCGGGCGGGCCTTCAGTCAGGCGCTGAAGTTCGGCGCGGAGATCGCCATTCCGATCGAGGTTGCGCGGCTCGATTGCGGCGAGGCTGGAAAAGGACCCCGCGACGCCATGCGCTTGGAGTTTACCAATGGCGCGTCCGTGCGCGCGCGGACTGTCGTCGTCGCCTCGGGCGCGCGTTATCGACGGCCCCCGATCCCGAACCTTTCCGCTTTCGAGGCAAGGGGTGTTTCCTATTGGGCTTCGCCGGTAGAGGCGAAGCTCTGCGAAGGCGAGGAAGTGGCGCTGGTGGGCGGCGGCAATTCGGCGGGTCAGGCCGTGGTGTTCCTCGCGTCGAAGGTGAAACGCCTGCATCTCGCGGTGCGCGGGCAAAGCTTGGAAGCGTCGATGTCGCGGTATCTCATCGACCGTATCGCCGAGCTGCCAAATATAGAGCTGCACACCGGAACCGAATTGGTCGCGCTGGAAGGAGACGAGGTCGTCGGCCTCACGGGAGCCGTGTTTCGCGAGCGCGCGACGGGAGCGATCCGCACCCTTCCTTTGCGTCACCTTTTCCTGTTCATCGGCGCTGACCCGAACGCCGCGTGGCTCAACGGGTGCGTCGCGTTGGACGACAAGGGATTCATAATCACTGGGCGCGACAGCGACCGTGGCGCAAGAGGCGACTCCCGCCCTGTTTTGCCGCTCGAGACGAGCCGGCCCGGCATTTTCGCCATTGGCGATGTGCGGGCCGGTTCGACCAAACGAGTCGCGGCGGCGGTGGGAGAAGGCGCCGCCGTCGTGGCGCAGATTCACGCCGTGCTAACACCCCGATAGGCGCGCTCGGTTTTAGCCGCCTACGGGCCCGCCCTCGCTCACGCGATCATGTCGACCACGCCGCCGTCGACGTGGAGCGCCGCGCCGGTCGTCGCCGAGAAGAGTGGCGAGGCGACATAGACTAGGAAATTGTCGAATTCCTCGACCGTTCCGGGGCGTTGAACGATTGAACTCGGTCGACGAACCTTGACGAAATCAGCGGCGACTTCTTTCACCGAGCGACCGGATCCCGATTGCTAGGCTTGAAGCATGGCGCGCACTCCCTCGGGAAGGGTTGGAGAGGAAGGCCCGACGGCCTAAGCAAAATCAAGGCTTCCGTCACTCGGTCTCCGCAAAACTACGTATAGTCCCTATGTTGACCCGAAAAGCTCGCTAAAATCTCTTAACGGGCGTAGGCTCGGCAGCATTTCTAGGCGAACGCGGGACAGAAAACGTGGATTGGAGGCTGTTTCTAGGCGTCGTCGGGATTCTGCTCGCGACCGTGACCTCGGAGTTCAACGACCAGGTCACGGCGATCGCGCTTGTCGACGTGCGCGGCGGCTTCTCGATCAGCCGCGATCCGGGAACATGGATTCAAAGCCTCTATGTCTCGGCGGAGATCGTCGGCATGGCGGTCTCTCCGTGGATGCTCGTGACTTTTTCCCTGCGCCGTTGGACGCTGTTCTCCATCGCGCTGTGCGGAATGTCGAGCGCGCTGATCCCTTTCAGCCCCAATATCGAGGCGATTTATGCGCTGCGCTTGCTGCAAGGCTTCTCGGGCGGTCTGCTCATTCCCTTGCTCATGACCACGGCTTTGCGCGTTTTCTCGATTCCGAATGTGCGCATCTACGGCTTGGCTATTTACGCTTTGACCGCAGGCTTCACCAGCGGACTGGCGGCGAGCCTCGCGGCGCTGTGGACCGACTTCGTCGATTGGCGGTTCGTCTTCTTTCAAGCCATACCTTTTACGGTTCTTGCCGGCGCGCTCGTCTGGTACGGTGAGCCCCAGGACGAGCCCCGATACGAGCGCTTTCGGATTTTTGACTGGCGCGGCGTCCTGCTGCTCGTCGTCGGCTTCGGCGCCTTCAGCACCATGCTCCTTCAAGGCGACCGGCTCGACTGGTTCAACTCCAATCTCATCTGCGTGCTAGCCCTCATCAGCGCGCTGGGCATACCGCTATTCCTGCTCAACGAGTGGCGGCATCCGCTGCCGCTCATCAAGCTGCAGCTCCTCGGCAGACGCAACATCGCCTATGGTTGCATCGCCCTCTTCACGTTCCTCATCATTGCTCAGGCCGGCTCGACCGTGCCGCTGAACTATCTGCAGGAGACACAGGGTTATCGCCCGCTGCAGGCGCGGCTCGTCACGCTGGAAGTCGCGCTGCCGCAGCTCCTCCTGCTGCCAGCCGTCGCCTATCTCCTCGATTTCGACGTCGATCCGCGGCGCGTGAGCTTGATCGGCCTCGGACTCATGCTCGTTTCCTGCGTCGGCCCATCTTTTGTCGATTACACATGGACTCGGGATCAGTTCTATTTCTGGCAGGCGTTCCAGATGCTGGGGCAGCCGATGGTCACGATGAGCCTCTTGGAGCTTGTGACCAACGCCGTGAAAGGTCCGGCGGAGGCGCCCTTCGTATCCGCGCTCATCAACACGCCGCGCGCGGTTTCCGAAGCCGTCGCCGCCTGGCTGCTCCAACTCATCGCGCGCTGGCGTGGCAATCTACATTCCGATCGCATCGTCGATCAGCTCGGCCAAAACCATTTCGCGCTGGCGCTGAACACCGCGAGCTTCGGCGTGCCGCCGACGCCGACGAATCCCGCGGGCGCGGCGTCGCCCGACCCCCTGCGCGCCCTGAGCCTCGCCGTCGAGCAACAGGTCACGGTCCTCTCCATCGCCGACACCTATTTGATTCTCGGCGCCTTGACGGTGCTGCTCATGGTCGTCGTCGTACTGTTGCCGGTGCGCACGCCGCCGCCGCGAATCGTGCTCACACGAGGCTAGTCCAAGTGGCGGAAGACGAGAACCAGGAGCCAACCCCCGACGAGCAGAGCCATGACGGCGCCGCTCCTCCGCAACCCGAGGCGCCGAAAAAAGGGGCCTTCGAGGACTGGCGGCTCGCCTGCGCCGCGGCGATCGGCGCGACCGTCGCATTGTTCGCCGGCCCTTTCGGCAAGCCGGAAACGGCCCAACAAAAGGAAGAGAGAGCGCGAGCCCTGGCGCCGCGGCCGCTGTGGCCGGTCTTCGTCGCGGCCGCCTTCGCGGCGATCTCCGCGCTCGTCGTGCTTTGGATCATTTTCCGTCCGCGACCCGACGTCTGGACCGACGACGCCTATGTCACGGCGCATTTCACGCTCATCGCGCCGCGCGTCTCGGGCCAGGTGCTGACCGTCGAGGTCGACGACAACCAGCAGGTCAAGGCCGGCCAGATTCTCGTCACTCTCGACCCGCGCGACTACGAGACCGCGGTCGCGACGGCGCAGGCCGCGGTCGAGCGCGACAAGGCGCAGTATGACGACGCCTCCGCTACTCTCGCGCGCCAGCCGCCGATCATCGAGGAGCAGGAGGGCAATGTGGCGGCCGCGCGAGCCCGCCTCGTCTTCGCCGAGCGCGACGCCCGTCGTTTCGGCAATCTCGCGGTGACGGGCGCGGGCACGGTTCAGCAGCAGCAGCAGGCCGACACCACTCTCCAGCAATCGCGCGCGCAGTTGCAAAGCGCCGCGGCGTCGCTCGACGCCGCGAAAAAACAGCTCGACGTGATCAAGGCGCAGCAGCAGACGGCCAAGGCCGCCATCATGGTCGACGAGGCGCGGCTGACGCAGGCGAAGCTCAATTTGGGCTATACGCGCCTCACCGCGCCGCTTGACGGCATGGTCGGCCAGCGGGCGGCGCAGGTCGGCAATGTCATCGCGCCGGGCGCGACGCTGATGGCGGTCGTGCCGCTGGATCAGGCCTATATCGACGCGAATTATCGCGAAGTCGACCTTTTGCACGTGCGCGCGGGACAGAAGGTCACGATCCACCTCGACGCCTATCGGGTCGATCTCCAAGGCACGGTCGACAGCATCGCGCCGGCCTCCGGCGCCTCTTTCGCGCCGATTCAGCCCAACAACGCTACGGGGAATTTCACGAAGATCGTGCAGCGCTTGCCGGTCAAGATCACCGTCGATCCGAACCAGCCGCTTGCAAAGCTTCTGCGCGTCGGCTTTTCGGTCGAAACGACGATCCACACCGGGCTCGAAGACGTTGTGGACGCGCAGCGGCGCGCATCATCGCGCATCACGGAGCGTTAAACGATGCGCGCAGTCGCACTTTACGCCGTCGGCGCGCTCGCATTGTCCGCCTGCACGGTCGGGCCCGACTTCGTCCCGCCGCCCGTCGCCGCGCCCGACTCGTTCGGACCGGAACCGCGAGACGTGCGCGGCCGCACCACCGACGCCGAGCCCGATCCGCAATGGTGGCGCTGCTTCCGTGATTCCGAGCTCGCGTCGCTCGAGCAGCGGCTCGCCGCGCAAAATCTCGATCTCAAGACGGCGGCGGAGCGCGTCGCGCAGGCGGGCGCGGAGCGCGCCATCGTCGCCTCGCAAGGCCTGCCGCACGCCGAAGTGCAGTCTCAGAACTATGCCCAGAGGATCAGCGAGTTCGGAACGGCCTCGCTCGCCATGCCATCGGGAGAGCCGTTGAACTTCTCCTTCTTGCAGCAAGGGCTGAACGCCTCCTGGGAGCTCGACCTCTTCGGCAAGGTGCGCCGCGCCGTCGAGGCGCAGGACGCGGCCACCCTAGCGGCTATCGAGAACCGGCGCGGCATAGCCCTCATGGCGCTTGCCGAGCTTGCGCAGAGCTACATCTCGCTGCGTGGGACCCAGACGCAGATCGCGCTCGCCGAGCGCAACCTTCGTGTCGCGGATGACGATATTCGTCTCGTCGAAAGCCGCTTCGCCAACGGGGTCGCGACGACGCTGGATCTCGCGCAGGCGCGAAGCCAAAGGGAAAGCATCGCGGAAACGCTGCCGCCGCTGCGCGCGCGCGAGGCTCAGCTCATAAACGCGATCGGTCTGCTGCTGGGGCTCGAGCCGCGCGCGCTCTCGGGCGAGCTGCTGCCGCCCAAGCTGCCGCCGACGACTCCGCGCCTCGTGGGCGTCGGCCTGCCGGCGGCGCTACTGCGGCGTCGCCCCGACATCCGCGAAGCGGAGGCGCGCCTCCACGCCGCCCTGGCGGAAATCGGCGAGGCTGAGGCCGAATTTTATCCCGACGTGAACCTCGTCGGCGACTTCAACGTTCAGAGCCTCACGCTCAAAAAGCTGTTTCGCGCCTCTTCGACGCAGTGGACGCTTGGGCCCACGATCACTATTCCGATTTTCCAGGGCGGACGGCTGCGCGGCAATCTCGCCTTGAAGGAGTCGCGGCATCGCGAAGCCGCGATTGATTTCCAGAAGACGCTTTTGCGCGCCTGGCAGGAGGTCGATGACGCGCTGACCGCCTATGCGCAGGCGCAGAAGCGGCGAGCGGCGGCGGCGCGCGCGGTCGCGCAGGACAAGATCGCTTTGGGGGCGGCGAGGCAGCGCTATCGGGAGGGGCTCGTCGATTTCTTGAACGTGAACGCGGCGCTCGCGCAACTGTTGCGCAGCGAGAACGATCTCGTACAGAGCGACGTGGATGTCGCGGGCAATCTCGTGCGCCTCTACCGCGCGCTCGGCGGCGGGTGGGAGATCGCGGAATGATCCGCTTTCGCCGAATAGGACGAGCGCGAGCCCGCGTCGAAAGGACCGGGAGCCGCGACGATCGCGGTGGCCCGAAGTCGTGTCCGGCTCAAGTAGAGTTTCGACTCGCCGCGCCGTCTGGAAAATTACGATGGCTTCGGCCTGAACGGCACGATGAGGTTGGCGACTTGCACCTGCACGGCTTCGCCATTCTGATTGAGCGTCGTCGTGCGCACCTTGATCACGCCTTGCGTCGGGCGCGATTTCGACGGGCGAATCTCCAGCACCTCGCTCTCGACATGCAACTCGTCGCCGGGCCGCACGGGCCGCGGCCAGCGAAACTCGTCGAAGCCGGCGCCGACGACGCCGCCGGCGGGCCTGAAATCACTCTCGACCTGAAGTCGCATCGTGAGCGCCGCCGTGTGCCAGCCACTTGCCGCGAGTCCTTGAAAAATAGAGTCTTTCGCCGCCGATTCATCGAGATGGAAAGGCTGCGGATCGAATTGCCCGGCAAATGCCTTGATTTGCTCTCCGGTGACCAGAAGCCGGCCGGAGCTGAAGGTTTGCCCGACGAAGAAGTCTTCGAGATATCGTTCGCCCATCGAAAGCGGCTCCTTTTTCCTTTCCACACATCCACATCGCGCGGCGGCGTCACGAGCTCCCGCGTTGATTCAAGAGAAACGCCTCGCGCATGTCGAGATCTCGCTCAATCCGGCGACGCGACTCGTCCTTCAATTCGCCGGCGCGATAGAGTTCGTTTATGCGCGCCCGCTCGACCGCGATCAGCTGTCGCTCCAAATCGTCGCGAAGTTCACTGAATTGCCGTGGCTCCTCGCCGATTCGGTTTTCGATTTGCTTCAACCGGTCTTCGTGCAGAACGCGGATAATTTCGATCGCGTCTGGCGAGAGCTTGCGCTCCGCGGCAAGTTGATCGAGCGACAAAATCGCGGCCTTCACGGCCTCGGAACGCGCTTTGTGCTCTTCGACGACATCGTGTTCGCGCTCATGACGCCCCGCATGCGACAGGCCGAGAACTCGTATCACCAAAGGCAATAGTAGTCCCTGTCCGACGAGGGTGATGAGGATCAGAGCGAAGGTCAAAAGCAGGATCAGGTCGCGGTCGGGAAAAGGCTCTCCCGCGAAAGTCTCGAAGGGAATGGCGAGCGCCGCCGCGAGTGAGACGATGCCGCGGACGCCAGTAAAGCCAAGCAGGAAAACCCAGCGCCAGGGCGGCGACGGATCGTATTTCCTCATCGGTGGAAACAGCGCGCGCGGAAGGTAGACGGTGGAGAAAACCCAGAGGAACCGCGCGACGATTACGACCGCCGCCATCACCGCGATCGAGACGGCGAGCCGCGAGAGGGGAAACTCGCCGATGCGGGACGAAATCGTGCGCGCCTGCAGGCCGGTGATCAGAAACACCATGCCCTCAATGACGTACATGAAGAACCGCCAAAAGAAGACGCCTTGCAATCGCGTCGTCGAGCTGATCAGCCGCGGACCGTTGAAACTCGTGTAGAGACCCGCCGTCACCGTGGCTAGCACGCCCGAGCCGCCGAGCTGCCCCGGCGGCCAGAAGGCGAGAAAAGGCGTCAAAATCGACAGCGCGATCTCGACCAAAGGTTCGTTCGCCCATCGCCGCAACCGCAACATGAGCCAGCCGACGCCGATACCCCAGATAATCTCTCCGGCGACGATCGCGGCGAAGACGCCAACGGCCTCCCCCAAGGAAAACACGCCCGCGCCGACCGCGGTCAAGGCAAAGCGGTAGAGGATCAGCGCCGCCGCGTCATTGGCGAGACCTTCGCCTTCCAGGACGACGAGGATGCGGCGAGGGATCTCCATGCCGCGCGCGATGGCGAGGGGAGCCACGGGATCTGGCGGCGAGACAATAGCGCCGAGCAAGAAGCCGATGGGCCAATCGAATCCCATGAGCCGATGAGCCGCAACCGCGACCGCGACGGCCGTGAACAGGACGCCGCCCACGGACAGAAGCGTGATCGGTCGCAGATTGAAGCGGAACTCGCGCCAGCTCATGTTGAAAGCGGAACTGTAGATGACGGGCGGCAGCACAAGCAGCAGCACGAATTCCGGGGCGAGCTCGATCGCCGGTAGACCCGGCGCCAGCGAAAGCGCCAGTCCGATCAGAACCAAAAGAATGGCGGCTGGAATTTTCGAGCGGCTTGCAACGACGGCCGCCGCCGCGACGACGGCGAGGAGCAGAATGAGGATGCGTATATTGGTGATCATCGGAGCGCACCGCCGCGAAGCTGAAAAATTCAACTTCCATATATCGCGCGCAATCTCGCGCGCGAGCCCGCCAGTCTCGTGCGGCGCGGAACTCCTTGGTTCCCCCCAGAGACGGCAAACGTCGAAGCGGCGCAAAACTTCGACAGCGACCGCGCGCCCGAAGACTGCGGCGCTCATACAATGGGGGCGTCGCGCCGCTCGCGGAGCGGGCGCATGATCCCAACAGGGATATGGAGTTCGACGTGTGAAGCTTGCGCCGCGCGTCACGGCTAGGCTGTCTGTATCGACAGGCGGTTGACGCCTTCCGTAATTCTGTCGAGCACGGACCCGATCGGGAGCTCGGCGGCGCCGAGACGGTAGAAGTTTTCGAGCCGCGCGAAAGGAAGATCACGGCCGTTCATCCGCACGCCGAGTGGATTACGACCGACGCGCTCGACGCGATAGGTCACCTCGAAGGGAACGCGGAACATCTCCACTTCGATGCGCAATACGGTTCCAAGGTCGTCATTGAAGACATCGCGATCATAATCGTTCTCGGTCCGCATGATCTTGCCGCCAGATGCGAAGATCGACCCGAATTTCTCGATCTTGGCGGGCGGATTGGGGTTAAGGGCTTTTTGCAGATCGGCGTTGAGCGCCGCGCGCGCGGCGCTGCATCGGGCAAAGAACCTGAATGTCGTGAACCGGATCAAGGCCAAAGCGGCGTGGAATCCGGTCGCGGACAATTTCCATGACCTTCGTGGCTCCCTGCTCGGGATCGTCGGCTTCGACAAACCAGAAATCCGAATCCTCGCCGCGCTTTGGCCATTCGGGCATTTCACCGCGATTGATTCGGTGTGCGTTGATGACAATCCGACTCTCGGCGGCTTGTCGAAACACCTCGGTCAACCGCGCGATCGGTATCGCGCCGGAATTGATGGTGTCGTCCAGAACCTGCCCAGGCCCGACAGAGGGACGCTGATCGACGTCGCCGACCAGCAAAAGCGCCGCGCGGGCGGGCATCGCCTTGAGGCGCGAAAACATGGGCGGGAAATCGACCATGCGGGTTTCGTCGATGACGAGCGGTTCGCAATCGGGAGGGTTGTCGGCGCCTCGGCGAAAGCCGCCGGTCTTGGGATCGATTTCCAGCAAGCGGTGGGTGGACTTCGCCTCGATGCCGGTCTGTTCGGTCATGCGTTTCGCCGCGCGTCCACTCGGCGCGGCCAGCCGTATTTTCGCTGTCTTGGCGGCGAGGATGCGCGGAATCGCCTCGAGCACGATCGTCTTTGCATGCACGTCTTTCCCTACGCCCGCGACTGTCGCGACGGGCGCTTGCCCGCCGTGCCCGAAAAAATCCATTCCGGACGATAGTCGTCTTGTCCAAGCGCTCTACGTTGTCCGCTGTAACGTCGATGTTGAGCGGAGGGGAAAATGTTATCCAAATTTGTTCCTGTCCTCGCCGGCGTCGCGATGGCGATCACCGCCGGCTCTGCCTTTGCTTTCGACGCGATGGTCAGCGCGCCGACTGCGTTGCGGACCCATGCGTCGCACAGGGCCGCTGTAATAGAAGTCATCCCGGCGCGCGCCGTGATCGACATGACGCGTTGCGCGCGCGGATGGTGCGAGGCGGCCTACGCGGGCCAGATGGGTTATGTCGACACGCCTGTCCTCGTTAGCGGGAGGGCGGCCCAACCCGCATTCGAAGGCCCGCTGGGGCTGCTGACCGCTCCGATCACCGTGCCGATTGCCGCGACCGGCGCCGTTTTCGGCGGCGTAGCCGAGTTCCCCGGCCAGATTGTGGCGATGTACTGATGCACAGCGCCTTCCTCTCGCCTTGCGCCGGCGGGAAGCGTGAGGTCGTGGGCGTGACGTAATTGCCTTCGTTGGGGCGACTCGACGGAGGGGTTGAGGTGACTGTTCGGAACTGTCGCGAACATTTCGCGCAAGGAGAGGTGGCGTTCGAATATTTCCGAGAGGAAAGGCCATGTCTTTTTTCTCAACGAAAGCAGAGGGGCGTTGGCTCGGGCGAATCGTGGCCGCGATCGGCCTGACGCTCGTATCGCCGCATGGTTCCGCGCAGCAGAACGGCCCCTTCGCGGGTCTAGCCGGCCATTGGTCGGGCGGCGGCTCCATCACACTGTCGGACGGATCAACGGAACGGATTCACTGCAGGGCGACCTACGCGGTCGCTCAAGGCGGCGGCGCCCTCAACCAGACTCTAAGTTGCGCCAGCGCCAGCTATAATTTGCACATCACCGCCAATGTCGTGTTTACGGGCGGCGGGCTTTCCGGCAGCTGGAGCGAATCGACGCATTCGGTGTCGGGAAGTATTTCCGGCCGCGCCAACAGCTCCAATATTCAGGCCTATGTGTCCGGCGCGGGCTTTTCCGCGAGTATCGGCATAAGCACGCAGGGCGGCAGCCAGTCGGTCACGATCCGGCCGCAAGCCGGAACGGACGTGCGCTCGATGTCGATCACCGTGCATAAACGCTGACGCTATCGAAAGCGCCGTTTATCGCGAGACGCTGAACCTGTTCTGGGCGAGGCGACGAGCCGTCCGGCGCAGAAACATCGTGGTCGGGCGCAGTATCAGCAGGTCGGCGACCAGGGCCGCGATCATCGCGAAGGCGCTCAGCCACCCGAACAGCCGCAACGACGGCAGGTTGGAAAAAACGGTTACGGCCAGTCCGCAGGCCAGCACCACCGATGTCAGGATCAGCGCCGGACCCACCAGAACCGTCGCCCGTTCGATTGCGACGGCGGGGTCGGCGTCGGGTTCATCCTCGAGCCGCGCGCGATTGAGGAAATGGATCGTCGCGCTGAGGCCTAATCCGAAAGACACCGTGAGCGCCACGACGCTGGCGAACTGCAGACCTTGTCCGGATATGCCGAGCAAGGCGCCCGAGGCGACAATCGGGAAAATCCCCGGCAGGATCGCCGAAAACATTACGACGACGGAACGAAAAGCCAGGCCGAGAAAAAAGGCGACGCCGGCGAACTCGATCGTCAGCCCTCGATTCAGTTTCGCGATCATATTGGCGCTGTTGCGCGCGGCGATCGCCGAAAGACCCGTGACCGCTAATGTATAGCCCGGATGCGCCGCGCGAACCACGCCAAGCGCCTTGTCGAGGCTATCGACAATTGGCAGGAGACGGCTCGCGTCGAGGTCGGGAACCCGTCCCGATACAACGACCGCGTCCCCTTCGGCGGAAATAAACCGCTCCCGCAAATGCGCCGGCAGCATGTCGACATATTGCTTGAGAACAGCGACGTCGCTTTTGCCGGTCTTCTCGGCGAGCCAACGGCGCAATGTCTCGAGAGACCACACATTGCCGAGGCCTTGCTGTTTTTCGAGAATCGCATGGACGCTGGCGATCACGTTTAGCGTTTCCGGCGCATAAAGCGACGCGCCCGGTGGAAACTCGATCAGCACGTCAATCGGATTGGCGCCTGTCAATTTGACGTCCAGTCGCTCGCTCGCCGCGACCGCCCGTTGCCGATCCGGAACCTGATCGGCCAGTCGGTATCTCGGCTGGAGATTGGCGTAGTTCAAACCCAGCCCGACGACGACGACAAGCCCCAGCAGACTGTATAGCCCCGGTCGACTAACCATATGGACCGCGATAAAGGCGCAAAAACGCCGCAACGCCTCGACGCCCAAATCATGTCTTTGGATCCCGGCGACGAACGCCGCGTCGTCGCGCAGCACCAAAACGCCGAGCAGCGGCGTCAACAGCAGGATCGCGATGAGCGCGATGAGCGTCGCCATAAAACCCGCTTCCCCGAATGTGCGGATCAATTCCGAATCGGAAAACTTCAACGCGACGAATGACAGCGCCGCCGTCGCATGGGTCAAAACACAGGCCGGGCCGACAACAAGCATTGAATTGCGCAACGCCTCATATTTAGCCTGTCCTTCGAGCAATCTGTCGCGCGTGGCGAAGGTAAGCTGCATGCTGTCGGAAAAGCTGATGACCATGATGAGAGGGGTCATCACATTGAGAAACATGTTAAGGCGGAAACCGAGCCAGCCGAGCGCGCCGAGCGCCAATAGAATGGCCGTCAGCGGCGGTCCGGCCGCCATGATCATGAAAGATACATGCCGGAAGAAAGTGATCGCGATCAGGCAGCCGGCGAGGAAGCCCACGGTGTTGTAAACGAGTCTGTCATGTTCGACGGCTTCGCGGATTTCGAGTTGCATCACGGGAACGCCGGAAAGCTCCGCGGTCAGCCCCGTACCGGCGAGATCGGCGTATACCGTTTCGCGGATCTCGTCGACGACGGGGCCCAGTTTGTCGCCCTCGGCGACCTCGGGCGCGAGAGCGAGAACGACCAGGGTGAGTTGGCCATCTTGCGACAAAAGCTTGCCGCGAATGATCTCGTTGCTCATCACCCGGTCAATCAGCTTGCCGTAGGCGGCGCCTTCCGGCAACTGATCCGGAAACAGCGGCGCCGGAATCTTGTCTTTACCCTTGGGCTGGCGCGCCGAGAACATCGAGATTACGCCTCGCGCGCCATCGACCAACTGAATGTCCATGACGAAGTCTCGCAACTTTTCGACCCTGTCGCGCGCGAGCAGATCCTTGCCTTCGACGACGACAAGGACGTCGAATTCGCTCGACGGAAATCGTCGCGCCACGTCCTCGTATTGTTTGAACTCGGGCGTGTTCGAGCGGAACAGTTGACTTAGCGAATCGTCAACCTTGATTCGCGCAACGCCAAAGGCCGCGGTGATCATCAACGCGATAGCGGCGATAGCGACGACCCAAGGATGCGACAGGGACACAAGGCCGATTCGCTCGAAGCCGAGGGCGATCGGATGTAGTTTCCTTAGTTCTCGCCGGGGGGGGCGTTGGCCGGGGGGAGGCGTCGTTTGATTGGCTGTTTCAACGGACACGACGGCCCTCCCTGTTTTTTTTGCCGCGCAAAACGCGTTAATTAAAGGCCTCGCGGCGCGCCGCCAGTGCTGGTGTCGCGCGCCGTGATTATCAGGCCGTCCACGCGGGTCTCGCGGTCCCCAAGGAAACGCAGCCAAAACCTTGACCGTAATGGTCAAACTTTCGCCAACAAGTGTTGAGATGAACTTACATTCGATCAAGATCAACTGTCGGGCTCAAGATGAGCTCCGGCTGAAGAGTAGTGTCTTGAATCAGGTTATTGTTAATGATACAGCTCCGTAACGATGCTCAACTACAAAGCTCTAGGTGTTTGTCGCGATTTATGGTTTGAGCAATCAAAATGAAGAGCCTTGGCAACCCAATCTGAACAGGTGAGGCAAATGAAACTTCCTACAATGGTCATCGTGACGATGCTGGCTTCGTCGACCGCTTACGCCGATAATATTGTTATCGGCTGCCCTCTAACAAAATTGTATAGCGAAGCTGACGTTAATATGCTTCTAACAAAGGCGCGTTCAATTATTAGCGAACAGGAAATTGCCCAAATTTATAATAGATATGTTGTTTTAAAGAACGCTTGCCAGACCAATAGCAATGCTTCTCGTGTCGTGCCCGTTTCCGCCACTCTTCGCAACTGGCTCGCCCAGAATGGAGTAAATATCAGCAGGCTTGGAAGGCAGCTGTAGTGGCGAGGCGCCTGTTAATGACCGTTTATGAGCTTAAATGAACCTTTTCCCGCCAAACGCGCGGCCGTCGTCGGTCGCGCTCCGCGTCCGCTCCCGAAATTCGGCGCGGCCGAATGGCGGCGTTCGCCCTATTTGATCGCCTCGGCGGCGACGCTCATTCGCTATGAACAGGCCAGAAGTAACGAAAACGCTTTCTGGCGCGCATAAGGGGACAAAGCCTGAACGTCGGGCGGCCTCGAGGAGGCTGCGGGGGGAGCCCGCGGCGGCCTCATTTCATCTATGTTTTCGGACGCCTCATGTCCAGCGGCCCAAACGTAATCGCCGTTGAGATTGACGCGCTCCCGGCCCGGCGGCGACAGGTGCGATGGATTTCGCCGAGCCGACGGACGATTTCGGCGCGCGCGAGACGGTTGCGTGACTGGCCTTTGTTGAGCTCCTGACCGGTCTCGCGCCGGAGCTCCGGGTCGTCGATCTAGTCGAGAGTGAAGAGCGTGCGTCCCAGCCGCCCCAGTTCGCGAAGCGCGGCGGCGACGCCGTTCTGTCGCGGGCATGACGCGAGCTGACGCATGATCAGCGAGGCGGTCACGGCGCCTATGCGGATGAGAGGCTTTGAGCTCATGGGGCCATCGCGTCCGAGAGCGGCTCCCGCCGGCGCGGATTTAGTTCTGAAGCGCGCTCCTCCGCGCGGCAGCCGCGATCGCGAAACGCCCAAGGAAGGATGCGCGGGCGGCGCTCGGCGGTCGTGGCGTCAGGGCCGGCCCGGCCCACTCGACTGTGGCGAGAATGCCACAGCGCAGAGGAAAATGCCCGACGCATAAATTTTGCGCTTCAAACCGGCTGAGCCTTCGCTAAGGTCTCGCAAACGGTAAACTCCATACATTTCGGTCCGATTCCCGGCGCTGGTAAGCCCCAAGCGTATCGGGGTTGTAGAGGTTGTTTTTCCCTCACAATGTCTAGGCATCATCCCGAAGAGTTTTTTGTGCCTAGCGTGATGGCCGCCCGATAAACAAACGGATGCGCTGCAATACCGAGCAGGCGACGTAGATATTAAAGCATAATGACGCCTACTTAGGCATATGTTGCAATTATAACACGGTCGTGAAATATTATTCCTTCCCTGCCCCCTTAAGTTGACTGCTGTGTTTGCACTATATATATCCAATACATAATGTGATTCCGCTCAAATCGGCGAGACGGCGGAGCGGCCCTGGGAGGGGCGTTGCGCGGCGAGATCGGGCGCGCGGTCATGAGGGCGATCTTTCGAATGGAGCGGGGAATGAACAGGTGGATCATCAAGCGCCGCACGGGCGTCGCGGGACGGGCTCTCACGATCGCGCTGGCGGCGGGCGCACTCGGGGGGTGGAGCGCGACGGCGCTGGCCGGCGATCCTTTATTTCTCCAAATCCCAACGCCGGCCACGAACAAGTCGGATCCTCCTCCGCCGGTGCCGCTCGCGGTCTTCGGCGACACCATGCCCGATCCGGGTCATTTGACGATCTCCGTCATTCCACAGTTCGGCGAGGGCGCGCATCAGATGATGGGGACGCGCAACATCACCGCGCAGCAGGCCGCGTCGACCTTCCCCGGCTGGTACTGGAACCCGACGGTGCCCTACACGATCATTCCGGTGGCAATGTTCACGGAAGCGCAGGCTCTGACGCTCGCCTACGGCATCATGCCGAATCTGTCGCTCGTGGTCCTCACCGGCACGCAGGAGAAGCACTCCCACCTCGTGACCATGTATGGCTCGTCGAATCTCGTCACGCGCGGCATGAGCTTCCCGGGCACGGACAGCCTGCTCGATTCGCAGGCGGCCTTCGTCTG
>JBAUVQ010000223.1:0-3361 GCA_049583305.1 Methylocystis sp.
GCCCCCGCCCGGCGGAAGTTTTCGCGGCGCCACCACGATCCACTTCGATTTCGAGAAGTGACTGAAGGCGTCATCGTGGATGTCGGGAGCCATTTTGGCGTGAGACTTCGATCTCAAGGAAATCTACGATTTAATTAGAGCGATGATGCTTAGGAATATCCATTTAAATGGTTTTGCCTCATTCTCTGTGGCTGGTGAGGCTACAACAACGGCAACATCCGCGCGCGCAGAAGCTCTGCACCGGCACGACCGTACATGGCTCGCTTGAGAGTCTTCAGTCGATTGATCTGTCCTTCCGTTTGGCCGTTGCTCCAAGGCTCGGTGACGGCGTTCCGCACTGCGTCAATATCGCTGCGCAATGTGCGGGCGAACCGTTGAATCGTGTAAAGCCCCGATTGATCCGCGGCCTTCAACCAGGCGCCAAGCGGCCTTAGTGCACGGATGTGGGCGTGGCGGCTTTTTTTAAGGGATGTGGGGCAGATGTCCGCCGTGGTCTAAGACGGGGGACTTTCGTGCCGTTCAAGTTTCATTCCAAGGGCCGCCATCACATCTGACCGACAAGGATGTCGACGACGCCTCGCGTGTCGCGCCCCTGTTGGATCAATTGGCCAGCGCGCCAGCTTCATTCATGGGCGACGGCGCTTATGACCGGGCTTTTGTTCTTGACGACGTTTTGGCGAGAAATCCGAACGCCAAGTTCATCGTTCCTCCATGCAAGGGAGCCGTGCCTGGGCCAATGGCCGCGACCTCGCCAACTCAGCGAGACCAACATGTTCTCGCCATCGACGCGCACGGGCGGATGAACTGGCAGAAAACGTCCGGATATAACAGGCGCTCGAAAGTCGAGGCGGCGATCAGTCGCTATAAGCGCGTCATTGGGGACACATTGAAATCACGCGATGACGCTCGTCGCGTGACCGAAGTTACAATCGCGATCAAATCGCTCAACCGAATGAGCAAACTCGGACAAGCCAACTTCGTCCGCATCGCCTAAAGAATTGCACGACAGCGCCGTGCGTGTTTCAATAACCTCCGTGCAACAAGATCACGGCGAGCATCGCCGCGATCACAACAGTCAGCTTGAGTTTCATCGTTATTGCTTCCACGGCTTAAAGTTTCGGAAAGGAGATCAAAGCGCCAACCCGCGACCCTGGCGCCGAAGACCTTGCCTCGCCCGCGGATGTTTTCAGCTCATGCAAACGGACCGTCGATCATCCGAATTCGCGACGCCAAACACGAGGAGGCTTTCGCCTTCGCGGCCAATCATCAACCCACGCCTTGCATTGCGAGAATGGTGGTTCATTCCTCTTCAACCCTAAGTAAGGGGGATGACGATGCGGTGACAGAGATCGCCTCATTCCCGCGGGGCGCGGTCCAACCGGGCCAATGGTGAAGCTTAAACGCGCGCTCGATGACCTAAGTCTTCGGAGCTTTCAATTGAAACGCCCGAAGTCCGCACCGTCATTCGCGAGTTATAAAGGGAAGCTAACCTAACCTCTCCTTGATTGAGAGTGCCCCGCTTGCTGGTGACCGGAGGCGAGAGGCCGAGTTCCAGGCTGCGCGCTAACGCGCGCTTCGCGCCCGCAAGCCGCCTCGCGCGCAAGATCACCGGTTCGTTCCTGGGTGTCGACATGAGCGACCACGTGACTGGGTGAGCCGTTTCGGCGGCCAAGAGGAAGATCATGCACAAGCCAACCACGGTCCGAAATACGACCTGGGCTGAATTGCGGGTAGGCGCCAGCGCCAGCATTGAGCGGGCGTGTTCGGTGCAAGACCTGTTCCTGTTCGCGCATGTATCGGGCAACACCAATCCGTTGATGTTGCCCGGGCAGGAGGGCGAGCCCGCGTCGCCCGATCCGGTCGCGCCGTCCATGTGGGTCGGCTCGCTGATTTCCGCCGTGTTGGGCAACATCCTGCCAGGACCCGGAACCCTCTATCGCGCCCAGACCCTGCGTTTCCACCATCGCGTTCATATCGGTGACAAGCTGCGCGTGACGGTGACCTGCCGAGTGAAGGGGGACGAGCCGTTCGCGATTTTTGACACCCGCATAGAAGATTCCGCTGGAAATTTGGTCTGCGACGGCGTCGCGGAAATAGATGCGCCGCGCGCCACCACTATTACCGAGGCCCGCGATCTTCCCCAGTTGATCGTCGATCAGAAGGATCATTTCGCGCGCCTAATCACCCTTGCCGCGCAACTCTCGCCGCTGGTGACGGTCGTCGTTTGCCCCGAGGATCAAAATTCTCTCGGCGGCGCCGTTCTTTCGGCGCAGAAAGGTTTGATCCGGCCGATTCTTGTTGGAGACTCGGCGCGTATTCGGACCGCCGCCGAAGAACTGGGCGCTAATATCTCGGACTGGACTATCGTCCCTGAGTCCGATCATCGGGCCGCGGCGGCGCGCGCGGTCGCAATGGTTCTCTCAGGCGAAGCCGGCGCCATCATGAAGGGCGCCATTCATTCCGACGAACTGCTGGCGGCGGTCGTCAAAAAGGAAGGCGGTTTGCGAACACTCGGGCGCATCAGCCATGTTTTCGCAATGGACGTTCCAACCCTCGACGAGATTCTGTTTATCTCGGACGCCGCGATCAATATAGCGCCCGATCTGCTCACCAAGGTTCAAATCGTCCAGAACGCGATTGATCTTGCCCGCGCCTGCCGCCTCGATCGGCCGAAGGTCGGCATTCTATCCGCGGTGGAAACGATTAACCCCAACATTCCCTCGACGCTCGACGCGGCGATCCTCTCGAAGATGGCGGAGCGCGGCCAGATCCGAGGCGGCCTCGTCGACGGGCCCCTGGCGATGGACAACGCCATCGATCTCGAGGCCGCCCGCACCAAGGGCATCGCCTCGCTCGTCGCTGGACGCGCCAACGTGCTCATCGCGCCAAATCTCGAGGCCGGCAACATGCTAGCCAAGGAACTTACGTTCGTGGCGCGCGCCGAAGCGGCGGGCCTCGTCATCGGCGCCAAGGTTCCCGTGATGCTCACGAGCCGAGCGGATAATGATCGCGCGCGCCTCGCATCTTGCGCGCTTGCGCTGCTGTATAATTATTGGCGTCATGAAGGGCGTTCGTTCAAGGGGCGAGCGAATACGGCCCTCGCCGCGGAGTGAGTAAATGACCAGCGTGCTTCTCACACTCAACGCCGGTTCCTCTTCGATCAAATTCGCCGCCTTTTCGCTGGGCGAAAATGCAATGGAGCAACTTGCCTCCGGGCAGATCGAAGGGCTCGGCGCCGCCGCGACCTTTTCGGTCCGCTCGTCATCGGGGGAAAGGAACGAATTCGTTATCGATGAAAGTCGCGCAAAGATCGACCATGGCGCGGCCGTGGGAGCGATCCTGGATTGGCTCGAGGACGCCC
>JBAUVQ010000224.1:0-8183 GCA_049583305.1 Methylocystis sp.
GTCGCCGGACGCGTTGCCGGCGTCGGAACCGGCCGACGCCTTTGGCGGGGTGAGTAGCTCGTCGCCGTCCTCGGGCTCGGCGAGACCGAATTTCTCGCGCACCTCGCTTTGCTTGACCCGCAGCCCCAGCGGCACGGTCAGCGCGAGCGCACCGGCGAGCGCCGCGACATCCTGCGGCTCGGCGACCGGCAGCACGACCTTGGGAGACTTGGCCTCCGCGCCAAAATTCACCCCGACGAAGACATCGATCAGATCGCGCTGGATCGTGTTGGCGAGCTGGCGCGCGTCGTCTTGCAAGATGTCGATGCGGATCTGATTATGGACCTGCGCCTGCGCCAGCGATCCGCCGTTCTCGACGGTCATCGTCTGGCCCAAAATGACTTTGGACATCTGCTCGTCGGCGAAGCGGCAGAGCTGCTCGAACGGCGTCGACTGGCCGCCGCCCGCGCCCTTGGCCTCCAAAAACTCGATCATCATGGATTCGGGGATGATCGCGGCGGCGTCCGAGGCGATCTGCATGACTGCTTGCAACAGTTTGCGCCGTTCGTCCGCCGTGGCGGAAGGATGATATTTACCGACGCGGATCGGCATGCCGTAGACATCCAGAAAGGACGCCCAATCCTTGAGCGAGTAATTCTTGAACAAATAGACCCAGGCGACAATGCGCGCGAAGCCGCCGCGAATGGGAATGCCGCTCTTGACGCGCGGCTTATGGACGATCCATTTGCCCGGCTCCAGCGCATCGCCGTCCATCGTGCCGAGCCGTTGCAGCCGCACTTCCGAGCGCGAAATATAATCGAACGTGAAATATTTGGGGTCGCGCCAGACATAGGACGGCCGCCACATGCCGTCCTTCGCTTCCCAGGCCAGTTCGACGCAAGAAAACCCCTTGCCGAAGGCGTCGCAAAGATCGACCAGCATTTCGGCGAAGGCGCTGTCTTCCACGAGATCGCGCACGGCCTTCGACACTTTCTTGTCGACGCCCTTGTCGTCCTCGACGGAAGGCCGCAGCTGCGACAGCGCGCGCTTCCTCGTGCCGAGCACGGAAAGGTAATGCGGGTCGCGCTCCTCCATTTCCTCGGCGAGTTCGAGATACCAGCGGTGATCGCCGCGAATGCTGTCGCGCAGCAGCTCGGCGAGGCGGCGCGGCGTGAGGCCGGAGGCCACCGAGTCGTTCCACATCGCGCGCACGCCGACCATTTCCGGCTCGGCGATTTCCTCGCGCATCTCCGGCGTCGGCTGTTTGCCGGCGAGGCCGATCAGCGATTTGAGGCGCTCAAGGATCGGCGTCGGGCCATGCGGGCCATTGTCGTCGCCGGGCGTTTGCGCTGGCGCAGGCGGCGGCGGGCTTTTGAGAAACTCGAACATCAGTAGCAGCCCTCATGTGGGAGTTTCATGTCTTCCTCGTCGGCGCGATCCTCGCCGCGCCGGCTTTCGCGCAGCGTCGAGACGCTCTCATAGGCGTAGAGCGCCACCAGCGCGCGCGACGCGGCGTAGGCCAGCATCAGCGCGACGGCCGCGTCGCCGTGGCGATCCTTGGAGACGCCGCTCTTGAGAGCCGGTATGTGCGGCACGCCGGCCTTGACGGTGACGAGGCGCAGATCGGAGTGGATGTCGGCGTCTGCGGGAATCTCGATCGCGTCGTCTTCGAACGCCGACTTGAGCGGCTGCGCGTTCTCGCGATACCAGGGGATGTTGAGCATGACGGCTTCGGTGCGTTCGGGCCCGAACGCCTGCACGGCGGCCTCGGCCAGCGACATGCCAAGGCCGGTGGCGTCGTGCTTCGACGCCGAGAAGCGCGGCAGTCGCTTGCCGATGTAGATCAGCACCTGCCTTTGCTGGTCGAACGGGATGTTGCGCATCTCGACGACGAAGGGCGTGATGCGCCGCATCGTGCGCGAGATCGCCAGCGGCCACAGCACGCTCAAATCGCTGATGCGGCCATAGTCGCCCCCGAGAAAATGCGACAGCGTCGGGTCGAGTGTCCTGAGCACGGGCAGCAGCTCGCGCTCGCACCACTCGTTTATGTCGGCCTCGCGCAAATGCGCTGGCCAATGCATGAAGGCGTTGTCGCGCTGTAAGCGCAGCACGGGGATGTCGGCCCGCGAGCGCGCCTCGATCAGCGGAGCCGGCAGGAACTGGCCCTCGCCTTCGCTGGGGATGCAGAACAGCTCCTCGTCGGCGGCGTCGCCATAATCCTTGATGATGCCTGCGCGCCACGCGGCTTCGCCCTCGGGCGACCATTCCTGCCGCGTGCGGATGCAGACGCGCTTGTAGAGCCCGTCCTTCAGCGCCTCGTCGAAATCGAACCGCACGAGCCCATAGCCATTGCCGGCGCGCGCGGCCTTGACCAGCTGGTTGAAGTAATTGTCCTCGCCATTATGCGTCGAGATCACGAGCACGCGGCCGCCCCAGATCAAGAGCGCGATCGCCGCCTTCATCAGCTCTTTGAGCTCCTCGTGGAACGCGGCCTCGTCGATGACGACGAAGCCCTGCATGCCGCGCAGCGAACGCGGCCGCGACGGCAGCGCGATGATCTGAAATCCGGAGGCGAATTTGATCCGAAACGCCTTGATCTGCTTGTCCGGGTCGTCGTCGTCGAACAGATATTCCTCCATCTCGGAGGCGGCTTCGTTGAAGGTCTTGGCCCACATGGCGCAAGTGTCGATGAACTCCCGCGCCATTTCCAAGTTGTAGCCGATGTAAAAACTGTCCATGCCGCTGGCAGTGACGGCGCTCGCCGAGGTCAGCACGGCGTCGCCGGCGATGCCCCAGGTCGCGCCGGTGCGGCGGGACTTTTCGCAAATGGTGACGCGGAACTCGTGGCAAACGCGGACGAGCCGCTTTTGATAGCCGAGAAACACGCCGTCGACGCCGCCCGTCGACGCGAGCAGCTCGGGCGACAGCGCGCCGTGGCCGGCCCGCAGCTCGCGCCACTCGGCCTCGGTGATGAAGCGCGGCGACTGGATGACGATGGCGGCGGTCATGGCGCCCTCTTGAACAACGCGCGCAGGCGCTTGGCGGATTCCGTGTCGAGATAATAGCCTCGACCCCATTCGTTACGTATCTGGACGCCATGGGGCGCGGGCGTTCGCCTTAGCTTGTGGATCGCTATATTTACGCAGCTCAGCTCCCTTTCGTCGCCGAACACATAAGCAAGGATCGTTTCACGGGCGACGACATTGGGCGCGCGCGCGAGGAGAAGCGCGAGGACCGAGGACGTCCGCCGCTGGAGGCCTTTGATGCGCGGGAGCGACGGCATCAAAGCAGCCCTTAGCTGGCGGACCTCCTCCTCCAGCTCGCCGATCCTCTCGTTCAAGGCGCGGACGTTCATGGCGCGCCTTCGTTTTGCGCATACAGCTCCCGCGCGCGGATGGCGGAGGCGGCGTCGAGGTAATAGCCTTCGCCTCGGGCGCCCTTGATCTCGATGTCGAGGGGCGCGAGCTTCTTGCGCAAGCGCCAGATGACCCATCTGATATTCCCACACACCTGATCGGGGTGGGTCGCATGCGCAATAAGCCTTTCGTGCGGGACGATATTGGGTGAGCGCGCCAGCAACATGGACAGCACAACGCGGTCAATCGCGTTCGGAATGGAGGAGGGCCACGCAAGGGTCGGCTTCAACGCCTCCCTCAACTGGCGGACCTCCTCCTCCAGCTCGCCGATCCGCTCTCGGAGCGCCCGTTCGTTCATGGCGCCTCCGGAAACAGATCGACCTGGTCGCCCCAGCAATCCCAGCCCGCTCGCCGCTGGCGCCCGAACAGTTCGATCTTCGGGACGCGCGGAAACATTCGCTCCAGCGACTCGCGAGTTTCATCTGGCTTGCGCGAATGTTCGCGCAGCGCCGCCTCGACGAAGTTGCGTTCGCTGTGAGAGCAGATCAGCGGCGCGCCACGCGCGGCCATGAGGTAAACTTCGAGCGTGCTGCGCTGCCAGCGGCCCGTGCCGAACGCCCATTTCGGATCGTCGCGGTCCGGCGTCCAGTTCTGCGTGCGCTTCCCCCAGCCGCCGTAGCTCTTGTATTCGAAGCCCCAGACGCGGATGCATTCCATTATCTGATCCAGATGCGTCGAGGTGCTCCAGATGACCAGCGCGCAATTAGGCGCGGCGAGGCGTCCCACGGGCAGCGTCAACAGATCGTAGCGGCTCATCGTCGGATAGGGCGGCGCCTTGGCCTGCCCCTTGGCGCTGTAGCTCTCGGTCCGCGTCGGCGGATCGACATAGATCAGCCCAAACCGCCCCTCGCGCTCGGGCGTGATGAGCGGGCCAGCGCTCACTTCGCCCTCTGAATGCCGAGGATGTCGGCCTTGAGCCGGTCGACCGTATCCTTGGTGAGGCCGGCCTTGCGCGCCACGGCGCCGGCGGCGTCGGCGGCCTTCTTGCGCGCGTCCTGTTCGGCCTCGACATGGCTTCTGCGAGTCGAGGAGACCTTGGTTCCCGCGATGACCAGCGCGAAGGCGTGGGCGAGCTCCTTGACCTCTTTCGCCGACAGCGTGCCCTCGTGGTGCGAGACGATCTCGGCGATCAGCGTCTTGATGAATTCCCCGAGCGAGACGTTGCTCTGGTCGATATTCTCGGGCGTCAGATGCTCGGCGATGCCGGTGAACACCGCGCGCATTTCATTGATGCGCCGCGCCGCCATCGCGGTCGACACGCTCTTCCTGTTGAACGCGCTCTTGGAAATCAGCGGCAGGCCCTTGTCGGCCAGGCGCCCGTTGAGTTCGGAGAGGATGTCCGCCTGCGTGCGGCACGGCGGAGGCTTGTTCAGCTCCTCGAAGGCCCAGCGCAGTTCCTCCTGGCCTTCCTCGGGCATGATATCGAAACTGTCGAGCCGACCGCGTCCCTCGCGCGCCATTGGCGTCAGGCCTCCGGGCTCGGACGCTTGACGCCGGTGATGACGATGCTGCGCTCGACATGATCGAGGCCCTTTTGGGTCAGCGTGGCGATCAGCACCGAGCCGGTCTCCGCCACCGTCACCGCGCCCATATCGGCGAGCCAGCGCAATTCGTCATGGACCCACTCGCGCGGCTTGCTAATCGCCCAGCGCTGGAGATCGTCGCGCAGCAGCGCGCTGTTGAGCCGCTGGTCCGACTGCTCGGCCAATTCGCGCAAAATGATCAGCCGCGCGTGCTCGCGCTGGATGTCGGCGGCGCTCATCGCGTCTTCCTTTCTGCGTCGGAGGCGCGGCGCTCGGCCTCGATCACGCGATCCTCGGCGCGGGCGTTCTGCCCGATCAGCGTGCCGATCTTGTCGAGCATCGCGTCCATCTTGCCGTCTATGCCGACGACCTTCATTTCGAGCTCGTGCATCTCGTCCTTGGTCGGAAGATGCTCGATGTCCGACTCGACGCGGGCGAGCTTGATATCGATGTCGTCGACCCGGCCAAACAGCTTGTTCCTGTCGCTTCTCAGTTCGTTAATGTCCTTGTCGACGCCGGCCTTGACGTCGACGAGCGCCTTGCTGAGCCCATCGATTTCTTTTTCGTTGCGCTTGCTCATCGCGCCCCACACCGCGATGACGATCGCCGCGCAAACCCCCGCCCATTGGCCCGCCGTGCCCCAGTCTATCGTCACCAGATTCTCCCGCTCCAAAGATGGCCGTCCACGTGATCCACAACGGAGCCGGCGATTAAGACGAATTCGATGTGTCGTCGCCGCTGTGATCCCCCTTGGCGTCGCCGGCGCCGACATCGAGGATCGGGTTGACGATCAAAAAGCCGGCGATCAGCGCCTCCGCCGTTTGCTGCATGTCATGCGCCGCGAGCGCAGGGACATAATCCGGCATGGCGAGCGTGCCGGCGGCGACGGCGGCCAGCAGCGCGAAAAAGGCCCGGACATAGCGGCGCTGGATGCGCGAAAGCGAAAAGTTCATGACGACCCCTTGGGCTTGAGGAAACCTCGCGCGCGTTTTCGCGCGCGAGGCGTTGGTGGTTAAAGGCCGGCCTTGGTCAACGCCGCGCCGGCCGCGCCTTGCGCCGGCAGCTTGCTCTGGATCGCGCTGTTGATGTTGCCGACGCCGCTCTGAACATTGCCGTTGAACGTCGCGAGATCGGCGCCGGGGTTGCCGGTCGGAACGAAGAACAGCCCGTTGTTCCCGCCAAGGAAATTGGTGTGATAGGCGAGGCCCAATCGCACGCTTTCCTCGGTGAAGCGCTTGGTTCCCATGAACTGCGTCTGCTGCGCGGAAATCGTCGCCGGCGTCGCGCCATAGAGCAGACCCGAACCCGCGACCGTGTGCGAGCCCCAATCGGCATGGTCATATTCGAGCTTGGCGGACCAGCCCGGAATGAACATAAATTCGACGCCGCCCTTGGCGTGCCAGCCGGCGAAGCTCGGGCCTTGGGTTCCAAAGCCCGAGGCGACGTTGTAGGGCGAGCCCGCATAGACGCTGTTGTCGGTTTTGAGCAGCGACGGAC
This sequence comes from Methylocystis sp., assembly GCA_049583305.1. Taxonomy (GTDB): domain Bacteria; phylum Pseudomonadota; class Alphaproteobacteria; order Rhizobiales; family Beijerinckiaceae; genus Methylocystis. Next base: position 6,416 of record JBAUVQ010000224.1, read on the forward strand.
CCGCGCCGACATAGGCGACCAGCGACGGGCTCAACACCCAGCCCACCCGCCCCGTTCCGTCGAGCCGGAACGACCAGCCCGCACCGATCTGCGCGACCGACGGGATGACCCCGAGCCCCGGCGTCGCGAAGGTCACGGACTGGCTGTTGCCGCCCACCGGCAGGTCGGCGGAAGCCTCGACGCCGAGCAGCCAGTTACCCGTCTGATAATTGGCGCCGACGTTGGGGCTAAAGACGAAGGCGCGGTTGTTGAGGGTCGCGGTTGCGCCGCTGCCATAGGCGTAGGGATGAAAGGGCGTCGTGACGCCCGCGTTATACGCCTCCAAATTCATCGTCGGCGCGGAGTCAAAGGCGTAGCCGCCGGAAACGCCGAAATAGAGCCCGGTCCAGGATGAAGCGGGAGCGATGAACGTCGGCGGCGCCGGGGTGGTCTTGCCGCTGGGAATATCGGCGGCGAAGGCCGGGCAGACGATCGTGAAGACGAGCCCGAGCAGGGCGAACAGCAAGTTGCGCATGTGAAGTCCTCTATTGCCGGGAGGCCGCCCGGCGCGGGACCATCCGGGCAGAGACATGCCGCGCCGGAATGATGTGCTGGTTAGCCAAACATGAGGTTGGTCGGGAACGGGACGCCGCCCGACAAGAACAGAACCAGTTCCAAGGTTGACGCGAGAACGACGAACCAAGCGAGCGGCTTGCGCATGTCGCCCCGCATCCAAGCGACGCCTATCAGCACACCGAGGAAGATATGCGCGAGCGCCATATAGGCCCCGACCCATCCATGAAGCGGTTGGTTCTCGATTGTGAAGCGCCCGATGAGGATAAAAAGCGCTAGGGCGATAAGAGTTAGCTTGTTCATGGCTCGCCTTTCTCGGAAATGCATGAGGTCGCGGCGGTTAAATCTCGATCCCCGCGACGCCATGCTCCTGCATGTCGACGTAAGGGTCGTAGTTCGTCGCCGGATACCAATCGCCGGCGAACAGCTCCGCCTGCCGAAACACCGGCACGCGCTGCACGTGATCGTTGTCATGAAAGGAATGCCGACACTTCGGCGTGCCCCAATCGCCGCCCCAGATCAGCCCGTGCTTTTTGGCGAGCGCCTGCAACAGCGTGTAATCGGCCTTCCAGTTCACGGCGCCCGTGGGTCCAGCGATGCCGAGATCGCAGGCGACGCCATAGCCGTGACAGCCGACCTCGCGCAGTTCGGTCGCGTGCTGTTCGAAAAGCTGAATTTGCCGCGCCGAGGAGCGGAAGGTCTCCAACACGACGAGATGATGATCATGCGCCGCGGCCTCGGCGATCAATGCCGCGACGGCCGCGCGGGTGCCGGGCTCCAGCAGCTCGGTGGATTTCTGGATGACGGGCGAGCGAAAGAGCGGCGATTTGGGCAGCACGTCGACAAAGAAGCTCATCGCGCGACCTCCGCGAGGGCGTTCAGCGCGTGGACATGCGCGATCAGCGCGAGGAGGAGGAAGATCGCGACGGACGCGCGCGCGAGAATGGGGGGCATGTCTCAAGCTCCTTTGATGGAGCGAGACTAGGCGGGATCAAATCCCGAAATGCCTCTGACAGTTGTCAGCGCGCGATGTTTCGCGGCTTCAATCTGCCTTTAAACGGCGCTTAAAACAAGCTGCCCTGATCGTCGCCGCCGGTGTCGCGCAGGCGCGCCTTGATGCGCCAAACGGTGCGGCCATGCACGCCGACGGCGCGCGCGACTTCGTTGGTCGAGCGGCCGTCGCCGATGAGCTCGGCCGCCATGCGCCGCGCCCGCG
>JBAUVQ010000225.1:0-10745 GCA_049583305.1 Methylocystis sp.
GCCAAGTCCGACAAAGAGCAGCATCGGGATGACTCCAGGCGATCCCGGGCGTCGAGCGCCGGGGAGCCCCCTCCCGCGTGGCGCGGGAGGGGAAGTTTATTACTTCTTGCCGGCGGGAGCCTTCGCGGCCGGGGCGGCCTTGCCGGCCGGCGCGGCGGCCGGAGCGGCCGTCTCTTCCGCCACGAGCGGCGGCGTGATGCTGGCGACGGTGAAGTTCTTGTCCGGATTGGTCGGCTTGCTGCCCTGTGGCAGCGGAATCGCCGAAATATGCAGCGAATCGTTGAAGTCGAGTCCGGTCAGATCGGCGGTGATGACCTCGGGAATATCGTCGGCCGGCACCCAAAGCTCGATCGAGTGATAGACGATGTTCAGCGAGCCGCCGCGCTTGAGGCCAGGCGCCGCTTCGTGGTTGATAAAGTGCACGGGCACTTCGAGGCGCAGGCGCGAGCCGGGTTTCAGCCGCAGAAAGTCGACATGCAGCGGGTGATCCTTGATCACGTCGAGCTGATAGTCGCGCGGGATCGCGCGCTCGGTCTTGCCGTCGATGTCGAGTTCGAAGATCGTCGTGAGGAAATGTCCCGCGAAGATGAGCTTGGTCACGGTTCTCGTGTCGAGCGAGAGCGGCGTCGGCGCCTCTCCGCCACCATAGATCACGGCGGGCGTGCGGCCTTCACGGCGTGTGCCTCGGGCGGCCCCCTTGCCTGTCCCGCTGCGAACCGTGGCCGCGAGCTTTTTGGTCTCGGCCATTGTCTTGTCCTTTTTCAATTAGAAAACGCGCCATTCGCCTCCAGGGGTGTCGGAAACACGGCGCGCCGGGCCAGTCTATAGGCGAGAGGGCCGGGCGAGGCAAGACGAGGCGCTAGCGTAACTCTCGCTCCAGGCCGTCGATACCATCGGAAATGGCGCTCCCGACGAGTTCCGCCATCGCGTCGCGCGCGTTCGGCTCGACGGTGAACTGGATTGTCCAGGTCAGAACGGATCTCGCGTCGCCGTCGCCGCGAATTTCGACGAGGCCGCGATAGTCGGCGACGGGAAAGGGGTGGTGGGTCCGCTCGTAGCGGAGCCGCTTCGCCTCGTCGACGATTTCGACGATCCGGTCCCGCATTTCGCCGCTGGCCTTGAGAGCGAGCACTCTGACGGCGCCGACGCCTTCGCCCTCCACGCGACAGCCGGAGATAATCGGAAACCATCGGTCCAGACCGCCGATGGCGCGGATCGCCGCCCAGGCCCTGTCGGCGCCGACGGCGATGTTTTTCTCGATAACGACGGTTTCGCGCATCGGGACTTGTCCTCGCGATTGGATAAAAGGGGAATATCGCGCCGCCGGGGCGCGCTATCGGTCGTAATCTCGATCCTTCATTTTCTCGACGACAAAGGCTTCGGCGCGTCGCCAGGCTTCGTCGGAATCGCCGCGAAAAGTCAGAAAGCGGTCGTCGAGCAGTTTGTTCGCCTCGACGTCGACAAGCTCGACGCTGGCCCATTGCACCAGCGTGCTCATTTTATGCACGCCGCCATAGAGAATGAGCCGGGCGCCGGCGCGCTTGGCCGCGGCGATCACTTCGTCGGGCGCCAAGGCGCGGGCGGTGCAGGGCGGCTCCGGGCACTCTATCGAAACCACCCGATATCGCGCGTTCGCGGAAAGATCGGCCCGCAAGCGCGCGACGAATTCCCGCGTGCGCAGGCGATGTTCCTCGGTTTGATCGCGGGGCTCGCCCGAACTGTCCGCATAATCGAAGTCCAGCACGGCGATCGAGATCGGCGCGCTCGACGGGGCTGGCTCGGCGCGAACGCCCTGGATGCAAATCGCGCCGAACAGCGCTCCGGCGAGCGTCAAGCGACATGCGCGGATCGATACTCCCGAATTTTCTCGGTGGCGAGACATGAGTTCTCCGATGCTTTCTCGTCCGCGGATTTCGCCGCGGACACGACGTGGATAGCGTCCGCCGCCCGTAAAAACTTGCCATTTCGCGCCAGCGATGGGAACTTTCGCGAAAAAACCGGAGCAGTCGCCAGACAATGGTCGAACAAAGCGCGAGCCGCCGATGAGCGCCGTGGGCTACACCAAGGCGCGCTCGATGGGGCCGGTCGCCGACGCCGTCGAGCGGGCGGGAGGCTCCATCGCGCGCGTGTTCCGGCGCGCTGAAACGCCGCTGCGCGTCGTCGAGCACCCGGATCAACTGATGCTGCTGCGCGACCAGCTCGCGTTGGTCGAGTTCGCCGCGCGCGAGATCGGCGACGAGACCTTGCCGCTCGGGCTATCGCTGGGAGCGGGGATCGCCAGTCTCGGCGCTTTTGGCGACCACGTCGCGGCGGCGCCGGATTTGGGCGAGGCGATCGGGCGGACGGACGCCGGAATCGAAAAGGCGCTGCAATCGGCGACTCATATGTGCCTCGCGCCGTCGGGCGATCTGGCGAAATGGACCTATGAGGTTTCCGACTCCGCCACCATCGGCCGCCAGAAGAACGAGCTGCTGGCATTCGGCTACATGATTGGCGTGCTGCGCAATTATCTGGGGCCGAACGCGTCTCCGTCGCGCGCGGAACTGCCAGGCGATCTGGCCGAACGCGCGCGGCTCGAGGACATGCTCGGCTGCGATATCGCCAGGGGCGAGAAGGCCGCTCTATTTTTCCCGATATCGGCCTTGCGCGCGGAAAATCCCGGGCGTCGCGACGCCGCCGCGCCGCGCGTGGAGTTGCCCGACCCGAGCGATTTCGGCGCGGGGGTGGAGCATCTGATCGGGTTGGCCTTGCTGGAGCGGCGCCCGAGTCTGGATTGGGTCGCGCGGCGGCTCGGGCTCTCGCCCCGCGGCCTTCAGCGCAAGCTAATGGCGAAGGGCGCGCGTTTCGAGGATATCCGGCGCCGCGTGCTGATCGCGCGGGCGGAAACGCTGCTTCGGACGCCCGGATGCTCGATCGCCCAAGTCAGCCTCGAACTCGGCTACACCGATTGCGCGCATTTCGCGCGCGCCGCCGTCGAATGGGTTGGGATGCCGCCGCGCGAGTGGCGTCGCCAGCTCGGCGGCTGAGCTTGCGCCTCGAATCAGCGGCGTATTGCCACCCGGGCCTTGACGGCTTAGGAAGCGCATTCGGCCAACCTAGGGGGCGGCGCCTCGCTTTGACGACCGACAAGAACGAGATAAAGCCGGGCCGCGCGCCTGGGAAAGACAAGGCGGCGCTCTCCAGCGCCCTGCGCGAGAACTTGCGGCGCCGCAAGGCGCATGAGCGCGCATCCTCGAGCGAGAACACGCGGGAACAGAACGCGCCCGCGCGTCAGCAGGCGCCTGAAGGCGAGACCAAATGGACAAAATAAAAATTGTCGGCGGTAACAAGCTTTATGGCGTCATCCCGATCTCCGGCGCCAAGAACGCGGCGCTGCCCCTGATGATCGCCTCGCTGCTGACCGAGGATAGGCTGACGCTCGAAAACATGCCGTTGCTCGCCGATGTGACGCAGCTCGAGCGCATCTTGAGCAACCACGGCGTCGATTACGCGCTCGAAGGCAAGCGCGCCGGCGAGACCGCCAACTCCGGCCGGACCGTTCACTTCACCGCGCGCGAAATCGTCGACACCACCGCGCCTTACGAGCTGGTCTCGCGAATGCGGGCGAGTTTCTGGGTGCTCGCGCCCTTGCTCGCGCGGATGGGCGAAGCGCGGGTCTCGCTGCCGGGCGGCTGCGCGATCGGCACGCGGCCCGTCGATCTCCTGCTGATGGCGATGGAGAGACTGGGCGCCAGGATCGACATCGAAAGCGGCTATGTCGTCGCCAGCGCCAAGGACGGACTCCGCGGCGCGGAAATCGACTTTCCCACGGTGACCGTCGGCGGCACCCACACCGCGCTCATGGCCGCGTCGCTCGCGCGCGGGACCACCGTGATCCGCAACGCGGCGCGCGAGCCGGAGATCGTGGATCTCGCGGACTGCCTGAACAAAATGGGCGCCCGCATCTCCGGGGCGGGGCAGGCCACGGTCGAGATCGAGGGCGTCGGCTCGCTGCATGGCGCGCGCCACGCGGTGTTGCCGGACCGTATCGAGGCCGGCACCTACGCGATGGCCGCCGCGATGACCGGGGGCGACGTATTGCTGGCCGGCGCGAGAGCCAATCTGCTGCAAGCGGCGCTCGACGCGCTGACGCGGGCGGGCGCGGAGGTCAGCGAGAGCGACGAGGGCGTGCGGGTGATGCGCAACGGCGCGGGGATTTCTCCGGTCGATGTGACGACGGCGCCGTTCCCGGCCTTCCCCACCGATCTTCAGGCGCAATTCATGGCGCTGATGACGCGGGCCTCGGGCGTCTCGCGCATCACCGAAACCATTTTCGAAAATCGCTTCATGCATGTGCAGGAGCTGGCGCGGCTCGGCGCCCATATCAAGCTCGACGGCGACAGCGCCATCGTGACCGGCGCCGGCCATCTGGAAGGCGCGCCCGTCATGGCGACGGATTTGCGCGCCTCGGTGTCGCTGGTCATTGCCGCGCTCGCCGCGCGCGGCGAAACAACGATCAACCGGGTCTATCACCTCGACCGCGGCTTCGAGCGGCTCGAACACAAGCTGCGAGGCTGCGGGGCGCAGATCGAGCGGGTGAGCGGGCACGGGTGAGCGGGGGAGGGCGCGCGCCGCGGGCGCGGCTCAACTCACCCAAAAGCCATTCGCGGTATGAGGCGCGGTGAGCGCGACATTTTCGGCGGAGGTCGCGAAATCGACCAGCAGCTGGTCGCGCGGCGTTCCCATATTGGCCTGGCCCTCCCAGTAGGTGAGACCGGGCGTGTCGGGAGTTCGTCCCAGCACGTTGGTGTAAAGCTCCGTCACGTAGGCGTCATTGCTGGGATTGGCCCCAAATTTGGCGGCGAATTCCGGGGCCGCCATGAAGATGTCGGCGAGTTGCAGAGCGCTCAACTGGCGGGCGTCGGCTTGATTGGCCCAATATTCGAACCCGGCATAGTCGGGGATGCGGTCGTAGGCCGCCTGATACAGCAGATAGACGAGATTATCCTCGCTCGAATGGAGATTGGTGACGAGCGTTATGATCTGGAGTCCCAGGTCCGTCGCCACGTTGTTCGGCATGATGTTTCCGTAAGGGTCCTGGATCGTGGCGCCGTTCGCCAGATTCAGCCCGGTCACCTGAAGATCGGAGATGTTGTCGCCCGCTTGGACCACATAGGAAAATTCCAGCGTATTGGTTCCCGATCCCCCGACGTAGGTCGCCACTTCATCGTCGTTCAACTGCAAGCTGGGCGCGCCCCTCACGGTCTCGACCTCGCTGGCGGCGAGGGTGATGGTGATCACGTGGCCGACGCCGACCTCGTTCGCGCCGTTATCGGTCGCGGCCGTCGTGTGCGGAGGGCTGAACCAACTGGTCGCGACGCCTTGCGCCGGCAGCCCCTGAGGGCTGAAATTGGCGGGCTGCCCCGGCCCGACCTCGGCGGAATTCGGATCCCAATTCCAAAAATAAACGCCGGTGAGCGAGGAGTTTCCAGCCTGCTGCCAGGCTTGGAAGAACGCCTGATAAAGTTCGGCCTGCAGGGCCGGGTCGACCGCGTTGGTGGACGAGCCGGCTGGCGACGAGGCCGCGTCGGTCGCGTCCTCATATCCAATTTCGCTGAATATGAGCGGCTTCCCGACCGCGGCGGCGACGCTTTCGAAATAGCTGATCAGCGACGCGCCATGCGTGACGGCGAGGGTCTCTAAAACGGTCGACGGCTGCGTCCACCCCGCGATCAGTTGCGCCAAGGTCGGATTGGCGGCGTTGGACAGCGGCGCATAGACGTCGATGCCGATGGAATCGAGTTCGCTCGCGAAACTCACCTGGGTCGCCAGGTTGCCGGTGCCCAGGGCGAGGCCCGTTCCGGCGAAGGCCCAAGGCGAAATGTCGTCGTTCCAATCGGCCGAATAGGTGAGCTTCAACGTGGGAAATTGGGTGCGCAACGCGCTGATGATCGCGTCCCAATAAGGCTTGTAGGCGGGGCCAGTGATCTGATCGAGTTCGGTCCCTATGCATAGCGTCGTCGCGCCATTGGCGACGCCGACCTGTGCATATTGCAAGAGCATCTGCTCATAGCTGGCGAAGAAAGCATTGGCGCTTGCCGAACCCGCCGCTCCGGGATTGAAATAGCTTCGCCATTCGCCGAAGCTGTATGGCGTGCCGGTCAGATAGGTTGGATTGACGAAATCGATGAGCGGCCGAATCGTGACCGAAAGGCCCATCGAGACGGCGTGAGCTATCGTCGCGCCATAGGCGGTAAGGCTGTCGGTGAAAACCGGGTCCGCGTAGACCGTGTCGGTCTGTGGATTGATGCCATATTCGATCGAGGCTTCGATCGAATTCGCGCCTGTTGCGACAAGGGCGGCGAGCGAGTCCGCGTCCTCATAGCCGCCATTGAGGTAATCGACGTAGTCGAACCCTTGGTTCAATAGGGACAGCGTCATCGCCATACCTCCCGAACGCGCCACTCATTTATTATCGCGACTTCCTCGGAGTCCGGCAATTCCGCTCTCTCGGTCGCCGCCGTACAGGCCCGCCGGGCGCCGACGGCAATGAACTCAAGCCCTCAATCTCCGGCGTCCCGAATGGCCGAAGGCGTTGCTTCGCCCCAGCACTTGGCGCGTGACATCGATTGGGCATGCCGCTCGCGTCGCGCGAAAGTGTGCTTCAACTCACCCAAAAACCATTCGCGGTGTGAGGCGTGGTGAGCGCGAGATTTTCGGGCGAGGTCGCGAAATCGACCAGCAGTTGGTCGCGCGCTTGTCCCGCGTTGGCTTGCGCCTCCCAATAGGCGAGGCCGACCGCGTCGGGCGTCCGTCCCAGCACATTGGCGTAAAGCTCGCTCACATAGGCGTCGTTGCTGGGATTGGAGCCGAAAGCGGCGGTGAATTCCGGCGCCGCCATGAAAATATCCGCGAGTTGCAGCGCGCTCAACTGGCGCGCGTCGGCCTGGCCAGCCCAATAAGTGAAGCCGGCATAGTCGGGAACGCGGTCGTAGGCCGCCTGATACATGAGATAGACAAGACTATCCTCGCTCGAACTTAGATTGGTGACGAGCGTGATGATCTGCACGCCGAGGTTGGCGGTCACGCTCGTGGATAAACTATTGTCGAGCGCGTCCAGGATCGTCGCCCCGCCCGTTAGGCTCAGGCCCGTCACGCTCAGATCGGAGGTATTGTCGCTGGGCTGAACCGTATAGGCGAATTGTAGCGCGCTGGTTCCCGATCCCCCGACATAGGTCGCGGCCTCTCCATCGTTGAGCCGCAGGGTCGGCGTTCCCGTGACGGTTTCCGGCGCGGCGGTGTTGAGGGTGATGGTGACCACGTGGCCGATGCCGACTTCGGACACGCTGTCGTCGGTCGCGGCGTTGACGCTCGACACGGAGCCATGCTGGGGCGTCACCGAGAAGCCCAGAATATTCAACAAGGTGATGTCGGTCTCGGAGATCGAATAAGCGGTATCCATGTTGGAATAGGCGTCGAAGGAATCATTGGGCACGGTGGTCGACCAATCGCCGAGATCGCTGGTCGACGAAAAATCCGCGAGATCGGTGACGCCGCCATTTATCGAGAAATAGGACGCGCCGCCGTGGTGCGTTTGCAGGGTTCCGGCGGAGGAGTATTGGAATAAATCCATCACCGTATCGGGCCAGGTGGCGTTAAGTCCGCTATCGCGGCCGAGGGCGTGGGTCAGTTCGTGCAGCGCGTCGCCAATGAAGTCATAATCCCCCGCGACTGCCTGATTGTTCGGGTCAAATGTCCAGGCGACGGAATCGCTGAACCCGACGTATCCGTCTATCTCGGTCCCATCCGCGGGAATGAGTCCCCATGCTTTTTCCTGCGCTAGCGAAACATAGAAACCGGCGCCGTGGCTAATATCGGCGCTCGGCAGATTGGCGTATGCGGAAGCGTCGGCGGCGGAGTTCGAATTCGCCAGAAGATCCGCCTTTAATTGAGCGTAGGACAGCGTCGCGCCGCTTATATTGCCCTCGCCAAGCACGCCGGCGCCAAGGCTCTGACCCTGGATTTCTCCCCAGCCCACTTCGATGTTTACGGTGATATTATTTGTTATCAAGCTGTCGAGATATTGCACGCAATAGTTCATCGCGGTGAAAAACGCGGCCGGCGCGCTCGCCGTGCTGGAGTCGTAAATCAGATTTATTTGCATCGCCAGGCCTCGTCGCGATCCAAGTCTTTATTCTCGCGCCGAAAGGCGCCGTCGACGGGACTTCGATCCGCGATGGCTCATGTTTACAAAAACCGGCATAATGGATCGTTAGCGCCGCGTCGCTGTCTCAAGGTATCGTTTATGTCTTGAGTCGAGCGGAATTTGGACGCGCCTAATTTCCCGCCTGGAACAAATCCGGACGGTTTTCATTAACGTAAAACGGCGCGCCGTAGGGCCGGGCTATTTGGGGGCCGCTTCCCGCCGCTCCAACGCGGCCAGCGCCGCCTTCGCGGTGTCGTGGGCGTGTTTCTCGGTTCCGGCGACGACGCCTTTTTGCACCGGGAGGCCTTTACCGACGGCGTGAATCTCCCATTGCCACATGGCGCCGCGCCCCGAGCCGCCGCGCTGGCGCAGGGAGATCGAATATTTGTTTTCCGTGTCCGTGCTGTTTGTCATCGCGGCTTTATTGCACGCGGCGGCGCGCCGCGCCATAACGTTGAGGTTCGCGGACCGAATTTGGCTTTAGCCGTTCATCAACTGGTCAGCTCCGCTGTGGTTTTGTTCAAGCGTTCCTTGAAACATGCGGCAAGAGGCGACAATGGCTCCCGGACCTGATCCCTACGCGGCGATGACGGCGTTCAACCGTTTCGGCTATGGCGCCAAGCCCGGCGATCTCGCGCTGGCGGCGAGCGATCCGCGCGGCTTTCTGCTGGAGGAGATCCGCGCGAAGGGCGCGGGGATGATCGCGGCCGACGGACTGTCGTCGACGCCGCGGGCGCTGCAGATGTTTTTCGCCGAGCAGCAGCAATTGCGCATCGCTCGCGAGACGGCGGCCGCGATGGCCGCGCCGCTCGCGATGGCCAGCGCGAACGCAGGCCAGATGGAAGCCAAGCCCGCGGACAACAAGCCAGCCGACCCCAAACCCATGGAAGCCAAACCCATGGAAGCCAAGCCGGCCGAGGCCAAACCCAAGCCGCAGGAGCCGCCGGTCGAGCAAAAACTGTTTCGCGCCGAGGCGCTCGCGCGGTTCGTCGCTCAGATGAAGGCGGGCTCGGGCTTCGTCGAGCGTCTGGTCGCGTTTTGGTCCAATCATTTCGCGGTGTCGGTCGTCAAGGGCCAGTATAGCCGGGCGACGGCCGGCTCGTTCGAGCGCGAGGCGATTCGTCCGCATGTGCTCGGCAAATTCGCCGATCTGTTGATCGCCGTCGAATCGCATCCGGCGATGATTTTCTATCTCGACAATCAGCGCTCCATCGGTCCGGGCTCCAACGCCGGACGGTTCGACGGCAAGGGCCTCAACGAGAATCTCGCCCGCGAAATCCTCGAACTGCACACGCTCGGCGTTGGCGGCGGCTATGCCCAGTCCGACGTGACGGCGCTGGCGCGCATCATCACCGGGTGGAGTTTCGGAGAACCCGGCGGCGACGTCGGCGAGCCGGGGGCGTTTCTTTTCAAGAGCAACTGGCACGAGCCGGGCGTCCATAATTTGCTAGGCCGAAACTATCCACAAACCGGCCGCGCGCAGGGCGAGGAGGCGCTGCGCGATCTCGCCCGCCATCCGTCGACCGCCCGTCACATCGCGACGAAGCTGGCAAAGCATTTCGTCGCCGACGCGCCGCCGCCCGAACTCGTGGATGCGTTGACGAAAGCCTTTCGCGACAGCGACGGCGACCTCGTCATCGTGACCGCGGCGCTGATCGAAAACGATCACGCCTGGAGCGCGCCGCCCACGAAGATCCGCTCGCCCGCCGAATTCGCCATCGCCGCCAAGCGCGCGACCTCGAACATGCCGACCGACGCCAACCAGGTGCTCGGCGTCCTAAATTCGCTGGGCATGCCGTTGTGGCAGCCGCCGGGCCCCAATGGCTACAGCGACGCCGCCGCGGTCTGGGGCTCGCCCGAGCAGATGAAGCTGCGGCTCGACGTCTCCTGGCAGATGGCGCAGGGCGCGCGCGACTATGGCGCGCCGCTGGGCGTGCTCGACACGGTCTGCGGCCTCGCCGCCTCGCGGGAGACTCGCGAAGCCCTGTTGCACGCGGAATCGCGCCCGCAGGCGCTCGCGCTGCTGTTCATGTCGCCCGAATTCCAGAGGAGATAAGCATGAGGCATATCGTTCCCGCGCCAATCCTCTCGCGCCGCGCGGCGCTGCAAGGTCTCACCGTGTCTTTCGCCGCGGCTTACGCGCCCAAGGCGCTTAGCGCCGCCGGCGCGCGCGATCCGCGCGTCGTGGTGATCATCTTGCGCGGCGCGCTCGATGGCTTGACCGCGGTCGCGCCCGTGGCCGACCCCGACTACGCGCTGCTGCATGGCGCACTGGCGTTGCCGGCGGTCGGCGAACACGCCGGCCTCCCGCTCGACGGTTTCTTCGCGCTCAATCCGGCGATGCCGGTGTTCGCGCGGCTCTACAAGGAGAAGCGCGCGCTGGTCGCCCACGCCGTCGCCACCAACTATCGCGACCGCTCGCATTTCGACGGGCAGGATGTGCTGGAAAGCGGTTTTCCCGGCCCGAACCGCACCGAAAGCGGCTGGCTTAATCGGGCGATCGCGCTGCTTCCGCAAGCGGGCGGGGCGCCCGTGCGCGGGCTTGGCGTTGGCGTCACGG
>JBAUVQ010000226.1:0-16447 GCA_049583305.1 Methylocystis sp.
GTCTCGCGCAGGGCGGCGGCGAATCCGGCGGCGTCCTCGCGCAGCGTCACGTTGGAGAGCTTCGTCGGGTCGATCCCCATGCCGCGAAAGGCGGCCGGCGTCGCGATCAGCGGCGCGCCACTGGACAAAGCCTCGACCGCCTTGATCGACAGTCCGTGCCCCTCGATCGTCGGCAGCAAAATACAGGCGGCGTCGGCGTAGACGGCGCCGAGATCGGCGACCCTGCCCTTGAACAGCGCGCGATGGGATTCATAGAGGGCCTTGTCGCGGCTTTTCGCGCCGGCGTCGATGTTGCCGTAGATCGACACCGCGACATCGCCGACGAGCGGCAAAACTTCGTTCAGGAACCAGCGCAGGCTGACGAAATTGGCGTAATTGTCGCTCGCGACGATGACGATGTTTCGGCCGTCCCCGCCAAGCGGAACCGGCGCGACGGCCGGATAGACCAGGGCATGGCGCGCGCGGGGCAGGAGTTGCTGGAACTCGCGATGCTCCTCCTCGTTGAGGTGGACGCAAAGATCCGCCTCGCCGGTCCACGCCAGCTCGACCGCCAGCATGTCCTCGTATGTCGCGTGGGGCGGGATGAAAAACCCGCCCTGATTGCGCAGGACATATTGCCGGGCTTGAATATCCTGGGTCTCGACGATGATCGGCGCCGCGCCCGCCCCGCGCAGCCGCCGCGCCAGCGGCAGGGTGAAGTAGTGATTGGCGTGAATGAGGTCGACCCGCTCGATATCGAATCCATCCGGGAGCGGCGCGCGCTTGGCGAGCTCGATCGACCAGCGCGCCTGATCGCCGTGAATCAGCGGCCACCAGCCGTCTTTCAGCAGCGCCGAGGTCCAAAGGGCGGCGCGCGGCGGGCCGGTGAAATAGCGGCGGTCGGCATCGAGGTCTTGCGTCGCGGCGATATATTCCGCCCAGCGTCCGCCAGGCGGCGGCGGCGACGGAACGTCCATCATCGCGACGGAGATCGCCCGGGCGCCGAGCGCCTTATAGGCCTCGACTTGGCCGACGTTGACCCGATAGCTGCCGCAGGAATGCCAGGCCGCGTGGACCACGGCGACGGTTTTGCCGGTGAGCGGCCGCTCGTCGCCGCGAGCCGCGGGCGTTTGTTCGAAGGCTTCCACGGCGCCGCCCGACCCCAAACCCGACCCTCTTGCTAACCGCCGGACTTTCCAAGTAGACCTTTCTATATGACCCCGCCCCCCTCGAATCCAGCAATTTCACCATCCGGTCAATCGCAAGCCGCCCGGCCGCGTCATGGCGTCGCGATCGTCGGCAACGACAAGATCATCGACTGGCTGCTGCCCTTCCTCGAGAGCTATCGCGACACCAACGCGTCGCTGCCGCTCTATCTCATCCCCTACGACGACAATATCGCCCAGACCCGCCGCGCGGCGGAGATTTACGGCGCGCATTTCGTCGAGGAGGAGCCGACGGAGATCGACAGGCTGGCCCAGGAGCTCTACCCCGGCATTTTCAACGCCCATCGCCGCCGGCTGAGGAAGCTGCAAGCCCTCGCGCTGCCGCTCGACGAAGTGGCCTATGTCGATGTCGACGTCATCCTGTTTCGCGACTTCGCGCCGATCTTCGGGCGGCTGGAGGCCGGAAAAACCGAATTCATCGTGGCGTCGCCAAGCTTCGAATATGTCTATAACGACCGGCGCGACGCCTATCCTTTTCTGAAGGACGTGCTGCTGTTTAACGACGGCTTCTGGGTCACCTCGAACAAATATCTGAAACTCGAAGACTTTCTCGAAACCATGGCCAGGGACGCGGCGATTTTCCACGACGTGCGCAAGCGGGGCCAGCTGTTCGCGCAGCCCCTGGTGAATTTCGTCACGCATCGGCGCGGACTCAAAATCGAGCTTTTGCCCAATGTGGTCGAAAACGCCTCGCACGAGAGCTTTTACAAGGCGCCCGGCGTGACCTTCGCGAACGGCAAGCCGCTGGCTCCCGACGGGAAGGAGATATATTTCGCGCATTGGGCGGGCGCGACCGCGCTGCCGTCGCGCGGCGTGTTCGACCCGGCGTGGACGGAATATTCCAGGGCCGCCTGGGCGAGGTTCAAAAAATGAGCCGGGACGCCGGCGACGCCAATACCCGAGAGCGCTGAATCCATGCCGCGTCTGCTGTTCGTCTATCTGCTCAAACGCGTCGCGATCGCCGCCTTGGTCGTGGAATCCGCGCTTTGCGTGCCGGTGGTGCTGTCCTATCTGCTGGCCTCGCTGCCCGCCGCCGCCGTTCGGGGCGGCCTGGTGTGGCCGGCCCTGGTGGGCGTCTCGCCGACGGTCGCCTATCTCGCGCTGCCAATGGCCTTCGGCGTCGCCACGGCGATGGTGTTCGCGAGCATGGCGAGCGAGAGTCTGATCTCCGTGCTCTACGCGTTGCGCCTGTCGGTTTGGGCGATCTGTCGCCCGGCGTTGATTTTAGCGTCGATTCTCGTCGGCGTCGGCCTCGCGCTGGCGAATTTCATCGCCCCGCAATATCAGGGGAGCATGCAGGACGTTCTCAACGTCGTCCGCAATTCGCTCAACCACCGCATGCTCGAGCCCGCGCATTTCTATACGTTCGACGGCGGGCTGAGAACGCTTTACCTCGATAGCTGGGAGACCCCGGATATCGCGGTCAATCTCTATATTCATCAGCTCTCCGTCGAAAAAGAGGAAGAGCAAACGATCACCGCGGCGCGCGCCGAATTTCGGCGCAACGAGTCCGGAGTGGTGGTCGCCCTGACCAGGGGCAGCATCCAGACCCGACCGCTCTCCGCTCCAGACGTGCGCATCGCCGCTTTCGACGAATATGCGCTCGCGCTGCCCATGCAGGGCAGCGGCGGCCTGCCGCCACGCAGTTGGCACGGCGTCTACGAGCTGCCGGCCAAAGAGTTCCTGGCGCGATTCGCCGAGGCGCGCGGGGATTCGAGGCTGCTGGCCGAATGGACGACCGAAGCCGCCATGAGGGTAGGCGTTCCGCTGCTGACGCTCGGCCATTGCCTGCTCGCGATGGCGCTGGTGCTCCGCTTCGGCAACATCACGGGGCGGCGCGGAGCGGGCGGCGCGCTGACGATTATCGCCATTCCGGCCGCGCATATCTTGTTTCTCGTGACCCTGCAGTCGCTGCTGCGCGCGGACGCCCGCTTCGTGGTCTTGCTCGCGGGGATGGCGCTGCTGGAAATTCTCGGCTCGGCCTGGCTGATCGCGCGGCTGAACCATGGTCCGCGACCGAAACCCGCCGCCTTGGGCGCGGCGTCGGATCGTTCCCAGCCGACCGACGGATTCGCCGCGCCTTACGCTTAAAGGTCCCGTCGAGGCCCGCGAGTGGAAACGCGGTTCAGATCACGTCGACGATCACCGACTTGTAGCGCATGAAGAATTTGTAGCCGAAGAAGAACACCGCGTAGGACGCCGCCGAGAGCAGGAGGTAGCCGAAAATGTTCGGCAACCTGCCGTCGAGCGCGATCGAGCGGAGCATCTCGATATAGTCGCCCACGATATTGAGCCGCATCCAGATCTCGACGCCAGGCGGCACCTGATCCAGCGAATAAAACACCGGCGTGATGAACATCAGGATCGGCACGATCGAGGCCATGATATGCGCGACGTCGCGCGTGAACGCTCCCAGCGCCATGAAGAACCAGACGATTCCCAGAATGAACAGCGCGAAAGGCGCGAACAGGAATGGCGCGAACAGCAGCGTCCAGGGCAGCGCGCCGCCGGTGACGACACGGAACGCCAAGAACACCAGGAAAGCGATGCCGCCATAGGTGAAGGCGCGGATCGTCGCGGTCCAGGCGATGGTCTCGCTGGGGAAGATCGATTTCTTGACGAAGTTCACGTGCTCGTGCAGCAGCATTGGCGCGCGATAGGCGAGCTCGCTGAAAAGATTGAAGACGATCAGTCCGACGAAGATGCGGCTGGCGTATTCGGTCACGCTCTTGCCGGCGGCGAGCTGCGGCACGGTGACCGAGAACACCGCCGTATAGGTCAACATCATGATCAGCGGCGACAGCACGGCCCAGATCGGGCCCAGCACCGAGCCGCGAAACCGCGATATGAACTCGCGCCGCGCCACCGCGCGGATAAGCTCCTGATGGCGCCAGGCGCGGGCGAAAGGCTCGATGGCTTCGGGAGGCAAGGCGATAGGCAACGGGCGTAAATTCCTTGTCCGGAACGCGGGTGAGCGCGCGATGCCCCGCATAGACCAGCAGCGGCGGGCGCCTGTCAATGGCGAGCGCGGCGGATCGAATGTCTTCCGCCATCTCCAGGCGATCCCGCGCGAACACGCTCCATTCGCGATTCGGGACGCGCATTGCAAAAACCCGCGCGAACTGCGATCTACGCCACCGCCGCGCCAAAATAAGCGGACATCCGGGGGCCGCGGCCGCCGGCGGTTTCGCGAACAAATTGACGAGAAAAGCAAATGTCTTGCGGAGACGAGAAGGAAAGAGGAAATATAGAAGCGTATATCGACGCGGAAATAAGTCGCGAATCGGAGGAGGCCCGCCGCGAAGCCGAGGTGTCGTCAAAACGCTCCAATGTATATATATCTTTTGTCATCCTCAAAATTATGGAGTTCTATTGGACGTTCACGCGGTTTTTTGGTCTATCTCACCTGCATGATGGCTCTGAAGCCCTGGAAAATCAGTTCAAGAAACGCCGACAAGCCCTTGTCGATTTAGCTTCGAATATAGATGGCGAGGAAGGCTACATTCTATCTCCCGGACGGCGGCTTTTTGTTGACGTATCTCATGATCTAAACATTGAACACGCAACGGGAATTCAGCGCGTTGTTTTGGAGATCGCCAAGGCGGCGCTCAAAAAGGACGGCGCGCCGGTTATCGCATATAAAAATAGCCTGTTCGGATATGAGAGAGATACGGGTAAAATCAAAGAAGTCGAGATGGCGGAAGGCGATGTCTTTTTTGTCGCCGGAGCATGGTGGCATTCCCCCGAGGAAACAAAGGCGATACTACAAGGCGCATCCGAAAAAGGCGGTCGTATCGTCGTTGTATTATATGATATTATTCCATTAACTTATAGGAAGATATGCTCTGAGCACAATGGAGAAGCGTTTTCGAACTGGTTTTTCGAAATAATATCCATGTCGGATGCCGTTATCTGCATATCTAAAAGTGTCGCTGGAGATTTTATCGATATTATTAGATGTAGTGACGCATATTTTAAGCCAAATCTAAAGTTTGGTTGGAATCACCTCGGCGCCGATTTCCAGCATCCCGCCGACGACACTGATATGTCCGCTCGAATCGCCGATATATGTTGTTGCGCTCAGCCAATATTTTTGGGCGTAAGCACTCTGGAGCCGAGAAAGGGATATACGACCGCCTTGGATGCGATGGACCGTCTTTGGGGCGACGGCGTTAATTGTTCCTATGTTATTGTTGGCCGCCACGGATGGAACGCTCGCGCGCTGGGGCACCGTATTGTGTCACATCCCGAATATGGTCGTCGTCTGTATTGGCTAAAAGATGCGTCCGACGCGGAATTGCGTGATTTATATAAACATGCCCGGGCGCTAATATTTCCGTCCATCGCGGAAGGCTTCGGGTTGGCGCTGATCGAGGCGGCCTATTACGGGCTGCCGGCGATCGCCAGCGATATTCCGGTGTTTCGGGAGATCGGCGGCGACGAGGTCCGCTATTTCACCGCGACCGACAGCGAGATGCTGGCCGAGCGAGTGAAGGAGACGCTGGCCGCGCCCAAAATCCCTCCGTCCATCCCTTTCCTGACATGGCGGGAATCCACGGAGGGATTGCTCTCGATGATAAGGGACGACTCCTATCAATTTGGCGAGCTGCGCGATTTGATCGGTTCCCGCTGACCCGGGCGCGCCATCCACGAAGCAGGGGAGTCCACCGCGGGGATGGGTTCGAAGGCTCGCCCCCGCTGCTTGATCGAGTCCCGCCGGCTATTCCACCGTCACGCTCTTCGCCAGATTCCTCGGCTGGTCCACGTCCTTGCCCATGAAAACGGCGACATGATAGGCGAGAAGCTGCGCCGGGACGGCGTAGACCAGCGCCGCGAAGGCGCCCGCCGCGAGCTCCGGCATTTTAAAAAAGCCCGCGAGATCCGCGCTGGCGGCGACTCGCGCGCTTTCCGGGCCGATCAGGATCAAATGGCCGCCCCGCGCCGCGACCTCCTGCAGATTGGAGACGGTTTTCTCCAGGCTCGGATCATGCGGCGCCAGCACGATCACCGGCATGGAGAAATCGATCAGCGCGATCGGGCCGTGCTTCAGTTCGCCGGCGGCGTAGCCCTCGGCGTGGATATAGGACAGCTCCTTCAGCTTTAGCGCGCCTTCCAATGCCAAGGGGTAGGACGGGCCGCGCCCCAGATAGAGCGCGCTCGAAGCTCTCGCCACGTCGCGCGCGACCGGCTCGATCCGCGCCTCGTCTTTCAAAACTTGCGCCATCAGGCCGGGCGTCGCGATCAATTCGGCGACCAGCTCTTTTTCCTGGGCCTCGGTCAACACGCCGCGCGCGCGACCGAGCGCAAGCGCGAGACAGGCGAAGACCGCGAGCTGGCAAGTGAAGGCCTTGGTCGAGGCGACGCCGATCTCCGGCCCCGCCAAGGTTTGCGCGACCGTGTCGCTCTCGCGCGCGATGGTGGAGGTCTCGACATTGACGATGGAGAGGACGTGCTGTCCTCGCGACTTGGCGTAGCGTAGCGCGGCCAGCGTGTCCGCCGTCTCGCCCGATTGCGACACGACGATCATCAGCCCGTCCTTGGGCAGCGGCGCCTCGCGATAGCGAAACTCGGAGGCGATGTCGATGTCGACTGAAAGCCGCGCGAAACGCTCCAGCCAATAACGCGCGACGAGCCCGGCGTAAAACGCCGTGCCGCAGGCCGAAATGGTCACGCGCGACAGTGCCTTGGCGTCGAAGGCCATGTCGAACGGCAGGCGCGTCACGCCATGGGCGAGATCGAGATAATGCGACAGCGTGCGCCCGACCACCTCGGGCTGTTCATGAATCTCCTTGGCCATGTAGTGGCGATAATTGCCCTTGTCGACCATCAGCGACCCGGCCTGCAACGGCCGCCGCGCGCGCTCGACCTCCCGCCCCGCCGCGTCGAAGAACGTGGTTTTCTCGCGCGTTAGCGTCACCCAGTCGTCCTCTTCGAGATAGACGATCTCGCGAGCGAAGGGCGCGAGCGCCAGCGCGTCGGACCCAAGATAGACGCCGCCTTCGCCGAACCCCACCGCGAGCGGCGAACCGCGTCGCGCGCCGATCAGCAGGTCCGGCTCGCCGTCGAACAGGAACACCAGCGCGAAGGCGCCCTTGAGCCGCGTCAACGCGGCCGCCACCGCCTCGCGCGGCTTGGAGCCCTGGCGCATTTCCTCGGTCACGAGATGCACGACCGCCTCGGAGTCCGTCTCGGTCGCGAACACATGGCCCTTGGCCGTCAGCTCCTCGCGCAGTTCGCGAAAATTCTCGATAATGCCATTGTGAACCACGGCCACCTTGTCGCTGGCGTGGGGATGGGCGTTGTTTTCATTGGGGCGGCCATGCGTCGCCCAGCGGGTGTGGCCGACCCCGATATGGCCGGAAAGCGGAGTCTCGCCGAGTTTTTCCTGCAAATTGCGTAGCTTGCCGCTGGCGCGCAGGCGGGTGAGCCGGCCATCCTCCAGCGTCGCGATCCCCGCCGAATCGTAACCGCGATACTCCAGGCGCTTCAGCGCCTCGACCAAGGCCGACGCGACGGGTTCACGCCCAAGAATTCCTACAATGCCGCACATAGACGATCTCCGAAACGAGCTGTGGACGAGGCAGCAAAAGCTCTGCCATCGCGACTAGCGCGAGGCGCGCTCTTTTGGGCTTGGTTAATGTCGAATGAACGTAAGCTGTTCAAGCTTTTCGAGCTTTCTTCGCCAGCTGCGCCTCGCGAAACGCCCGCGCCCAGCCGGCCTTCTCCACCTGCCGGCCGCGCGCGACCGCCAGGGCGTCCTCGGCGACGTCGCCCGTCACGACCGAGCCCGAGCCGACATAGGCGCCGGCGCCGATGGTCACCGGCGCGACCAGCGACGAATTGGAGCCGATGAAAGCGCCATCGCCGACGCGCGTTTTGTATTTGAGGAAGCCGTCGTAATTGCAGGTGATGGTCCCGGCGCCAATGTTGGCGTCGGCGCCGATTTCGGCGTCGCCGAGATAGGTCAGATGGCTGACCTTGGCGCCGGCGCCCAATGTCGTGGACTTGATCTCGACGAAATTGCCGACCTTGGAACCGGGCCCAAGAGTCGTTCCGGGGCGCAGGCGCGCGAAGGGTCCGACATGCGCGCCGGCGCCGATACGAGCGCCTTCGATGCGCGAAAACGCGTGAATACGCGCGCCGTCCGCGACCTCCACTCCGGGCCCGAAAACGACATGCGGCTCGATCAGGACATCGCGACCTAACTTAGTGTCCGCGTTGAGAAAAACCGTTTCCGGCGCGATCAAGGTGACGCCCCCGACCATCGCCGCGCGGCGCAATCGGTCTTGCGCGATCCGCTCCGCTTCGGCGAGCTGCGCGCGGTCATTGACGCCAAGCACTTCGCTCTCCTGCCCGACGACGACGCGCGTCTCCAATCCGCGCGCGCGCGCGAGCTCAACGATATCAGTGAGATAATACTCGCCCTTGGCGTTGTCGGCGCCCACGGCCCCCAACAACTCCAGCGCGCGCCGCCCGTCGATGGCCATCAGTCCGGCGTTGCACAATGTGATCGCCCGTTCGGTGGGGGTGGCGTCTTTCTCCTCTTTTATGGCGGCGAGCCGGCCCGCCTCGTCGCGGATCAAGCGGCCGTAACCAAAGGGATTTTCAGTCTCGAACCCCAGCGCGGCGACCGTCGCGCCGCCCTCCAGCGCCGCGCGAAGAGCCAGCATCGTCGCCGTGGTCACCAAGGGCGTATCGGCGAAGAGCACAAGAATGTCGTCGACCCGAGGCGTGATCGCCTCGCGCGCGGCCAAAACCGCGTGAGCCGTGCCAAGTCTTTGTTCCTGAACGAACAGATTCACCCCGGGACAGAGCTTCTCCGCCTCCGCGCGCACATCGTCGCGACCGGGACCGATCACCACGGCGACGCTCGAAGCGCCCGCGCCGGCGACGCTGGCCAGCACATGCGCCAGCATGCTGCGTCCCGCGACCTCGTGCAGAACCTTCGGTCGATCCGATTTCATTCGCGTGCCTTCGCCGGCGGCAAGGACAATGGCGAGGGCGCTTCGGCTGTTTGTTGACGACATGCGCGCGAAAACCTTTGAATGGATTGGCGGTGGAACAAAGCGCTTCTAGCAGCCATTTATTACCAGCTCTTCGCGGATTTCGGAGCCGAGAGCAAGCGCCGCGAATGTGGCTGGATCTTAGCGACCGGAGCTTGCCCGAGTCTTTTTGTTTCGAGCGATTTCCCGTCGCGCGGACGGCCGGCGGGGCGCGTCGTGAAATTTCCCGCGCTTGGTCGGCCCGCTGTTCGAAATGTCACGCGGCGTTGAAGAAAGTCGTTTCGAATCTTCATCGTTCTTGTATAGATGGAATCGCGCCGCGCTCCTCCCCAACACGCCGCTCCCGGGTTCCTAAAGCTCATGGTAGAACGCAGAGACGTTTTAAAGGCGGCGTTGGGCGCGCTTGCGGCTTCAGTAACTTCCGCCAAGGCTGGCGAAGGGGCCGCTCCGGCTCCCGCCGCCAATCCGACTTTCTCTCGCGAGCGAGACGTGGTGGAGCGCGCGCGGTCGCTCGCGAAAAAAGCTTACGCGCCGCCCGCCAACGAATTGCGCGAGCCTTTCTCGACTCTCTCGTTCGAGCAATATGTTCACGATATCAGGCTGAGGCCCGGCGCGGCGAAATGGGCGGGCGAAAACAAAGGCTTCTCCATCGAGCCGCTGCATCGCGGCTGGATTTTCACGGCGCCGGTCGAGTTGAATGTCGTCGAGGGCGGCATGGCGACGCCGATTCCCTTCGACCAAAACATGTTCGACTACGGCCAGCTCAAAATCGCGGAAAAATTGCCGGACATGGGGTTTTCCGGCTTTCGCGTGCTCCGCGCCCAAAATGGCGGCGATGGGGATATGATCGCGCAGTTTCAGGGCGCGAGCTTTTTCCGCGCGCGCGTCTCCAAGGATCAGCCGCTCGGCGTCACGGCGCGGGGGCTGTCGCTTCGCACCGCCGATCCGCGCGGCGAGGAATTTCCGATTTTCCGCGCCTTCTGGATCGAAAGGCCGGCGCTCGGCGACAATAGCCTGATTATCCACGCCCTGCTCGATTCGCCGAGCGTCACGGGGGCCTATCGCTTCACGCTCCATCCCGGCGAGGCCACGATCATCGACGCCGAGATGACGCTGTTCCCGCGCGTGGACATCGACCATATCGGCATCGCCGGCCTTGCCGGCGCGTCGCTATTCACGCCGCTCGACCGACGCCGCTCGGACGATATCCGCCCGGCGGCCGCGGAAGCGAGCGGCCTGCAAATTCTGACCGGCGCCAAGGAATGGCTCTGGCGGCCGCTGTCCAACAGGAACAATCTCCAGCTCTCGTCCTTCATGGACGCCAATCCCCGGGGTTTCGGCTTTCTGGTGCGCGACCGGGACATTGGCGCTTATCAGGACGACTTGGCGCATTGGGAGCAGCGCCCGTCCTTATGGATCGAGCCGCTCGGCGAATGGGGCGAAGGCGGGGTCCAGCTAGTCGAAATCCCCTCCGAATCCGACTTCAACCAGAACATCGTCGCCTACTGGCGGCCCAAACAGGTGTTGACCGCCGGCGTGGAGGCGAATTTCGCCTACCGGCAGTTTTGGTGTTGGGAGCCGCCCGCGCGTCCGCCCCTGGCTTACGTGTCCGACGCGCGCGGCGGGCGCGCCGGGGCGCCCAAACTTCGCCGCTTTCTCGTCGTTTTCACCGGCGATATTCTTGCCGACGCCGCTCGCGCGGCCAATCTCAAACCGGTCCTCACCACCTCGCCGGGGTCCGCGAAGGTCATCGGCGTCTACGCCAATCCACAGGCGAAAACCTGCCGCGTCCTGTTCGATATCGATCCCGGCGGAGAGACATTTTGCGAGCTGCGGCTCGTCCTCAACTCGGGCGACGACCCGATTAGCGAAACCTGGCTTTATCGATGGACGTTGTAAATCAAGAGCTCGCCGAGACCACGCCGGCTGACGTTCGGGATGGGAAATCGTTCGAGAGCGCTGTTAACGCTCCGCCCACCCCGAGTGAAAACCGGCTGTCGATGCCGGCGCAAAATATCTTCAAATTCGAGCCCCGTCAGCGCCGCCGCTGGGTGGCCCCTCGGCCCATATTCGCGCCCTGGCTGGCTCGATTGGTCGCCTTTGGCGGCGGCGCCGCGCTGACCGTTTATGGCGGCGCCGAAATGTACAAGGTGATCGACGTGGGCGGCGTCACCACTTTGAAATGGGCCTTGCTCGGCCTGTTCGTGCTGAACTTTTCATGGATCGCCCTGGCTTTTTCGAGCAGCCTCGTCGGGATGGCCGCGCTGCTGCGCCGGAACTCGCCGCGGACGGCGCCGGATCGGCTTTCCGCCCGGACCGCCGTGGTCATGCCGATCTACAATGAAACGCCGAGCCGGGTTTTCGCCGCGCTGCAAACCATTTTCGAGGACGTCCAAAGCACAGGGCATGGAGACAGCTTCGACTGGTTCTTCCTCTCCGACACCACCAATCCCGACATATGGATCGCCGAGGAGCGGGCCTTCATCGGCATTCGCCGGCGGCTGGGCGCGGTCGGGGCGCGCGTGTTTTATCGGCGGCGCGAAAAGAACACCAGCCGCAAAGCCGGCAATATCTCGGATTTCGTCTCGCGCTGGGGCGGCGCCTATGCGCACATGGTCGTTCTCGACGCCGACAGTCTGATGACCGGCGCGACCATCGTACAGCTCACCGCCGCGATGGAGGCGGACCCCGATTCCGGCATCATCCAGACGCTGCCGCTGATCATCAACCGCAACACTTTGTTCGCGCGGGTGCAGCAATTCGCGGCCCGCATCTACGGTCCGGTTATCGCCGCCGGTCTGTCGGCGTGGATGGGACGCGACGGCAATTACTGGGGACATAACGCCATCATCCGCACCGAGGCCTTCGCGCGGCATTGCGGTCTGCCGGATCTGCGCGGCCGCCCGCCGTGGGGCGGTCATATCTTGAGTCACGACTTCGTCGAGGCGGCGTTGATGCGCCGCGCGGGTTACGCGGTCTATATGTTGCCGACGCTGGGCGGCTCCTACGAAGAGAGCCCGCCATCGCTGATCGATCTGTCGATCCGCGACCGGCGCTGGTGCCAGGGCAATCTGCAACATATCCGCGTGCTGTTCGGGCGCGGCTTCCATTGGGCGACGCGTCAGCATTTCCTGACCGGCATATTCGGTTATCTCACCTCGCCCCTCTGGTTGCTCCAGTTGCTGGTCGGCATCGCGCTGGTGTTTCAGGCGAGCTATTTCCGTCCGGAATATTTCACCTCGGAATTCACGCTGTTTCCGGTCTGGCCGCGGTTCGACGCCGAGCGCTCGCTGGCTCTGTTCGAGCTCACGATGAGCATTTTGCTCGCGCCAAAGCTGTTTGGGTTGATTATCGCCATTCGCGATCCGGAAACGCGCCGGGGTTCCGGCGGCGTCGCTTTCCTGCTGATCTCGACGCTGTTCGAGGTGGTGCTCTCGGCCCTGCTGGCGCCGATCATGATGCTGATTCAGACCGGTCATGTCGTTCATATCGTGTTCGGCTTCGACACCGGCTGGGACCCGCAGCGTCGCGACGACGGCTCCGTTCCGTTCGCGGCGATCGTTCGGAGGCACCGCTCGCACGTGGCGCTGGGCGTGCTGTCGCTGGTCGCCGGCCTGTTGATTTCCCCGTCGCTAGTCGCCTGGATGTCGCCGACCATCGCTGGCCTCATTCTCGCTATCCCCATTTCCTGGCTGACCAGCCAACGCTGGCTGGGGCTCGTCTTCCGACGCGCCGGCGTGTTGGCGACGCCGGAGGAGACGACGACCCCGCCCGTCGCCAAACGCGCGCGGGCGCTGTCCAAGGTGCTGGCCCGCGCCGGCGAGGACGAGGAGAACGGGCTTCTGGCGATTCACGGCGACCCGGAGTTGCGCGAACGGCACGAAGCCTGGCTTCCGGCGCGCAAGCCGCGTCAGCGCGGCCAGATCACCGCCGACCGCGCGGTCGCCGAGGCGAAGCTCGCCGACGCCGAGACGATCGAGGACGCGGCGCTATGGCTTAATCGCGGCGAGAGGCTGGTGACGCTGGGCGATCGCGCGCTGATCTCGATGGTCGCGCGCCTGCCGCGCCGCGGCGCGGGCGAGGCCGCCGCGGCGGAATGAACGAGACGGAAGGGGCGCGCCGATGACGCTCGTTTACAAAATCGTCGCCGCGCCGGCCTGGCGCGCGGCGGGGGCCGTATTTCCCGGCGCGGGCGTCGATCTCGCCGACGGCTACATTCATTTTTCCAGCGCGACGCAGGTCGAGGAGACCGCCGCGCGGCATTACGCCGGCCAGCGCGACCTGCTGCTGGTGGCGATCGAAGCCGGAAAGCTCGGAGCGGCGCTCAAATGGGAGGCGTCGCGCGGCGGCCAGCTTTTTCCGCATCTTTACGGCGAGCTTCCCACTTCGGCCGTCGCCTGGGTCCGGCCCCTGCCGCTGGACTCCGCGGGAGGCCACGATTTTTCGGGTCTCCTGTCGTGATCGGTCCTCTGGGCGCGGCGGCGACCGCCCTTCTGCGCGGGCTGGACGCGGAGGACGCGCATCGCCTGACGGTCAAGGCGCTGCGCCTTTTGCCCAGGCGCGCGCCCCCGACGGACGACCCCCGTCTCGCGACGCGCGCGTTTGGGCTGGATTTCCCCAATCCCCTTGGCCTCGCCGCCGGTTTCGACAAGAACGCCGAGGTTTTCGAGGCGACGCTGGGGCTCGGCTTCGGCTTTGTCGAGGTTGGCACGCTGACCCCGCTTCCCCAGTCTGGAAACGCGCGCCCGCGCGCGTTTCGATTGGTCGAGGACCGCGCCGTCATTAACCGCTACGGGTTTAATAACGATGGTCACGCCTCGGCGCTGAAGCGGCTCGCCGCGCGCTCGGGCGGCGGGATCGTCGGCGTCAATGTCGGGGCGAACAAGAACGCAGCCGATCGCGTCGCGGATTATGTCGCGGGCGTGCGCGCGTTCGAGGACGTGGCCGACTATTTCACGATCAATGTTTCCTCGCCCAACACGCCCGGACTGCGCGACCTCCAGGAGCCTCGGGCGCTCGCCGATCTACTCGGGCGCGTCCTCGACGCCCGCGAGGCCGGTTCCCGGCGTCGGCCCGTGCTGCTCAAAATCGCCCCCGACCTGACGCTCGACCAGCTCGACGACATCGTGCGCGTCGCGCGCGACGCCAAAATCGACGGCATGATCGTCTCCAACACGACGGTGTCCCGGCCCGCGTCCCTGCGCTCGAAACTGGCGCTCGAGACCGGGGGGCTCTCCGGCCTACCCCTGTTCGATCTGTCGACCAGGCAACTGGCGCGGGTTTTCCGGCGGGTGGAGGGACAATTCCTGCTCGTTGGCGTCGGCGGAATCGACGGCGCGGATGCGGCTTTCGACAAGCTCGAAGCCGGCGCCGCTTTGTTGCAACTCTATTCGGCGCTCGTCTTCGAAGGACCGGGACTGGTGTCGCGCGTCAAGCAAGGGCTCGTGGCCCGTCTCGCCAGCGAAAATACGCCGCTCCACTCGGTGACCGGACGCAAGGCCGAGCAGTTCTCGCGGGAGTAACGCTAACGCGGCTTAAACGCGACGCCCGCCGGCGCTGTTCGATCTTGGGATTCGAGGCACGGGACAGGGACAAACCCTGTCCGAATCAGGGGTAGGCGAATCATCCCGGCGCGGGCGTTAACAAAGCCTGAGCGCGGGCGCCGTCCGATTTCGGACCCGGCGCTATTCCGCGGCGGAAGGGGCGTCGCGTTCGAGCGGAGCGGCGTCGCTCGAGGCGAAGTGGTCCTCGCGCCACCGCACCGCCTCGGCGAGGGCGGTGTGGTTCATTTTCTCGCCCGTCACGGCGAATAGCGCGGTGCTGATGGCGATCCGCAGGTCCAGGGTCAAAGACGCGTGCCGAACATACCAAACGTCGAGCGCGTCTTTTTCCGCCGGCGTGACGATGGTGCCGCCATTAATCTGCGCCCATCCGGTAATGCCCGGCCGCACCAGCAGGCGGAGGCGCGGATCGTTCGGCTGATCGACCGGCAGCAGCGGACGAGGGCCAATAAGCGACATGTCTCCAACGAGCACGTTCAACAACTGGGGGATTTCGTCGAGGCGCAACGCGCGGATCGCGCGACCTAGTTTCGACAAACGTTGGTCATCGGCGACTTTCTCGCCATTCTTGTCGAACGGCGCGTGGTAGGTGCGGAATTTATAAAGGAGGAATTTGCGTCCGTGCCGACCAATGCGCTGTTGCCAAAACAAGATCGGAACGCCAACGTCGAATAGCACCAAGCAACACGCGATCAAGGCCAAGGGCAAGAGCGCGACGAGCAAAGCCGTCGACGCAACCACGTCGATAACCCGCTTCAGCTTAAAATAATCACTCAGTTCAAGAGCCGGAACTCCGCCGTCCCGTGGAGTGTAAGAAGACGGATTCATTTGCGGCGTCAGATTGAGCGCTTCCGAAATTCGAGTGAATTTTACGCCTCGATCGGCGCATTGCACCGAGAGTCTCGCCAAAACGGCATGCGACAGGTTGGTTACATCGTCGGAAAGCCACACTTCGTCTATGTCGACGCCGTGCACGGCATATTCGTCGACGACAGCGCCGATATCCTGGATGTCGCCCACGACCTTCACCCCGCTGACGCTGCGGCCGAGCAGCGCTTCGCGAGAATCCAGGGCGGCGACCACTTGAGTCGTGCGCGGTCGCTGATGATCGGTAAGCTTGATGGTCGTGGCCGCGAAACGATCCACGCCGATCAGCAGCACGCGGCGAAGATTTCGCGGGGCCATCTCCTGGCCGGCCGTCTCGCGTTGCGGCCAGGCCTCCTTGTGAAACACCCTAGCCACCGTGCGGGCGATGATCATTCCCGAGCCAAGCACAAGCCCGTATATCAGGGGCGTCGACCGAGGGACGCCATCCATCCTCGTCAGCACGAAAAGGATCGCGCTGCTCGACGCCACGGTGACGGCGACCGCCCCGCAAACCGCGAGGACATCGTGAACCGAAAAAAAGTGGCTCATTCCTTCGCTGACTCTAAATAGAAGGAAAGCCAGGATCGAGCAGCCGATCGTAACGAGCGCATATTGATAGGTCGCGGGAAGCTCTCGCGGCAATCCGACCGGTTCGAGCAGGCCTGGATCGCGCAACCCGAGAGCGATAAAAGGAGCCGCCACCGCCCAAAAAATATCGAAAAGGGAGAGCTTCAATCTGAAGCTCGACTTTGACGTGGGAGAGCGTAAACGCATTGAAGAGTTCCATCCCCGAATCTGGTAACGATTAGCT
>JBAUVQ010000227.1:0-5185 GCA_049583305.1 Methylocystis sp.
AGCAGCAGCCGATTGACGCGGCCGATGTAAATCTGGCCCTCCTGCGTCTCCGACGTATGGGTGACCTCGAGACGCGGCAGCAGGCCGAGCTGGATCGCCTGACGCGCCAGCGAGAAGGCTCCGGTGACGACCGCCTGGCTGGCGATCACCGTCGCCACGGTCGACAGAATGACCAGCGGCAGCAGCAGCCAACCGGGCGCCAGCAGGAAGAAGGGGTTTTCGATGGCTTCGGGCTTCGACAGGATCAACGCGCCCTGGCCGAGGTAGTTCAGCAGCAAGGCCGGCAATACGAAGAAGGTCCAGGCGACCTGGATCGGAAAACGTCCGAAATGCCCCATGTCCGCGTAAAGCGCCTCGGCGCCGGTGACGCCGAGAAACACCGAGCCGAGCACGGCGAAGCCGATCCAGCCGTGCGCGATCAGAAAGCGCACGCCGACGCGAAGGTCGAAGGCGCGCAGCACTTCCGGCGCCTCGGGAATGTGCATGGCGCCGAGAACGCCGATCACCAGGAAAAACACGATCATGATCGGGCCGAAAAAGGCCGCGACCCTAGCCGTGCCCTGGCTCTGTACCCAGAACAAAGTGACGAGAATCACGATGGTGATGGGAATCACGTATTCGTTGAGGCTGTGGGTGACGAGATCAAGGCCCTCGACCGCCGAAAGAACGGAAATCGCCGGCGTGATGATGGCGTCGCCGGAAAACAGCGCCGCGCCCGCGACGCCGAGCATGAACACCAGATTCGCGCGCCGTCCCAACGCCGTCTGCGCCAGCGCCATCAATGAGAGAATGCCGCCCTCGCCGCGATTGTCCGCGCGCATCAGAAACAGCACATATTTGGCCGTCACCGTGAAGATCAGCGCGTAGACCAGCAGCGAAATCGCGCCGATCACCGCTTCCTCGGTCAGAATGTCCGCCTTGGCCGCGTGCGAGAGCGATTCGCGCAACGCATAGAGCGGGCTGGTGCCGATATCGCCGTAAACGACGCCGATGGAGCCCACGATCATCGCGGGGAGGGCGCCGCCATGCGCGGAAGCATGGGCTTCGGGCGCGCCGGCGGCTACGTCTTTGTCAAGACGCGCGTTCGCCGGCCCGGGTGTCTCGCTCATTCCGCGATCCTTTGCTGAACTGTAGGCGATAAGGCCGTTTCGCGCGTTTCGCGGCGCGCGGCGAAGGCGTCTTGCATCTTTATCGAGGCTCCGTATCGAGCGCGTTACGAGGATTTGTCGCGCGACGCGACCGTAGGAGCCCGCGCGCCGCCCGCGCCTTCGAATCGCGGAAAGGCGAGCGTCTCGCGCCGGCGCGGGCGCGGCCCTTTGGCTTCGGCGGACGCATATACGCTTCTTTGGCCGGCTTGAGAAGCGCCCCGCATGGGGGCCGATCTCCGGCGGTTTCAGACCAGCCGAGCGATTATCGTGGCGGGAAACGCGGCGGAGCAATTGCGGGACGCGCCGCGGTCATGTAAAAAGCCTTGCGCTTCGGCGCGACGCGCACCCGTAGCTCAGCTGGATAGAGCGCTGCCCTCCGAAGGCAGAGGCCAGGGGTTCGAATCCCTTCGGGTGCGCCAATTCCGACAATCGCTTGAAATAGGGCCGCGCGCTCGTTCGGAGGCTCGCGGGGTGGCGGTTCCGCTATTTGCGCCGGTCGCGCTGCGTATAAAGGTGGAAAGATTTTCGTTAACGCTCCCTGGACACGAAGGATTCACCGGTTATCGAGCCGATGGCGAGCGTGCCCAAGTATTTCTCGTGGGGGATTCCGTCGTGAATCTTCTAGGCTTCCATGACGCACAATGCGTTAGCGCCGTTCCGCGCGCACAACTCGTTTGGTGGGCTTGATTTTTTCGAAGGGCCGATGAAAATCTGGCGGCTTGTGTACGAAAATTTTAGTTTCTCTAAATCTCCTTAAGCTATACTTGCGTCAAGTTAACTCAACTGCGAAAGTGCCGTCGCGCGAACGATTCGCGTTGCCGCCGAGACATAAGAATGACCAGCACTGCCCAGGAAGCGGCCGAAATAATAAAAGCCCGCAATACGCTCGGATTCATCGACGCGGCGATTATTCTCGGCCGCAATTTTTACAGCGTGGCCGAACTCGCGGACAACGTCGTTGTCATTCCTTATGCTGATTTGCCGGGGTTTCCGCGCACGACCGCCACGCCGGACGGACAGCTCCTTATCGGCACGATCGAGGGCACGCCCACGATAATTCTGAAAGGGCGCGTCAACTTTCACGAGACCGGCGACCCAAGTCAGATGGCCGGGCCGATCGAGACCCTGTCGCTTCTCGGCGTGCGCAACATTCTGTCCGTTGCCTTCGCCACTTCCGCGAACGCCAATCTCATGCCGAGCTGCCTCGTGGCGATCTCCGATCATATCGATTTCAAGGGACTGAATCCCCTGATTGGCGCGCCCGGCGACAGCAATGGCGTCAACATGAACGACGCCTATGACAAGCGATTGATGCGTCGCATAAAGGTGTCGGCGACCGCCGCCGGCGTGAGCGTGCACGAGGGCGTGCTGGCGTGGTTTTCGGGCCCGAGCTTCGAAACCCCGGCTGAAGTCAAGGCCGCGAAGATACTCGGAGCCGATATCCTCAGCGTCTCCGTTGCTCCCGAGGCGATCCTCGCCCGTCGTTATGGCATGCTTTTCGCGGCGGTCGCCGTCGTCACGGATTTCGGCGCGGGTTTTTCGGGCGGCGCCCCGAATGGGGATTTTGCCCGCGGACCGGCCGTCGCCGGTTTGATGGCTCTAAAGCGGCTCGTCCGCGCCTATCTCAAGAATCGCTGAAGATTCGCTTGGCGAGGCAAGCGGGCCCGTTGTCGCGGGGCCATCGGGTCTCCGACGACCCGGGCGCGACGCGGCTCGACGGCGGCGAAAAGGGCGCTTTACGGCCGATTCCGACGGTCGAGACGCTAAATGTCTCGCCCGGCGTAACGCTCCCTTAACACTAACGAAGCCTAATGGAACGTGGTTGCCGAATTGGCGCGACGGCGGCCGCCCAATGTTCGTCGCCTGTGCGGTTCCACGTCGTTGCAGACTGTTCCGACGCCATCGAGTCCGTTTCGCGCCGCGACCCCGGAACGCGGCGCGCGGGCGTTTTCGCGCGAAAGGCGCCGGATCTTTCGGAGTCCGTTCATGACCAGCCGGCGCGGCGAACACGAGACCAACGAGGCCCGTCACGCGCCGGTATTGCTTACCGAAGCCATCTCCGCGCTCGCGCCCAGGGAAGGCGGGCAGTATCTGGACGCCACCTTTGGCGCCGGCGGCTATTCCCGCGCGTTGCTGGAAATTCCGGGAACGCGCGTGCTGGCGCTGGATCGCGACCCGTTGGCGACGCTCGGCGGCGCCGGCCTTGTCGCGGCGAGCGCTGGTCGGCTGACTCTGGTCGAAGCCCGCTTTTCTCGGCTGGAACAAATCGCCGCGCGCGAAAAGTTTCTTCCGCTCGACGGCGTCGTTCTCGACATCGGCGTTTCCTCGATGCAGTTCGACGAAGCCGAGCGAGGCTTCTCGTTTCGCGGCGACGGGCCGCTGGACATGCGCATGGAGGGCCGGGGCCGCTCCGCCGCCGACATCGTCAACGAGACGGAGGTGGAGGCCCTCGCCGACATCCTGTATTATTTCGGCGAGGAGCGCGCCTCGCGCCGCATCGCCCGCGCCATCGCCCACGACCGGGAGCAGACGCCGTTTGAAACGACCCGGCAGCTGGCGTCGATGATCGAGCGCGTCGCGCCTGGAAAACCCGGCGAGATCCACCCGGCCACCCGGACGTTTCAGGCGCTGCGCATCGCGGTTAACGACGAGCTTGGCGAACTTGTCGCCGCGCTCTATGCCGCCGAGCGCGCGCTCGGACCGGGCGGTCGGCTGGCGGTGGTGACGTTTCATTCCCTGGAGGATCGGCTGGTCAAATTATTCTTCGCCGAGCGCGCGGGGCGCGGGGAGACCGGATCGCGCCGGCTTCCAGGCGAGCCGGAGCCGACGCCCTCGACCTTCATCGAGGAGGGGCGCCAACCCGTCGTGCCGTCGGCCGCCGAAATCGCGGCCAATCCGCGCGCGCGGTCCGCGAAGCTGCGCTATGCGACGCGCTCGAGCGCGCCGCCTCGGGGCGTCGGCGCCGCGGACGACAAACTACGTCGGCTCGCGAGTCTTCCTGTCCGCGTGAAGGGGAGAGGCTAGGATGCTTCGATTTCTCAATATCGCCGCGATCATGGCCTTGGTCGGCTCCGCCATTTACGCCTATTCGATCAAATATCAGACGAGCTACCGCGCGGAACAGATCGCCAAAACCAAGATCGAGATCAAGTCCGAGCACGACGCCATCGCGGTTTTGCGCGCGGAATGGTCTTTCATGACCCGTCCCGAACGCGTGCAGCAGCTCGCGGATCGCTATCTCGATCTGCAACCCCTCACGGTCGATAAAATCGTGACGGCGCGAGCGCTTCCCGAGCGAAGCCCGCACATCGACTCCATCGGCGCGGAGATTGACAAGCTTGGTCTCGGTGTCGCCAGCACGCCCGCCGCCGAGCCGGGAGCCGCGCCGACGACCCCGAAGCCGTTGGCGGGAGCGAGCGTCACGACGCAGACGAAGGGAACAGGACATCAGAGATGACGATGGACGCCGATCAGCTTTTCGACGCGCCGCCGCCGGGCGAGCCGCGGGCGCCCGCCGCGAAGGTCACCGCGGCGGATCGCCTGCGGGGTTTCGCGCGCGCGGCCTTTTCGACGAGTCTCTCGACCAGCACGTCGCGAATTCGCCTGGTCGCGCTTTTGTTCCTGGCGCTGTTCGGCGTCATTGGCGGCAGGCTGGTGTTTTTGGGTTTCAAGCCGGACCCCGCCAACCTGCGCCGAGCCGCGGCCGAGGCGGTGGCCGCCGCGCGTCCCGATCTTCTCGACCGCAACGGCGAGATTCTCGCGACCGACGTGAAGACCATGTCGGTCTTCGCCGAGCCGCGCCGCCTGATCGACAAGGACGAAGCGACGGAACTGCTCACCGCCGCGCTGCCGGAGGTCGACGCGCGCGAACTGCGTGAGCGGCTGGGTTCGAGGAAAGGCTTTGTCTGGGTCAAGCGCGAGGTGACGCCGCATCAGCGCGATGAAGTGTTTCACCTTGGTCTGCCGGGCGTCGGCCTCTTGGCCGAGAACAAGCGCGTTTATCCCAACGGCCCGATCGGCGCGCATGTGCTCGGCTT
>JBAUVQ010000228.1:0-1658 GCA_049583305.1 Methylocystis sp.
GCAAGGTGGCGCGGCGCATCTTGG
This sequence comes from Methylocystis sp., assembly GCA_049583305.1. Lineage (GTDB taxonomy): Bacteria > Pseudomonadota > Alphaproteobacteria > Rhizobiales > Beijerinckiaceae > Methylocystis. The sequence goes on from JBAUVQ010000228.1 coordinate 25, forward strand.
AAGGTTTGCATTTCCGCACCTCGGAGGCGTCGGACGGCAAGCTCGGACTGGCCGAATGCGAGAAAATGATGCCGGACGTCATTCTGCTCGACTGGAACATGCCAGAAATGGACGGCCTGGAATTTCTGTGCGCGCTGCGCAAAATGCCGGGCGGGAGTTCTCCCAAGGTTGTCTTTTGCACCACCGAGAACGAAGTCGGGCACATCGCGCGCGCCATGCACGCCGGTGCCGACGAATATATCATGAAGCCGTTCGATCAAAATATCGTGCGCTCGAAGTTCCAGGAAATCGGCCTGGTCTGAGGCGCCGATCGTTCCCTTGGCGCGCGCCGATCGTCGACGCGCCGTTTGCTTCTATCGAGGCGTGGTTGGTGATGCGTAACATAATCGCGAGAAGCCCACGCGAAGCGGCTCCTGTTTCCAGCGTCGACGAAGCGCGCGCGAGCTACGCCTTCGCCCGCTTTCGGCGCCAATGGGCGGCGTTGACCGGCGCCGACATCGGCGCCGACAAGCGGCGCGTCGTCGAACGCCGGCTTGAACCCGTGATGCGAGCCCATGATGTCGCCAATCTCTTCGAGCTGACCTTGCTGATCGAGCGGAACGCAAACGCCGCGCTTATCGAGGAGGCGATTGACGCCATGACGACAAGCGAAACCTCGTTCTTTCGCGATCGCGCGCCGTTCGAGGCGTTTCGCGCCCGCATTATGCCGGAGTTGATGGCGGCGCTCGGGCTCCAGCGCCGCCTGCGCATCTGGTGCGCCGCGGTTTCAACCGGACAGGAAGCCTATTCGCTGGCGATGATGCTCGACGAAGCCGCCCGCGAACTGCGCGGCTGGAGCCTCGAAATCCTCGGCACGGATATTTCCGGCGCCGCGATCGAGACCGCCCGCAAGGGGATCTACACGCATTTCGAGGTGCAGCAGGGCCTCTCCACGACGCATCTGCTGCGCTATTTTCATCGCGAGGAAGAAAACTGGCGCGTCAACGAACATCTGCGCGCGCGGGTCGCCTTCGGCCAGTTCAATCTTCTGTCGAGTCCCGCCGAGCTCGGCGCGTTCGACGTGATCCTTTGTCGCAACGCGGTGACGAATTTCTCGCCGGCGGCCAAGCGCGGGGTATTGGAGCGCCTCGCCGGTCTGCTCGCCGAGGACGGCTATCTGCTTCTTGGCGACGCCGAAACCGTCGACGAGGCGGCGCCGTGCTTCATCCCGACCGCGCATCCAAGCCTATGGCGCCGCCGCGCGCGCCCGCGTCCGCGACTGTCGCTGGTTTGATCTAACGGCGCGGCGGCTTCGCCCAAAGAGAGAGCCGCGCGCGGCGGCCAGAGGAGTTCAGCAATCCTTCGGATTGATCGAAATGTCGGCGATCATGTCGCCGGAGTTGTTGCGCAGCGAATATCTCACGATCGTGTTGTTGTTCCTGTATGCCGGCATGACCGTGCAAACGCGCTCGCGCAGTTGGTTCCTCAATTTGTCGAGTTCCTTCGGATCGGCGGCGATCTTGCTCGCCGCGTCGTCGTCGACGACCGTATAAATATAGTTGAACAGATTTCCCGGACCGGCGGCCGCCTTGTCCAGCCGCACGCCCTCGCTGACCATCTCGGGAAGCGTCGCGTTCAACCGCGCGGCGTCATGC
>JBAUVQ010000229.1:0-1934 GCA_049583305.1 Methylocystis sp.
GGTCCAAGGTTCGAGCCCTTGTGCGCCCACCATTAAAAACAGATGGTTATGTGATATTTTTGCCTTCGGCCCGTTAGCCATTTCGAGCCGATGTATGCAGCCACGTGACACGCGGCCCTAAGCTTAGCGTTGAGTTTTCCACACGCGACTATGCGACTCGTCTCCGCCGGGAGTTGGCAAAGCTCATGTCAATTAGCGTGAGCGCCACTATACCGTCGCCTGTGAAGAACGCTCTCAGGCATCGGCGGGATGGTTTTCCGACGTTTCTGCCCGGCTGAACGCTTCGAGCAATAGGGCGCACAAGAGCGCCAGCCAAGCCAGCAGGCGCCGGAAGTTGTATCCTGCGGCGGCGAGGACGGCGTTGGCGGCGTCGCCTGCCGCATGGGCGAGGAAGTTGCGGCCCATTCGGTGCTCGGCCTTGAGATGTCCGATGACTGGTTCGACCGCGGAGCGGCGGCGCAGTTCGCGTTTGATTTGCTCGGTGACGCGACGTCTCTGCCCGGAGATGAACACCCTGAACTTATGCTCCTCTGGAGCGTTCTGGCCGCGATAGCCGCGGTCGGCGACGACGCGTTTGATCGTCGCGCCGATCTGTTTCTCCATCTCGGGGATCACCACGCCCAGCGTGTGGCCGTCGTAAGGCGCGCCCGGCATGGCCTTCACATGGGTGATGAACTGCCCGCCCTTCGACGCATGCAGCGTCGTCGCCACCGAGACTTTGACGCCGAACTCATAGGGGCGGTGCGCTTTGCCCTTGCCGATGCATTCGACCTCGGGCGCATGCAGCGCATGGACCTTCTTGCCGCGCTGCCTCGAACGCTGCTCGCGCACGCGCTCGGCGAGCCAGAGCGGACGCGCAAGAATGTCGCGCAACCCGAGATCGCCCTTGATCCGCCGGGCGATGTCGCGCTCGACGCGACCCAGGAAGGTGCGCGGCTTGCGCAGCGCCTTGCCCGCGCGCTTGAACTGTTTGGCGTGCGCGTAGCGCTGATGAGCGATCAGCGCGTGCTTGCCGATCCGCTCGTGGGATTGGCGCAAAACCACGCCGTGCTTCTTCGCCAGCCGCACCAGGCGCTCCCTCGCGCGATGCATCAGTTTGGCGTCGGTCGGAAAGGCGACAGCCTTTTCCTGCACGGTCGTGTCGACGATGACCTTGGAGAAGTCGGACGGCTTCGCCGCGCCGGTCCTGGTCGCGACGGAGAGGCTTTCCTGCAGCAGCGCGGCGAGCTTCTCTTCGCCCATGCGCTGGCGCCAGCGCGTCAGCGACGAGCGGTCGAAAGTCAGTCGGTGCTGGAAGAACTCCTCGCCGCGGAACAGCTGAAAATAGGGGTTCTCGATCCAGCGGTCGCACAGACCCTCGTCGGAGAGATCGTGCATGTGCTTGAGGATTGCGAGGCCCGCCATCAGGCGCGTCGGCAAGGGCGGGCGCCCCGGAACGTCGGCGTAAACCGTGCCAAAACGCTGCTCCAGAAAGCCCCAGTCGAGCGTCGCGGCGAGCTTGGCCAAGGGATGGCCCATGTTGACGATCTGATCGAGCCGCGAGCGAAACAAATCCCTCTGCCCGCCGTCCCGCCGCTCCTCGGCCGCATCGCGAATCTCCCTTCCTCGACCTCGTCGAGAGAAGAGAATCACAGCCCGGCCCAAGGATCAATTTGCAGGAAAACCGCGCCAAACACGCAGCAAACTCGCGAAAACGATTACTTCGGCTTGTCCGAAAGCACTGTGACGTCAGAGGTTTAGGAGTTGTTCACGGACGACTCATCCGACTGGTCGAGCAATCGCATCTGTCGGCGCGCCGCACGCTGGAAAAGATTGGCGTCCCGCGCGCGACATTTGTAAACGCTTTTCCGATGACCTACGCGGCGAGGCTTGACGCCGGCTGAAAGTTCCAAGGCATGAGTTCCTCGATGCGGCTTTGAGGCTGGCCTTGGAGA
>JBAUVQ010000230.1:0-11934 GCA_049583305.1 Methylocystis sp.
AGCGCGCCGCGTCCGCCGTCGCCCCCGCGCCGGCCGCCTTGCCGGAGAGGACGGGGAAAACGCCGGGGAACGGCGCCGCCAAAGCCGAGGGCCGCGGCGCCGCCAAGCCACTGGCGCCGACGGAGCAATTCAAGGCCGATCTCTTGAAGGCGGTGGTCGAACGCACCGGCTACGCCGAGGAGATGTTGGATCTCGATGCGCATATGGAGGCCGATCTGGGCATAGACTCCATCAAACGCATAGAGATCCTGAGCAAGCTCAAGGACCAGCACGCCTTCATGGAGCAGCAGGACGAAGAGACGGTGTTCGAGGAGTTGTCGGGCCTCAAGACCCTCAACGCCGTCGTCGACTGGTATGACAAATTGCGCAGCTCTCAAGCCGAGCCGGGAGGCTCCGCCCCCGCAAAAAAATCCATGACTCCACCGTCTCTCTTCACGCCTGAGACGGTGGAGTCGCTCAACACAAATCCAGCCGCCGCCGACGTCCAACGATATGCGGTCATCCCCGTCGCCACGCCACGGGGCGGGGCGGCGACAAGATCAAAGGGACTTCCCGCCGACCGAGTAATTCTATTGGTCGGAGACGTTCCGCTTCTGAGCGCGGCGTTCAAGAAGGCCTTGACCGAGGAGCGCTACCTGGTTCGGCAAGTTTTCGCCGGCTCCAAGACTCGCATCCTCGACGATGGCGGCATCGAGATCGATTTTTCTTCACTGAACTCGGTAAGAGACTTCCATCAATTGCTCGCGGGCGCCGGGCAGAAGGTTGGCGCCGTTTTCAACTTCGTCGGCGGCCAATCGGATCGCGACGAAAAGGGCGCCGCATGTGTGGATTCCGCCCGTCAGCTGTTCCTGCTCTTAAAGATCCTCGAAAAGGACCTCAAGGAGAGCGCGAAAACCGGTGGCGGATTATTGGTCAATCTAACGGCTTTCGACGGACAATTTGGTCTCGCGCGCGCGCGGGCGTTTCCGGTCGCGCTCGCGGGAACCCTAGGCGTGGCCAAGTCGGTGGCGCGCGAATGGCCGGAGCTGCGCGTCAAGTGCATCGATGTGGGCCCCGAGATCCATCCGGACCGATTGGTGGTCGAAGTGCTGGGTGAGATCAGGCACGGCGACTCGACGGTGGAAGTGGGATTCACCGACAAGGAGCGCTGGAGTCTCGATCTGCGGAAAGACGAAGCAGGCGCCGCGGATCTCCCGAGCCTCAAGCTGGATCCGGAAGGGGTTTTGCTCGTAACGGGGGGAGCCTACGGCATTACCGCGGACATCGCGAAGGCGTTAGCGGAGAGATTCCACTCGCGACTCGCCCTGGTGGGGCGCAGTCCGATGCCCGAGGCGGAACCCGAAGCGACCCGCGATATTACCGAGCGCGCGGAACTGAAAAAGTTCCTGATCGCGGACTTGCGCGCGCGCAATCCAAAAGTGACGCCGGCTGAAATCGAGCGCGAACTCAAGCGTCTGCTCAAGGAACGACAAATCCGAAGCAATATCGCGGCGATGCGCGCGGCCGGCGCCGAGGTGGAATATTACGCGCTCGACATTCGTGATGGCGAAGCCTTCGGTCGTTTGATCGACGCGATCTACGCGCGATGGGGACGCATCGACGGCGTCTTGCACGGCGCGGGAGTGATCGAGGACAAACTGATACGTGACAAGTCGCCGGAATCCTTTGACGCGGTCTTCAATACCAAAGTCGTGCCCGCGATGGTTCTGGCGCGCAAGCTCCGGCCCGAGACCTTAAAGTTCCTGGTGTTCTTTTCCTCGATCGCGGGTCGCTTCGGAAACGCCGGACAATCCGATTACAGCGCCGGCAATGAAGTGGTGAACAAGCTTGCCGACCGCTTAAGCCTTGAGTGGCCCCACGTTCACACGGTGGCGATCAACTGGGGGCCCTGGGATGGCGGCATGGTGAGCGAGGAATTGCGGAATCTGTTCGCGGCGAAGGACATCCATCCCATAGCGATGGAGCAGGGAAGAACGCGCTGTCTTGAGGAACTCGGGCGAGGCAACACCGGAAGACCGGAGATCGTCGTCGCCGCGAGTCTGCGAGAGATCGCGCAAATGGGATTGCGCTGACAGGCGTAGTGGAAGCGGTTAGGAGACAACAACGTCGCCGAAGGTGTCCGCGACGCCCGCTAAATCAAGGAGAACTTCCCATGTATGGATGTCTGGCTGAATTTGTCCCGATCCAGTTGACGGCGCCGATTCCTCAAGAGGTGACGTTGGCGCTCTCCGCCCATGGCTTCGCCAGGGCGTATTGCCACAATCACACGATCACCGAAAAGGAGGGCTTTCTAAAAATACTCGAAGAAGTCACGCAGAAGTTCAACAACTACGGTTTGTCGGCTTCCGTGATCAAGCGCCGCCAGTTGGTTTTTTTTCCACGCCTGCAGGACATCCGCTTCGAAAACGGGGAGTTCTCGCTCGTCGAACCGGAGCAGGAGTATATGCAGCTCTTCGACAACTACCAGAGCCTGAAGGCCAAGGACATCAAGACCCGCCACGGCAGTTACGCCAAGGTCGCCGATGAATGCCTGGAGGAAATGTACGGCGATGACGAAGAGGCGCCGAACGATCTCGTCCACGTGACGTGCTCGGGCTACCTCGCTCCGAGTCCCGTGGAACGAATGGTGGCGCGCAAGGAGTGGTTTAACACGACAGTCACGCACAGCTATCACATGGGTTGCTACGGAGCCTTTCCCGCGATCAAGATGGCTCATGGCTTTCTGGCGTCCTCCCATTTCGCCGTGACGCCGCCCAAAGAACGCGTGGACATCGTCCATACCGAGGTGCTTTCGGTTCACCGCGACGTCGAGGAACTCAGAGCGGAGAACATCATCACGATGACGCTGTTTTCGGACGGGTTCATCAAATACTCCATGGTCTCCGATGATTATCTTCGCCAGCGCGATCAACGTGGCCTCAAGATCCTCGCGTTCGACGAGCATCTGCTGCCCGACAGCGCCGACGACATGACGTGGGTGCCCGGTTCGACTCGTTTTCACATGACGCTCTCCGTCATGGTTCCGGTGGTGATTAAGCAATCCGTGCGGGCGTTCGTGGTGACGTTGCTGCAACGGGTGGGGATCGATTTCGAGCGTTACCGGAGCCAACTTCACTTCGCCATTCATCCCGGCGGACCGAAGATCGTCGAACACATTCAGGAGGCTCTGGGTCTTGAGCCCGACCAAGTGGCGATAAGCCAGTCGGTCTTCACCGAGAACGGCAACATGTCCTCGGCGACGGTCCCGCATATTTTGAAGCAGATCGTGGAAGAGAGCGCAATTCCCGTGGGCGCGTGCATCGTCTGTCTCGCATTTGGACCTGGACTGACGATCACCGGACTGGTGCTGGAGAAGGTATGATCTCGAATCGCGCAAACGCGGACATGCCTCCCGCCTCGCGGAGAGAGGCCGTCAACACGCCCATCCTCGGCCGCGTTTTTGAAGTCGAGGCGGCCGCGGGTTTGGCGCGAATTGGCGTTGAAAGCGCGGAAAGCGAATGGCCGCTTTCGGTGAACGATTTTGCCAGCGCTCCACTGGAGGCGAGATGCGCGGACGCATCGGATGAATCGCCTTTGGCGTTTCTTGGGCCAATTTTGAATTTCGTCGAGGGCGAAAGCATCACCGTCGAGCGGACCTTAGATCTCGATGAAGACCTGTACCTCGCCGATCATGCATTTGTGTTGGCGCCAAAGCCGCTCTCCGCCTGTCTGCCGGTCATGCCGATGACCATGAGCCTCGAGGCGATGGCGGAGACCGCGGCCTGCCTGGCGCCCGGATATGGCCTGCTGGGCTTCCAGGACGTCAAGTCCACGCGTTGGATCGACCTCGCGGACGCTGAACGGATCGCTTTGCGCATCGAAGCCAAGGTGGAGCGTCAGGACCCGGAGCGCGGAGTCATTTACGTCGACACCGCGATCTATACCGATCAGCAGGACTCGCCCGCGATCAGCGCCACGGTGTTGTTCGGCGACCACTATCTCGCCGAAACTTCTCCCCTCGTGTCCGAGTTGGCCAACGCTTACCGCTATCCGCTCACCGGGGAGCAAATCTACGCCGAGCGTCGCATGTTTCATGGCCCCGCTTTTCAATGTCTGTCAGGCGAGATCACGATTGGCGACGAAGGAGTGCAAGGAGAGCTGGTCGTGCCTGCCTCGGAGAGCTTGTTTCGATCCACGCGCCGTCCGCAACTTCTCACCCAGCCCGCGCTGCTTGACGCGGTTGGCCAGATCATAGGCTTGTGGGCGATGGAGAAGGAGCGCTACGCTTTTCCGATCGGCGTTACAAGACTTGAAATCCTTGGTCCCACTCCGCCGGTCGGCGTCCACGTTCCGGTGCGCGTCGAGATCACGCGCAATGAAGGGAAGACGCTCGCCGCGAATGTCGAGATCGGCGATGGCGCCGGCGGCGTGTGGATGCGGATCGCGGATTGGCGGAAATGGAAGTTCCGTTGGGAAAAACACCTCGTCGACTTCCGTCGGTTCCCGGACCAATATCTGCTGGCTCGGCGCGCGCCCTTGCCTGAAATAGATCGCGAGGCGAGCTGCCTGATGCTCTCCAAGGACGATCTCGCGCAATTCGACCTGACATTGTTGGCGCGGTATTGCCTCGGCGTGGATGAGATGGCGACCTTTTGGGATCTCGGACGGTTCCCGCGGCGCCAAACACAGTGGCTGTTGGGGCGCGTCGCGGCCAAGGACGCCGTTCGACACTGGGCGGTTGAGCGGACTCGTGCGGCGATGTTGCATCCAGCCGCCTTTGCCATCAACGCTGACGAACGCGGCCGTCCCTTCGTCGAGGCGCTCCCGAATGGCGATACGCCTCCGTGCATAAGCATTTCTCATTGCGAGGACCGCGCGATCGCGATTGCGTCCAAGGATGCGGTGGGAGTGGATATCGAACGCATCGCGACGCGCGACGCCAACCTTGTCAAGGCTTTCGCTACCGCGAACGAACTTGGCATGCTTGGAGAATATCCAGATGACCAGCGCGACGCATGGCTCACGCGGCTTTGGTGCGCCAAAGAGGCTGTCGGCAAGGTTTTGGGCTTCGGGATCGATGGAAAGGCCCAAAGCTTGGAGGCCACTCATCTGAGCGGCGACGGCACGATTGACGTTTTGCATCGCGCGAGCGACCGCTCCTTCCGCGTGACGACCGTGGAGGATCGAGGTTTCATCATCGCTCGCGCAAGCGAATCCGGGACTAAAGTCTGACTAGGTTGGCGCGGGAATGGCGAGCATGCAGCGAGGGAGTTCATGCAAATGTATCACCTGCTGATCTATGTGTTCGTGGTGCTGCAAGCCTTCGTCGTGTGTATTCCGGCGATGCGTTTCGCGCGCTTCCTTTTCCAGCGGTCGAGCCCGCGGCCCGACTTTCAACCGAACGCGGTGATCATCATCCCGTGTAAGGGGGTCGATTCCTCTCTGGAGGATGCAATTCGGACGCTGCTCTTTCAGGAGTACAAAAACTACGGCGTGTTGTTCGTGACCGAGAGCACGACCGATCCAGCTTACGCGGTCATCAGGCGCCTCATCGCGGTAAGCCCGCGACCCGCCGAGATCGTCGTTGCCGGGCTCGCGACGGACTGTGGCCAGAAGGTGCATAATTTGACATTCGCAGTCAACGCGCTGAGCAGATTCTATCCCTCCGCGGAAATCATCGCATTTTGCGATAGCGACACCCGGCCTCAATCGGATTGGCTGCTCAACCTCGTCGCTCCCTTGGCGAACGAAGAGGTCGGCGCCACCACTGGCTACAGGTGGTTTCTCCCGGCGAATAAGCGGGTCGAAGCCTTCTTGCTAAGCGCTTGGAATGCGCAGGCGCTGTTCTTATTCGGGGATCGATCGAGCTTCGCGTGGGGCGGGGCGATGGCGATGCGCCGCGGAGATTTCGAACAGTGGGACGTCAAACGATGGTGGGAGGGCAGCGTAAGTGACGATGGCGGCGTCACCAACGCGGTCCATACGGCGGGGCGGCGCATCCAATTCGTTCCTCGCTGCGTCGTTCTTTCGCCCGCGAACGTCACGGTAAGCAGTTTATTGGAATTTACGAACCGCCAGATTCTTCTTACGCGCATTTATATGCCGATAGCTTGGCGTCACATCGTGACGCTGACGATGTATTTTAGCGCGGCGCTCCTAATGGCCATCACTTTTATCGCCACGCTATCTCAAGGCGGCCCAAATAATACATTAGCCTACGTCATACCCGGTATCGTCATGATTGCTCTAGTAGCTTTGCAGGGTTGGTTGCAAGCCTCGTTCGCGATGCAAATCCTCGTCGCGCAACGTTACGAGCTGTGGACTTTGAGGTGGGTATTCTTACTCATATTGCCGTTAGTTTCAGTGCTTGTGCTTTGGAACGTTATTGTGGCCTGTGTTTCCAGACGAATTATGTGGCGGGGCGTTGAATATGAGTTAATCGGGCCAAATCAGACGTCGATTCGACGGTTTAGAAATGCGCCAGAAAGATCAGGCGCCTCAGGTTGCGTCGCTATGGACTAAACAAACGGTAATAAATTCTATAAATTAAGACTTAGGCTAAGCAATAATAAAACAACGTCTAAATGGAACCTATGTTTCGTATATTCGTTGGTGTTCGAGGGGTGATACCCGAATGATTGGTGCGCCGAAAGGTTAATCGGTGCAAGCAGGGTGGGTTTGTTTGCGCTCCAGGGCGCATTCTCAAGTATGGAGGAAATGTCATGTACTTCCTTCCGAGTGAAGAGGTGACCATCTCGTGGGTGTCTAACGACAACGGTCCTCCTCTAGAGGGCCATTGTTGGTACGACGGAGAGTATTGCTATTTTCGACCGGACTCTCTCGATTGCGACCTTCCATGTGATCCCAACAGCAAATTCGAGACTATTTACTGCCTCTTTTCAATGAATGGAGAACTGTTGGTTCGCGAGCTGGCGCGCCGGAAAGTTTCCGAATTGGATATCGACGGCGAATGTCCGGCTGAAGCCTGTCTGAAGCGGTTAATGCGCGGCGACGCGCGGAAAAATTCCAATGGCCTGCGATTTATCGGCCGGTTCCTCGACACGCGCCCGATTCAACTTGCCTCCAACAATTCTGGTGATGGCATGACCGAGAAAAAGTTCGGATGGGCGAGATTTGCGTCACGCACGGTCCCCTGGGCATTTCATCTTGGTCGACGCAAATCCGCGACCGACAGCATTGTGTCGCGGTCGGGCGCGGACTCTGGGCGACAGCCGAAAGGCGCATAGCACAAATTCACTGGCATGAGCTCTGGAGGGGATGGGCGGAGACTCGAAATTCTCACGGTGAATGCGTTCTGGCGAGGATGTCATGAAGCTTAAAAATATAAAAACCTTTTCACGAGCGCTCACGGTCCTGAGCGTCGTGATGGCTCCATCACAGTGCTTTGCGCAGGATGCGACGGGGACTTGGCTCGTGGCGGAAGGCGACGCGCATGTGCGAATCGCTTCCTGTGGCGCGGCCCTTTGCGGTTGGATTTCATGGCTCAAGGATCCTTCGGCATCAACCCAAGCGGGGCGCCGCGTAATTTGGGACATGAAGACTAGCGGTGATGGCGAGTGGATCGGAAAGGTCTTCAATCCCCGCGACGGCAATACATATTCGGGAAAAATGAAGGTTTCTGGTGAAGCGCTAGCGGTCACGGGATGCGTTTTCGGTGGCTCGCTCTGCAGGACCTTTGCCTGGGAGCGGGTGAGATGAAGTCAGTGATGGTCCATGCGTCGATGCCCGGGCCTCTTCAACGCCGACAAGACCAGGCTGCGATCTCGTCCCTCGGGAGCGTGAATTTCGGCGAGGATCGATAGGGGAGATTCCCAAATGTCTACGCAGGAAGGCTTGGGGCTCGCAAAGATACACGTCCCGAGCGCTCCAACCGTGGCGCGGGACCGCCTGAATTTAACCATTCTCATTGCATGGCGAAATCTCGTCCATGATCGGCTGCGCTTCGCGGTGACGCTCGTTGGAATTGCGTTCACCACCATTCTGGTTGGCGTTCAACTCGGGCTGTTGCTCAATTTCGTGAACACGGTTTCGACGATCGTCGACCACGCGGGCGCGGATCTTTGGATCGCGGCGCAAGGCGTGCGCTCTGTCGATCTTGCGACGCCGATAGAGGCGCGACGCCGGTTTCAGGCTTTGTCGGTCGATGGCGTCGCCAAGGCGGAATCCTATCTTTTGCATTTCGGCTTTTGGAAGCGCGGCGTGGACGGAAATCGAGAGATCGTGATCATCGTTGGAGTTGAACCAAATGCCGAGATGGGGCTGCCCTGGGCGATGACGTCCGGTGAAAGCGTACGCGACGCGCTGGCTTCCCCCGACGGGATACTCATTGATCGAATTTACGCGGAGAAACTTGGCGTGAAGTCTCTCAATCAAGTTGTGGAAATCAACAACCACCGGGCGCGCGTCGTCGGTTTCACGGATGGCATCCGAACGTTCACGCAGTCGCCCTATGTTTTCACCTCTTTGCGGAATGCGCAATCGCTCCTGAGCTCGGCCGACAATGGCATCACATATGTGCTGATCCAAGTCGCCAAGGATCGGACGCCGGAAGAGGTCGCTCGGGCGCTTTCCGAGCGAATGCCGGACATTGACGTGCTGCAGTCGCGGCGCTTTTCGCGCAAGAGCCAGGACTATTGGCTGATGACGACGGGCGCGGGCGTTTCCCTGGTCAGTTCGTCGATCCTGGCGCTGCTGGTTGGCGCCGTCGTCGTGGCGCAAACGCTTTATGCAAGCACGATGGACCGACTGCCGGAATATGCGGTGATCCGGGCCATGGGAGGTCCGCGTTCGTATTTGTATAAGATCGTGATCCAGCAGGCTGTGTTCGGTGGAGCGTTGGGCGGCGCGATCGGAATCGCCATTGTCTTGGCCCTTGCCCATTTCGCGAAAGACACCAGCGCTCCCCCCATCGTGCCTCCTTGGTTGGTCTTGGGCATTGGCATCATCACCGTGGCGACGTGCATCGCCGCGTCCCTGGTGTCGCTGAGCAAGATAACGGCCATAGACCCCGTAAAGGTGTTCCGATGAGAAACCCGGTCATCAGAGCTTCCGGCATCACCCACACCTTCGGCTCCGGCGCGGGATGGATGACGGTTTTGCAGGACGTGGATATTGATATCTACGCTAGCGAAGTCCTGCTGCTTATTGGCCCTTCGGGCAGCGGGAAAACGACGCTGCTGCATATCTTAGGACGATTGTTGCATCCGATGCACGGCGTCGTCGAACTGCATGGAAAGCCGACGGCGTTCCTGGACGCGGATGAACTTGCCATGCAGCGCTTGAAACATTTTGGGTTTGTCTTTCAAGCTTACAACTTGTTTCCCGTGCTGACCGCCGCCGAGAATGTCATGGTGGCGCTGGATCTATTGGGCGCGTCCAAGCGCGTGGCCAAGGATCGGGCGCGCGAACTCCTGGAAGTCGTTGGATTGGGAGATCGTCTCGACGCCTATCCGTCGCATCTGAGCAGCGGACAAAGGCAACGCGTGGCGATCGCGCGCGCCCTGGCCGGCGACCCGGAAATTTTGATGGCCGACGAACCAACAGCCGCGCTCGACGCGGAGAACGGTCTCAAGGCCATGGAACTTTTCCGCACGCTCGCGCGGGAGAGGCGGTGCGCCGTCGTTATCGTAACTCATGATCCACGAACTCAACGCTTCGCGGATCGTATCGTCCATCTTGAGGACGGACGGATAGTCGAGTGTTCCACCCTGGCGCCATTCCCTACCGCTAATGCACTTCACGCGCCGGTTTCTCCACCTCTTAGCCAGGGAGGCATGTAATGAGAACATCGCGGGTTCCCGGCGCGCTAGGCGCGCTATCTGTCGTGCTTGGCATAGCCGCCGTCGTATTGCTTCAACAGACGTCGCCCGAAAAGACGGCGATCGTGGAGCGGCCGGCCCAACCCGCGCCCAGCGCGCCGAGCCAACATGTGGCCGCGGCGCCCGGACTGGTCGAGCCCGCCGGAGAAGAACGAGAAGTTGGCGCGCAGGTGATGGGAATTATCCGAGAGATGCGTGTCGACGAGAATGATTCGGTGACTGTCGGTCAAATCATCGCCGTGGTGGACAACACCGAGCAAACCGCTCGCGTGGCCTCCGCGCGGGCGGAGTTGGCGCTACGACAAGCGGAGCTTGATCGGCTTCGGCACGGCGCCCGACCAGAGGAACGCAGGGAAGCCCAAGCCGCGCTTGCTGAATCAGAAGCCAAGCTCGATTATGCGCGCCGAGAGTACGAACGCCGGCTTCCTCTCGCCAAGAATGGCGTATCGCCGAAGGCGATGATGGATCAGGCGACGTCGAATTTTAACGCCAGCAAGGCGCAGCGCGCCGAAATGGCCGAACGACTGGCCGCTATCGAGACGGGTTCACGCGCGGAGGACATCGCGGCGGGCGTCGCGCAAGTGCGCCTCGCACAGGCCAACGTAGCTTTGGCGGAGGCGCTCCTTGAGAAAACACTCATCCGCTCGCCGGTGGCGGGCACGGCTCTTCGCCGGCTTCGCGTTGTCGGCGAGACCGTCACGAATATGCCGCCCACGCCGGTGGCGGTTGTAGGAACACTTAAGGGATTGCGCGTGCGAGCCGAAGTCGACGAAAGCGACGTTGGCAAGGTCGCGGTCGGTCAATCCGTTGAAGTGATGGCCGATGCATTCCCGAATAAAAAATTCCAGGGAGAGGTTTATCGCGTGTCCACTCGCATGGGCGCGAAACAGGTGCTGACGGGACGTCCAACTGAACGTATGGACGCGAAGGTGTTACAAGTGCTGATCAACCTGGAGGAAGGGGTAAAGCTTCCTGTTGGTCTGCGCGTGGACGCCTATTTCCTCGCGCCGCCGACGCTTGCTCATGCTGAACAGACGGACTGACGATGTCTTGCTCGGCCCGAAGCCGGTGACGCGCCGCGCCATCAAAGACAGAGCCGACTTCCGTTGGCGGCCAAAAATCGCCAGGAGGAAGTCGTCAGCCGGAAGTCGTCAGCCGGAAAGCGTATCGCTGGTCACTTCGCGGATTCTCGCTTTGTTGGTTGCAAGTTTTCTAAATTTTCCGCAACCAATTCGTCAGCCAGGCGTTGTTCCCTCGATTTGCTGCAACGCATCTAATTTTAGGTGCGGCGCGGGAGCTTTTGGAACGCAATGCGTGGGCGCAATGCGTAAGTAAGTTTTCGGGGGGCGCTTATGGACAGCCTCGGTGGATCATTATCGCGGGATTGCCATGGCCCGCGGGCGATTGTCGCGGTTCGTGAGAACGACAGCCGCGCGCCAATTGATTTTGTCAGAGCAAATTCGCCGAGCGGCGCCGCATTGTCACGCCGGCGCGCGCTACGCGCCGCGCAGCGTGAGCGAGACGTCCTTCGAGGTTTGAGAGCGCGCGTCAGCGACGCCTTGGCGCGCGCCAGCGATCTGACAGCGACGATCAGCGCCAAGCTGGCGGAGTTTTCCGATGTCGACAAGGCCATCGCCGACGCATGCGCCGCGTCGATCTTGCGTTCGACGCACGCGCCGACGGAACTGACGCTCGATCTGTCGCCCGAATTGAAGAAAGGCGCGGAGCGCAAGTTCTTTCTCGAAAACCAGCTCGCGGCGACGCGACAAGCGGCGGAACGCCTGGGCCAGGATCTTGCCGCCGCCGAGAGCGATTTACAGAACGCCGAGCGCGCCGTCGAAGAGGCGACGATCGCCGTCGCGGCGTCCGAAATAGAGCCGATCGCCGCCGAACTGGCGCAAATCGAGAACCGCGCCGCCCAGCTTCGCTGCGTTCTCTTCGGCTATGGCGCGCAGCGTAACGCGGACGGCTTCCTGCCGATGAGCCGGAGCGTGGCGCAACTGCTGAGGCGCGCCCCCAAGAACGCGGGCGTGGAAGGCGGCGCGGATCATTTGGCGGCGACGGCGCGTTGGCGCGCTTATTTGCAGGAACTGCGCGTTGACGGCGACGCCGCCTT
>JBAUVQ010000231.1:0-9049 GCA_049583305.1 Methylocystis sp.
GCGTGTAGGCGATCTTCCTCTTCCACGAGGCTCGGGACCGGCTCCCCGAGCGACCCGCTGGCCATCCGGGCGAGGATCGTCCCGGCGCCAACCACGAGGCCGTCGTCGCCAATCTCGGCGGCGCGGGTGATAGGCCCCGATGCGCGGCGCTTTTCAAATCGCCCTTCGAGCGCGCCGCCGGAATGCATCCAACTTTCCCGTGAAATCGATACTTGACACCCGAAAGCTAACCCGCGCCCCCGCCCGCGTCAAGAACAAACATAGAACATTGTTGCGACGACCCCGATCATGCGTTAGCCTCGTATTCAGGCCAACGTTTCGGGAGCGACCAGCATGGGACTCTTGATGAAAGCGCGCGGCGCCCTCGCGGTTTGCTTGTTGTATATAATTTTCGGCGTGGCGCTTGCCGCGACGCCGCTCAAGCCGGTTGAAAAGCCGGTCGAGAAACAGGGCGCCGGCCCGTCGGCGCAAGCCGAGGCGAAGCCTTCAAGCGCGGAAGATCTCGACAAGCGCGTCGCCGCCCTGAGCGAAAGCGTCAAAAGCCTGGAGACGCAACTGCGGGCGGCGCAGGAAAAACTGTCCGCGCAGCTTGTCACGCACACCTTTCAGCTGGTCACCTATGGCGTTGGCGCGTTCGGCGTCGCCGCGACGCTGACTTCGTTCCTGGGTAATTTCTGGATCAAGGATCGCGTCACCGCGATGCACGAGGAGGCGTTCGAAAGCGCCAAGTCGTCGCTCGACGAGAAGACCAGGGAAGCCATAGCCGAGGCGTCGGCGACGATTTTTATGCAGTTCGGCGGCCACTGTATTAATTTATACAAGGACTTTAAAGACCCGTCCCACAACAACAAGAACATGTACAACAGCTACGTCAATATAGCCGTGACAATGTCGAAATACGGCTATTTGAATGCTGAAATCATGAGGAAATCCCTGGAGTCGCAAAAACTCACGCCGAACGACACCCAGAAATTGGTGATCGAGGGCTGCCTGAACAATTACGCCTATTACCTCGCGCAGCGGGCCTCGCCACACGATAAAACAGAGCTCGCGACGCTATTGCCGAAAGTGGAAAAAACCGTTGCGGACGAAGGCGATAATCCGGGCTGGTGGGACCGTCGCGACACGCTCGCCTGGGTGAAGCTCGCGCTCGGCCTCGCCTCCGCCGCCGACACGCACAAAGCGGTCACCGAGATTTTAAACAGCCCCCTGGTTCCCGACGCATGGAAGCTGGAGGTGATCGAACGGTATAATTTCTATGACAGATTCCAGGAACATATCGACAAGGTGAAGATAACCGAAGCAAAACCGCATCAGGCGATCGGGGCCTTGCTCGCTTCGACGCCGCCGCCAACATCGCCGCCGCCAACATCGCCGCCGCCAACAACGTAGCCCGCCGGAACTACCGCGATCGCGGGCCGGGCAAAAGGACCGGGCCGGGCAACAAAACCGGACCGGCGCCATGGCCTATCGTCCGAATCTTCGTCATCGCTTTCCCTTTCCTTCGTTCCGCCGGGGCGGCGCCTCGTCTGAAGCTCCCATCGGCCGCTTTACAGCCGGTGAACATAGGCCCGAGCGCGGGCGAAATCGTGGCCCTGGGGAAAATCTAGCAAATTCCACGTCCCGAACCAACCCCAAATGGCGCTCCTAGAAAATGGGCCCGCGCGACCTCGCTCGCAAGGAGGGCCGCGGCCTTCTCCCACCAGTGGGAGAAGGAAGCCGCCGCCTACTTCCCTTCCCTCGCCAATCTCCGATAAAAATCGATAATCGCCGCGCCATCGCCTTGCGAAAAGCACAGTTCCGTCACCGCCCACACCAGCGCGTCCACGCGATCGGGCGAAAACCCCGCCGCGCGGCGGTCGAAGTCGGGGGTCATCAGGCACATCTGATCCTCCAGCTTGGCGAACACGCCGACATGCTTGGCCCGGCCCTGCTCGTATAAAGCCGCCACCGGCTCGGCGCGCGTAAATTTCCCCCTACTCGCGCGCACGGATTTCACGCGCACGTTGGCGTCGATCTGGCGGATCACTGTTTCCACCATGTCGCCGCCGTTGTTGACCTCGGCGACGATGGCGTCGGCCTCGAAGTCGCGCGCCGCCGCGACCGCGCGGCTCGCCCAGCGCAGCGGCGTGTCGCCTTGCGACGTCAGGTCCGCCAGCACGCAGGGGCGGCCGTCCTCGCTTAAGCCCGCGACGATGATGCCGCACTCATCCGCGCGCTCGGTGGAGCTGGCTGGCGGGTCGACCGCGACGACGACGCGCGTCAGCGCCGGGGGCTTGGCGAGATAAGCGGCCTCCAGCGACTCGCGCGTCCACAGCGCGCCGGGCGTGTCGAGCAGCAGCTCGGCCTCCAGCTCCTGGCGCCCGAGCCGCGTGCCCTCGTAGACGCGCAAAATCCGCTCGACGAAACTCTTCGGCAGATGCGCGAGATTGTCGTAGGTGGTCGAGCGCGTCGAATGGGTCAGCGGATTGGCGAGCAGATCGCGAATGATTTTTGTCGGACGCGGCGTCGTGGTGATGACGGCCTGCGGTCGCTCGCCGAGGCGCAGGCCGAACACCGCCTGATCCCACGCCTCCGGATAACGCCAGGCCGCGAGTTCGTCGGCCCACAGCTTGCAGTGCTGCTTGCCGCGCAAACGCTCCGGGCTTTCCGCCGAAAACAGCAGCGTGCGCGCGCCGTTCGGCCATTCCAGGCAATTGCGCGCGGCGATGAATCTGGGCCGCTCATCCGGCGGACAAATGTTGACGAGTCCCGACTCGCCCTCGACCATCACGTCGCGAACGTCGTCCGCCGTGGCGCCGATGATGTTGACGTAAGCGTGGGTCCGCGCCCACAGCCGAATGGTCTCGGCGCCGGTCCGCGTCTTGCCGCATCCGCGCCCGCCCAGCGGCAGCCAATAGACCCAATCGCCTTCAGGCAAAAGCTGCGCGGCCCGCGCCCAAAACTCCCACAGAAAAGGCAGCTCCACGGCCTCCCGCTCGGTGAGCGCGGCGACGAAGTTTTCGCGCTCGGCGGGGGTCATGCGCGCGAGGTTTTCGGAGTGGATCATGGGGGGATGTGGCGCCGTTTCCTTCTCCCACTCGTGGGAGAAGTTGGCTCCGCGAAGCGGAGTCGGATGAGGGTTCGCGGGGAAAGGCGGCGCCTGAAGCGAGTGACGATCACCCGTGCTTGAACCGCGCGATTATAAACCGAACCGCGAAATCGCACGTTCCGCCGGACATTTTTCGTCCTCCGCGTTTCGGCCTCGGTTCGCTCTCACAATTTCAACTCCCCACGTTCGTAACTCCGCAGCCAACTGGCCGCCGGTCATACGCGCGTAGTACGAGCCATGTTCATAAACGTCTTTCAAGACTGGCAGCGACCGTTCAGGCGCGATTCTCAACAAATAGCCAGCCGCGAAAGCGCGGATTCCCCAGTCTGGATCTTCAAGCAAGGGAACCAGAGCTAGGCGCGCTCCGAAAGCATCGAGCCCCTGAGCGGCCTTCTTTGCGCTGCGGATGCCCGCGAGCTGCATTGCATTATCTTCGTCCTCGTCGCCGTAATGAGTGACCACCGCGGCGCGTTGGAATTGCTCGACCAAAAGTCGGACAGCCGGATTGTACTTCTCGCCGGACATCTCCGCCTCTAATCCAAATTCAGTCGACACTAAATCTCCAGTTCACCATTCTTGTATCGTTCGAGCGTCCAGAAGGCTGTCATGCGCGCTTGTGTCGGGCAACGAACGTCGATTTCCTTCAAGACCGGGAGCGCTTTTTCCGGCACGACTTTCAGGAGGTAACGCGCGGCAAAAACCCGGACGCCCCAGTCTGGGTCGTCGAGCAGAGGGACCAGCGCATGCCGCGCGTCAAAAGCGTCCAACCCCTTGACCACGCGCTTGGCGGCTCCGATGCCGGCGCGTTGCATCGCGCTGTCTTCATCTTCATAGCCAAAGTGAGCGACGATCGCCGCGTGCTTGAACTGCTCGATTAAATACCGAACCGCGAAATTATGTTTTCCGCCGGACATACTTGGTCCCCTACTCGATGATTCCGATTTTGCGCATGACTTTGAGTCCTTCTTCTTGTCGCTCCTCGAAACTCTTGCCCTCGAGTTCCGCGCGCCGAGTCGCTCCTGTTTCGTGATCCGTCTTCGCATACTCCGAGCTTATCTCCTCATGCAGCAATTTCGGAATACGCACGATGTTGCTCGTCGAATTCAAATCGCTGTCGGAAACGTCTCTTTCTACATCTCCAGTTCGCCGTGCTCATGTCTCTCCAGTATCCAGAACGCCGACATACGCGCACTGGTTGGACAGCGCTCGCGAATTTCCTTCAGCACCGGAAGCGCTCGCTCGGGAGAGGCTTTAACGAGATAGCCGGCGGCATAGACGCGAATGCTCCAGTCCGGGTCGTCGAGCAACGGAACCAGCGCTAGTCGCGCGCCAAAAGCGTCGAGCTCTCGAACCGCTTCCTTGCCCAAACGATTCCCGGCGCGTTGCAGCCCACTGTCCTCTTCCTCATAGCCGAAATGGGCCGCTATCGCGGCTCGCTTGAATCGCAAGATTAAATGCTGGACTATCGGGTTCGGTTTCTCGCTGGACATGGGTTCTCCCCTTATTCGATAATTCCAATATTCCTCATCACTTTCAGTCCTTCTACTCGTCGCTCCTCGAAGGACTTACCCTTGAGTTTCACGCGGAGGCTCTCTTCCGCGCCGCGCTCCGTCTTCGCATATTCCGAATTAATCTCCTCATGCAGCAAATTCGGAATACGCACGATGTTGCTCGTCGAATTCAAATCGCCGGCGGAAACATCGCCTTCCGCGCTTTGTTCGACGATGTGGTGATATTGGTAGCCGTCCCCGGCCGGGCCGTAAAATTTAGAAAGATCGATCTTCTTGAAGGCGTCGAAGGACGAAAACGATTTATCGTCCATGTCGACGCGCAATTCGTCCAGCTTGCGCGGGCCGCTTTTCGCGAATTCGACCGCCGCGTCCGCGTCCCGTTTCGACGCCGCGAATTCGCCAGCCATCGCGCCGAGATCGGCGATCATCGCGACGTCGCCGACAACATCGAGTCCGGGAACAAGATTCGACAGGGCCTCGCCGGCAAGTCGCGGCGCCCGCGCCAGGATCGTTCGCAAGCCCGCGCGAATCGCCCGTCGCGCGATGACGCGCCGCGCATGATCCGCCGCTTTCTTGTTCGCGTCCTCGTCCGCCCGATCCTTCGGGCGAAACTGCCCGCCGCGACCCAAACTCCGTCGCTCTATGTTTCCAATTCACCTCGTTCGTAATCGCGGAGTATCCAGAACGCCGTCATGTGCGCCCGAGTCGGACAACGCTCCCGAATTTCCTTCAAGATAGCAAGCGCCCGCTCCGGCACGGCATTAAGGAGATAACGCGCCGCGAAAACCCGGACGCCCCAGTCCGAATCGTCGAGCAGGGGAACCAGCGCCAGTCGCGCGTCAAAAGCGTCAAGTTCCCGAACCGCCTGCTTGGCTAAGCGAATGCCGGCGCGTTGCAGCGCTTGGTCTTCTTCTTCATAGCCGAAGTGAGTTGCTATCGCGGCTCTCTTGAATCGCAGGATTATAAACTGGATCACCGGGTTTGGTTTTTCGCCGGACATTTTCGACCCCCTACTCGATGATTCCGATTTCCCGCATTACGTCCACCCCTTCTTCTCGTTGCTCCTCGAAACTCTTACCCTTGAGTTTTGCGCGCCGGGTCACTCCTGATTCGCGATCCGTCGTTGCATACTCCGAATTAATCTCCTCGTGCAGCAATTTCGGAATACGCACGATGTTGCTCGTCGAATTCAAATCGCTGGCGGAAACGTCGCCTTCCGCGCTTTGTTCGACGATGTGGTGATATTGGTAGCCGTCGCCGGCTGGCCCGTAAATTTTCGAAAGATCGACCTTCTTGAACGCGTCGTAGGACGGGAAGGACTTATCCTCCATGTCGACGCGCAATTCGTCCAGCTTGCGCGGACCGTTTTTCGCGAATTCGATCGCCGCGTCCGCGTCCCGTTTCGACGCCGCCAATTCGCCGGCCATCGCGCCAAGATCGGCGATCATCGCGACGTCGCCGACAACATCGAGTCCGGGAACAAGATTCGACAGGGCCTCGCCGGCAAGTCGCGGCGCCCGCGCCAGGATCGTTCGCAAGCCAGCGCGAAAGGCGCGTCGCGCGATGACGCGCCGCGTATGATCCGCCGCGATTTTGTTCGCGTCCTCGTCCGCCCGGTCCTTCGGGCGGAATTGTCCGCCGCGAGCGCCAGCGGCGCCGGCCGGCCATCCCGGATGGTCGGGATCGTCGGGCGAGGCCTTCGACAACGCTTCCGCGCTCGCCGCCCGCCGCGCCTCGTCCTCGCTCAAATAAGGCAGCCGCATATGCTGGGTCGCGATCATCGCGCGAACGAGTTCGCCCTCGTTCAGCGCGCGCGCCGCGGCCCAAAGACCTCCCTGCAATCCCGCGCAATCGATCGGACGCGCGAATATCCGCCCAAGCAAAACATTCAACTCCGCGACCGGACGCGGCTCGAAGCCGTCGGCGGTTTTGAGCAGCAGCCTTATCGGCCCGAGTGACGGGCCTTGCGCGCCACAGCTTACGCCCCGCGGATGCCCCGGCGAGTCCAGAAGATGCCCTCGCGCCGCCTGAAATTTCACGCCGTCCATGATCGAGCCTCAAATAACGACCGGATGGGCAAAGCTAGAACATAAACAGAACATCTGTCAACCGCGCAAAGACCATTTTCAACCCCGCCGCCTTCCCCCTCAACCGCGCCGCGATCGCATCAAACCCTCCCGCCGAACCAAACCCGGCGGCAAGCGCCGCACACGAAAACAGGCTCCCGCAAAAAGCCGATGGACTTTTCCGCACGGAGCCTGCTCCAACATCTCGATTTTGAGCGATTTCCTCTCGCTCGAAGCGCGCTATGGGATGCCCATGACCATCTCAGGCGCCGTGACCACCGCGCCGACGACCGTGCCCATCTCGCTGATCGGGGCGGTGACCATTCCCATCGGGCCTCCGCCGTAGGCCGAGGTCGGCCCGGCGCTGACGAGAACGGGCGTATGGACATAACCCATCTGTCCGGCGTAGGCCGCCTCGCACCACCCATGCGCGCAGCGGGTCATGTCGATCACGGCGCGCGCGGGGATGACTTCGATCACGGCCGCCCGCGGCGACGCATGAGTCCTCATCGCCGTCGGCGCGGTGACCATCGCGTCGAACGCAAAGGCGGAACCGGCGGTCGCCAGGATCGCGGCGCCCGCGAGAACCGGAATGAAACGTGACAGCATTTTCGCCTCCTTCCGAAACCAAACACACGGCGGAGGAGTTAGGGCGCGCGGGCCACGCGACCACCGGTCGCAATGGATTTTTTCGAACCGCGCGGCCGGCAATCGTCGCCGACGCCGAAGGTCACGCCCCCGCCCCCGTCCCCATCAGCCGCGCCGCGATCGCATTGAGCTTTTCCAGTAGGGCCTCTCGGGCGCTTTCGGATTCGGCGGTCTCTTGCGCGGTCGGCGGCGCGGCTAATAGTTTGGCGCGGCGGTCCATGATGGCCAGCACGCGATCGGTGGCGGGATTGTCGCCGGCGAGGGCCTTGGCGTAATGCACGGCCTGGAGCTGATCGAGCCGCAGCAGATCGAGCCTGCGCGCCTCCTCGGCCGGACGGGCCTTCGCCGCCTCGCGCGCGCGCGCCAGCACGCGGCGCAGCTGCGATATCGACAGCCGCTCGTAGCCTTCCGCCACGAGATGGCGCGCGATGTCGTCGAGCGAACGGCCCTCCAGCCGCCAGTCGAGAATGGCCACGTCGCGCCGCGCGCGGTCGCGGGACGGCGCGGAGGCGGCGGGCGGGTTTGGCGGCATGTTTGGGGGCGGCTTGATCTGGGGCGGCTTGATCTGGGGCGGCTTGCGGATAGGGCGCGATCACGAAAAACGCCCGGAAACCAACGGGTCCCGGGCGCAACTCTTGACGATGCGGTTTTTATACCTCACGAGCCCGCGGCCGTCAAGCGCCAAAAACGCGGGGGAAGCAAAAAAACTCCCGCGCTCGAATTCGCGCGCGGAAATGGCTATGTTTTCGATGTCCGACGGGAATGTGAATATTTAACGGAGGAAACCATGAAGAAGTTTCTGAGCGCGCTGGCTCTCGCCGGCGCTTTCGCCTTCGCCGCCGCCCCCGCCGCCGAGGCGCGCTGGGTCCATCATCACCACCACCACCACTGGCATCATCACCATCACTGGCATCACCATCACGAATGCGTGCTGTTCTAGGCGAGACCGGCGCCAAAACCGCCTCCCGTTCGCCGGCGCGCGCGGGAGACTTTTTTTCGCGCGAAAAGCCCGCCGCAGCGGTCGCCTTGAAATAGCCCAGCTTGACCTCCAGCCTCCCGGAACGCGCGGAAAACGCGCGGAAAACGCTGATAATGATGGAGAAACACGATGTTGAAGAGAATCATCGCCGCCGTGGTCCTGACCTCGGCCGTGGCCTTCGCTCCCGCCGCCCTGGCCTGGCATCATCACCACGACCATCATCATCACCATCATCATCACCGCTAAGTTTTTAGGCTGGCGAGGGCGCCCGATCGTTGTTACGGTCGGGCGTTTTCTTAACCAGGAGAAGCCCATGCGCGCTCGCGCCCTCGCCGTCGCACTGATCGCGGCCTCGTGTTCCCCCAGCTTGGCGCCATCCGCTTCGGCGCAGCAGGCCGACGAACCGCTGATCGCCACCGCGCGCGAATGGGGCGGCCAGCACGGCGTCTACACCTGCGACCAGTGGCGCGCCTATGTCACGCGCATGTATCGGCTCGGCGACCCGCGCCATCGCGGCTATATCGAGGCCAAGGATTTCGAGATCATCAAGAAGGCGAGCCCGGTGTTCCAAACCGCCACCTTCGATTACTTCGACATGTCCGGAAAGGGCCGGGTCACGCAAAAGGAATTCATCGAATTCGAGAGCCCGTTCTTCGCCCGCTTCGACAGAAGACACACCTGCCAGGTGACCAGCGAGGACCTTCGCGCCGCCAACGCGCCCGCCGCGGCGCAAACGCAACAGCAGCAGCACAGC
>JBAUVQ010000232.1:0-1570 GCA_049583305.1 Methylocystis sp.
ACGGATACGACGGCGCCCTTCGCGTTCTGGCCGCCGACCCTTCGCAAATGAAGCGGGGCGCGCTGGAGGACTCGCGGCTTCCGACGCAGCCGGAAACGCCCACTGAACCGCCGCGTGGAGCGCCGCCAGCAAGCCCGCCCGACCCCAACTCCGGCGAGCGGCTTTCGGCCGGCACGGGATTTTTCGTCGCGCGGGACGGCAGCTTCGTGACCAACGCCCATGTGATCGAAGATTGCACGACGGTTCGGGTGAAAACGGATGACGGCGCGATCCTCGACGCGCAAATCGTCGCGCGCGACGTCGCCAACGACCTGGCGGTTTTGCGCCTGAGCGAGAGCCCGAAGAAAATCGCCGCGCTTCGCGAAGGCATTCGTCTTGGCGAAGGCGTCGCGGTGTTTGGCTTTCCTCATGCGGATATTCTTTCAAGCGCGGGAAATTTCACGGAGGGGAACATCACCGCGCTCTCCGGCTTGGGCGATGACAGCCGGTACCTGCAGTTGTCCGCGCCGGTTCAGGCCGGCAACTCCGGCGGCCCGTTGCTTGACAGGTTTGGCAATGTGGTGGGCGTCGTGTCGGCGAAACTCAATGCGCTGAAGCTGGCCGAAATCGGCGGCGATCTAACGCAGAACGTCAATTTCGCCCTGAATTCCGCGGTTCTCGCCGCTTTTCTTCATGCAAATCGCGTGACCTACGAAGTTGGGGCGCCCGACGGACAAAAGGCGCTGGACCCGCCGGATGTCGCCGATCTGGCGAAAGCGATCAGCGGCTTCGTGGTCTGCAAGTAATTTTCGCGCGACCTCGCGCACGCGTCTTCACGAACATCGGGCGTTTTTCCCAAGCCGCGGCGGGAGCGCATCCCGGGCGAAGGCGCGGGGGAGCGCGCTATAAATGAGCCTACGGCGTTCGCGCGATGGGAGCCTTTGAGATGAAACAATCCTTGAGAGCGGCGGCGCGGCTCTTACTCGCCGCTGGGCTTTGCTGCGCCTTGGCGTTTTACGCGGGCCTTGGCCGCGCCGAGGACGCGAAGCCCGCGACCAAGCCAATCAAGCTCGCGGTGTTCGATCTCGAACTCGACGATTTCAGCGCTGGCGGCCCGCTGGCCGGCGAGAGCGCGGAGGAGACCGCGCGGCTGCGGCGCGTGACGGCGCTGGCGCGCGAGCAGCTCGCGAAATCCGGCCTGTTCGAACTCGTCGATACGAGCGCGTCGGGCGACGAGAATGTGAAGGCGCATTGGCTGCGCAAATGCAACGGCTGCGAGGCCGACATCGCCCGCGCGCTTGGCGCCGATATGTCCTTCATCGGCTTCTTCCGCAAGATCAGCGTGATGGAGCAGAACCTCGAATTTCGCATCCGCGACGCTCGCACCGGCGAATTGATGAACGTGTCGCAAACGGATTATCGCGGCGAGACCGACGAGTCCTGGAGCCGCGCGATTATCTGGCTCATCAGGCACGGCCTCGTGGAACCGGAACTGGCGCGCCGCGCCGGCGAGGCGGCGCGGTAAGACTCGCTTCGCCGACGAGAGTCGATGAGAGTTCGTCATTGCGAGCGAAGCGAAGCAATCCAGGGG